>CAXTFY010000068.1:0-17053 GCA_964243265.1 uncultured Acetobacteraceae bacterium | reverse complement strand
GCACCCCATCAATCCCATCCAGCACCAGCATCCCCATAGCCTCCCGCGTCCCCACCGTAGCGCTCCCCAGATGCGGCAGCAGCACGACGTTCTCCAACCCCAGCAGCCCCGCATCCACCCGAGGCTCCCCGTCATAGACATCCAGCCCCGCCGCCGACACCTGCCCCGACCGCAGCGCCGCCACCAGCGCCGCATCCTCCACCAGCGTCCCCCGGGCCGTATTCACCACCACCGCCCCCCAAGGCAGCCGCGCAATCCGCCCCGCATCCAGCCAATGCCGCGTCCCCGCCCCGCCCGGCGCATGCAGCGACAGCACGTCGCACACCGCCAGGAACCCCTCGTCATCCGCATGGAACACCGCCCCCGCCTCCAACTCCGCCGGCAGCCGCGTCCGGTTGCGGTAGTGGACCTCCATCCCGAACCCCCGAGCCATCCCCGCCAGGGTCCTCCCGATCCGCCCCATCCCGAAAATCCCCAACCGCCGCCCGCTCACCCCGGACCCCAGCAGTTGCGTCGGCGCCCACCCGGTCCACCCCCCGGCGCGCAGCATCCGCTCCCCCTCCGCCGCCCGCCGCGACGCCGCCAGGATCAGCAGCATCGCCAGCTCCGCCGTAGCCTCGTTCAGCACCTCCGGCGTATTCACCACCGCGATCCCCCGCCCCCGCGCCGCCGGGA
Organism: uncultured Acetobacteraceae bacterium; assembly: GCA_964243265.1. GTDB lineage: Bacteria > Pseudomonadota > Alphaproteobacteria > Acetobacterales > Acetobacteraceae > DASWOJ01. The sequence continues at coordinate 16,378 of CAXTFY010000068.1, read as the reverse complement.
CGTCGATGTGGTCGTACCCCACGCTGAACGTCCCGATCACCCGCACGCTGTCCGGCAGCGCCGCGATCACCCCGGCGTCCATCCGCTCCGCCGGGCAGCACAGCACGGCGCTGGCCCCCGCCGAGCGCTCGACGATCTCCGCCCCCGTCACCACGTGGTCAGCCGCGTTCAGCCGAGCCTCGTAATCTCGCGCCGCCCGAGCCTCCACCGCCGCCGGCAGCCGCCGCGTCACCAGCAGCACCGGCTTCGCCCCCCCACCCGTCACCAAGGCATCAGCTCCAAAGCGGGTCGATGGCCGCCCGCCCGTGCGTCACGGCCGCGATGTTATCCAACGCCCGGAACCCCATGGCATTGCGCGTCTCCAGCGTCGCGCTCCCCATATGCGGCGTCAGGAACACGTTGGGCAGCGCCGCCAGCCGCTGGTCAAAATCCGGCTCCCGCCGGAACACGTCCAGCCCGGCGGCATGCAGGTGCCCGGACGTCAGCGCCTCCACCAGCGCGTCCTCATCCACCAGGCTCCCCCGCGCGGCATTCACCAGCACCGCCCCATGCGGCAGCAGCGCGAGCGTCTCCGCATTCATCAGCTTGTCCGTCCCAGCCCCGCCGGGCGCGTGCAGCGTCAGAATCTGGCTGCGCGGCAGCAACTCCCGCAAGGATGGCACCCACTCCGCCCCGGCCTCCAGCTCCGGCGCCGCCCGGGCCATGTCGGTATAAAGCACCCGCATGCCGAACCCCCGCGCCCGCTGCGCCATGGCCCGGCCGATCCGCCCGAACCCCACGATCCCCAGCGTCTTGCCGCTCGCCTGCACGCCCAGCATCTCCGCCATGCCAAACCCCCGCCCCCAGCCCTCGCGCATGATGGCCGAATACTCCCCGGCCCGGCGGCACGCGCACAGCAGCAGCATGAAAGCCAAGTCCGCCGTGCAGTCGGTCAGCACCTCCGGCGTATTGGTCACCATCAGGCCGCGCGCCTTGGCCGCCGCCACGTCGATATGGTCGAACCCGACGCTGCAGGTCGCCGCCACACGGACGCTCTCCGGCAGGCGGCCGATGAAATCCGCCGTCAGCTTCAGGTTGCTGCTGAAGAACAGCGCGTCGGCATGGTGCTCGGTCAGCCGCTGGAGCACATCGTCGGGCGACAGGTCGCGGTCCCCGGACAGGGTGGCGTCGAACTCGGTCATCGCGCGCTCGGTGACGGCGGCGGGCACGGGGCGCGCGACCAGCAGGCGGGGCTTGGGCATGGGAACACTCCGACAGGAAGACCGGCATCTTGGCCGGGCTTGCCGCAGGGCGGAAGGGGCGGCATGGCAGGGGCAAGCAACCACCGATGCGCCCCACGGGTCACCAGGTCCGCACAGCCCCCGGAGGTGGCCGGACGCACGGCGGAGACATCCGGCGTCCGGGACTGTGGCGCGATCCGCCCCGGCGCTGACGCCGGCCCCATGCTGCTCGATCTGCATGCTATTCGGCCTGATTGCCGGTCCGCCCGCCACCATCGAAGTCCCAGACCGCCCGGCCAAGGGCATCCAGGAAACCAGGGCGCCCCGTCAGTCGGGCCAGACCAGCACCCAGGGTATCATCCCCGCCGACGCCGGACGTCCGACGACATACGCCGCCAGGTGTGGCTTACAGGCAACGCGCTCGGAGAGCGGTGTGACATGTGTGCACCGAACGTTGCTCCGCGATGAACGAAGCCCGATGATAGCGCTGTCCGGACCTCTCCGGACCTCGTCCATTCCCGTCAAAGAGCCACATCATGACCCTGCGCAACATAGTTCTCGCAACATCTGGCCTGCTTATGGCCGCATCGTTCTCCAGCGCCAACGCTGCCACGCCGCAACCTATGAAGCACCACTCCTCCGTACACAAAGCCGCCATGCATCACCCCGCCAAGGGCCACGCCGCAATGCACAGCGCCTCGCGTGGCCACGATGCCGGCGATGCCGCGGTTGACCAGCTCAACGCGCAAAGCCTGGCTACCGCCCGTGGCGCCGCCGCACCCGCCGCGCAGCCCGCTCCCCAGCCCGCCGCCCAATAAGCGTCAGGTCAGCATCAGGTCGGGCGACAGGCCGGAGCCAAGCGAACCGACGGGCCTCCGGCCAACGCCCCGCCCATGCAGGCCTGTCCTGCGACGGCAGTACTTGGCGTTTGCAGGTTGGCGTGTTCGCCTGGCTTCATGCACGCTAACCTGATCGCCTTCATGGTGTTCGCCGTGGCGACGGCCGTAACGCCGGGACCGAACAACGCCATGCTCGCCGCATCCGGTGCGAGCCACGGCATGCGCCAGACCCTGCCGCATGTGCTGGGCGTCTGCCTCGGCTTCGGCCTGATGGTCGCGGTGGTCGGCCTCGGGCTGGCCGGGCCGCTGGCCGCAAGCCCGGCGCTGCACGCCTGGCTGCGCTGGGTCGGGGGTGCCTGGATGCTGTGGATCGCCCTCGGCATCGCTCGCAGCGCCATCGTCGCCGAGGCCGCGCCCCGGTCGCCAATGACCTTCACCGGCGCCGCCCTGTTTCAATGGGTAAACCCGAAAGCCTGGTTGCTGACCGTGGCGACGACCGCGACCTACACCGTCCCCGAACTGGCCCTGCTGCCGCAGGTCCTGCTGCTCGCGCTGCTGTTCACCATGGTGAGCTTTCCGTGCAGCCTGCTCTGGGTCACCATCGGGGCGGGTGCGGCGCAGGTGCTGCGCTCCACACGCCGGCTGCGCGCCTTCAACATGGCGATGGCCGTGCTGCTCGCGCTCTCCATAGCGCCGATGCTGGCTGATTAAGCCTTCACCTCGGGGACCTCGCCCATGCACTTCGACTTCGCCACCCTGCCCGCCCGCGACTGCTACAAGCTGCTGGTCTCGACCGTAACGCCGCGCCCCATCGCCTGGGTGGTGACGCATGACCTGCAGGGCAGGCTGAATGCGGCGCCGTACTCCTTCTTCAACGCCATGTCCGGCGACCCGCCGGTCGTGGTGTTCGGCATCGGCGGCCACGAGCCCGGCGACGCCAAGGACACCGGCAACAACATCCGCCGCACCGGCCAGTTCGTGGTGAACCTGGTGGACGAGGCCACCGCGGCGGCCATGAACATCACCGCCATCGATTTCCCGCACGGCGTTGACGAAATCGCCGAGGCCGGCCTGACCACCCTGCCCAGCCTGCACATCGCCCCGCCGCGCATCGCCGAAAGCCCGGTCGCCATGGAGTGCGAGCGCATGGCCACCATCGACATCGGCAACGAGCGCACCCTGGTGCTGGGCAAGGTGCTCGCCATGCACATCCGCGACGATGCAGTCATCGACCCGGCCCGTTGCTACATCGACACGCCGCGGCTGAACCTGGTCGGCCGGATGCACGGCGCCGGCTGGTATGCCCGCACGACCGACCTGTTCGAGATGAAGCGGATCGACCCCGCCGACTACATCCGCAAGACCGACGTCGGCACGCCCGACGTGCCCAAGACCGGGGGCTGACCGATCCGCCTGCTGCAACCGCTGCGGCGCCGCCCCGTCGCGCTGTTGTGGGGCGGGCTGGCGTTCTCGGCCATCGGCGATCAGGCGTACAACGTGGCGTTCGCCTGGATCGCGACGGAGGCGTTCGGGGCGGCGGCGGGCTACCTGGTCGCGTTGGGGCCGCTGGTCCTGCTGGCAACGCTGGTGCTCGGCGGCCGGGTGGCCGATGGCGTGCTGCCCGGCCGGGCGATGATCGCGGCGGACCTGGCGCGGGCGGCGGCGCTGCTGGGCGTTGTCGCCGCGTGGTCCCGGCAGGGGTCGCCGCCGGCGGCCGGACTGGTGCTGGCCGTCGCCGCCCTCGGTGCCGGGCAAGCGGTGTTCCGCCCGGCGTTGCAGGCCGTCCTGCCGGCGCTGGTCCCGGACCGCGCGTTGCTGCCGGCAGCGAATGCATTGCTGGACGGAACCGAGCGCCTGGCCCGGCTGCTCGGCCCCGCCCTGGCCGGCCTGTTGTCGGCGCTGCTGCCGCTGCGGCACCTGCTGACCCTCGACGCCGTCACTTTCCTGCTGTCGGCGGCCACGCTATGGCTGATCCAGCGCCGCCATCCGATCCCGGTCCTGCACGGGCTGCCGCCTGGCGGCATGCTGGCAAGCATGGTGCAAGGCGTGCGGGCGCTGCGCTGCCATGGGCTGCTGGGGTATGTGCTGGCGACCTCGGGACTGCTGAACGGCGCGTGGTATGCGACCTTCTTCCTGGTGCTGCCGCTGCTGCTGCAACGTTCGGGCCTGGCGCTGTCGTCGTATGGGCTGGTGATCTCGGCTTACGGGCTGACCAACCTCATGGCGAACTTGGTCATCGGCAGCCGGCCGTTGCCTGCGCGGCCGGGCCGGCAAATGTTTTGGGGCAACCTGTGCTTGGGCCTGGGCATGGCCTCGCTGGCTGCCATCGCGGCGACGGGCCTGGCACCGGGCCTGCTGCTTCCGGCGACGATGGCGTCGTCTGGCCTTGCGGCAATTGGCGGCCCCATGCAGGACATCCCCGTGGCGGTGCTGCGCCAAACGGACCTTGCCCGCGCCGATGTTCCGGCCGCGACCCGCGCGATGATGGCCAGCAGTCAGGGCGGGCAATTGGTCGGCGTGCTGCTGACGCCGCCATTGATGGGCGTGCTGCCCTTGGCCGGGGTCATCGCGTTATGCGCCGGCCTGTTCCTAGGGATCGGGCTATTGGGATTACGGCGGTATGGCTGAAGCATCACTGACGTAATATCAGTCGCCTTTGACCCTGCCCGCTGTTGTCTCAAGCCACGCGGTCATCGCGAGCCGGCCTCGGCGCGGCATAGGGGGAGGCAAGGGTCACCCTGGCCTGCTTGGCGTGTCATGCCGCAAATGCGGCTCGCGATGAGTGCCGCAGCCAGATAGGTGCCGCAGCCAGAGGAGGACTTCCGATGCCGGGTCGCCGGCGTGGCGTCCCCATTCACGGTGACCCCGATCGCGGCAATCCCTCTGCTTGGTCCGTAGCAGGCCCAGCCCCGCCCCGCACCTCGATCATCCGCATCAGCGTCTCCAGCCGGTCCGCCTCCTCCACCGGCTTATCCGGCCGCAGCCGCGCCACCCGCGGAAACCGCAACGCGACGCCGCTCTTGTGCCGGTTGCTGACCTGCGCGGCATCGAAGGCGATCTCCAGCACCAGCCCGCGCTCCACCTCCCGCACGGGTCCGAACCGGTGGACGGTGTGGTTGCGTATCCAGCGGTCCAACTGCACCAGCTCTACGTCGGTGAACCCGGAGTACGCCTTGCCGACCGGCACCAGCTCCCCGTCCTCCCGCCAGAGGCCGAACGTGTAGTCCGAATAGTAGCTGCTGCGCTTGCCATGCCCGCGCTGCGCATACATCACCACGGCGTCGATGGTCAGCGGGTTGCGTTTCCATTTCCACCACTGCCCCTTTGGTCGGCCCGGCACGTAGGCGCTGTCGCCCCGTTTCAGCATCAGCCCCTCGATGCTGGCCGCCCGGGTGCCGTCGCGCAGGGCCGACAGCTCCTCGATCGAGCGGAACGGGATCAGCGGCGACAAATCCATCTGCTCCGGTTGGTGCAGGGCGAACCAGGTTTCCAGGTGCGCCCGGCGCTCGTCGAACGGCAGCGGCCGCAGGTCGGTCACGCCGTCAAACAGCAGGTCATAAAGCCGGACCGCCACTGGAAACTCCCGCAGCATCTTGGGACCCGGCGACTTGCGGTTCAGCCGTTGCTGCAGGTCGGCGAACGGCGCGACCTCGCCATCACGCATCACCAGCAGCTCGCCGTCCAGCACGCCCTTGAACCGCATGGCGTCGAGGATTTCCGGAAACGCCCCGCTCACGTCGTCCGCACCGCGCGAGTAGATGCGGCTGCCGTCCGCCGTCGCCACCAACTGCACGCGGATGCCGTCCCACTTCCACTCCGCCCGGTAAGCCGCGGGGTCTAGCGCCGCCAGGTCCGGCGCCTCCAGTGGATGCGCCAGCATCGGCGGGCGGAACACCGGGGCGCCGGCCGGGTCCGGCTTATCGCCCCGGCCCTCCAGCCAGGCAAACAGCCCGGCGTAGGGCGGCGCCAGCCCGTGCCAGATCTCCTCGATGTGGTCCGCCTCGACAGCGCCCCCGGCCAGCTCCGCCAACGCGGTCTTGGCCAGCCGTGCCGAGGCGCCCACCCGCAGCGATCCGGTGATCAGCTTCAACAGGGCATAACGCGTCGAGGAGTCCGACGCATCCAGCCACCCCGCCAGCACCCGCGGCAACTCCGCCTTGGGCGTGGTAAGCAGCGCCTGCACCACCTCGGTCATCGTCGGCGGACCCGCGTTGGTGGGCGCGGCGGGCCAGATCAGCGCCACCGTCTCGGCGAGGTCTCCGACATAGTCGTGCGACATGGCGAACAGCACCGGGTCCGTGCGTTCCTCCGCCAACCCACGGATCAGCGCGGGCTTGGCGGCGTCGAACGCCAGCTCCCCCGTCAGCGCCGCGAGGCCGAAACCACGGTCCGGGTCCGGCTGCGTCGTGAGATACCGCCGCAGCAGCGCCACCTTGGCCAGCCGGCCCGGCGTGAACACCAGCCGTTCCAGCAGCTCCGCAAACGCGATCATGCGGCGTCGGGCGCGGCGGCGCTGGCCGGTGGCGCCACATCGTCCTCCTCGTCGTCATACCCAACCAGCCGCAGCGCCCGGCCCCGGATGCCACGCTTGGCGGCCTCATGGATCAGGGCCTCCTCCCGCCCGTGCGTCACCCAGACCTCTGGCGCGCCCACCTCGTCGAGCGTCAGGTTCAGCTCGTCCCAGTCGCAGTGATCGCTGATCACCAGCGGCAGCTCCACCCCCTTGCTGCGGGCGCGCTGCCGCACCTGCATCCAACCAGAGGCGTTGCATACGACGGGATCGGCCAGCCGGCGCGCCCAGCGGTCGGCGATGGCGCTGGGCGGCGCAATCACGATGGCGCCACGCAGGCTGTCCTTGGCCGCCACGGTCGCCGGGCGCAAGTCCCCGAGCGGAATGCCCATGCGCTCATAGGCTGAGCACAGCGGCACCTGCGCACCGTGCAAGTAGATCGGCCGATCCCACCCTGCCAAGCGCAGCAGGGCGATCAGCCGCTGCGCCTTGCCCAAGGCATATGCGCCGACGACATGGGTTCGCTCCGGGAATAGCGCCACGCTGTCTAACAGCTTCGCCACCTCATGCTCCGCCGGTGGATGGCGGAATACCGGCAGGGCGAAGGTTGCCTCCGTCACGAACACGTCGCACGGGATCGGCTCGAACGGCCGGCAGGTTGGGTCGGCCTGGCGTTTGTAGTCGCCGCTGACTACCGCGCGGGCGCCGCGCCACTCCATTGCCACTTGCGCGCTACCCAGGACGTGCCCGGCCGGCTCGATCCAGACACGGACGCCGCCAAGAGTGATCGGCTCGCCATATTGCAAAGCTTGTTGCAACGCTCCCGCCCGGCCCTGGCCCATGCGGACATCCATCAGGGCAAGCGTTTCCGGACTGGCGAGAACGGCGTCGTGGCCGGGTCGGGCATGGTCCGCATGGGCATGGGTGATGATTGCCCGCGCTACCGGGCGAACCGGGTCGATGTGAAAGCTACCGGGTTCACAGTATAACCCGTCCGGCAAAACCTTCAGCCAGGTTTCAGGGTGCGGCATGGACCTATTGCTTCTTCCCCCTCTCCTTCCGGGAGAGGGCCGGGGTGAGGAAGCATGCAAGCATCAAACCTGCCAAAGCGCAGCGCAGCATCGTCAAGCCGCAAAGTTTGCGCTGCAAGAACCCTTCACCCCAACCCTCTCCCGAAGGGAGAGGGGGAAGGGAGAAGTCAGCCCTGCTTACGCTGGCCGTCGCTGGTCAGCGGCACCGGCACCCAGCGCAGGCCCTCGCTGCTCTGCACCAGCATCAGCACCGTCTTACGGTTCTGCTTGCGGTAACGGTCCATCCGCTCCTGCACGTCGGCCGGCGTGGAGACGCTTTCCTGCTGCACTTCCACAATCACGTCGCCTGGCTTCAAGCCCTTGCCGGCGGCCGCCCCATCCGGCGAAACGTCCGTCACGACAACGCCCTTCTGGTCTGCGCCGATCTTGAACTTGTCCCGCAACTCGTCGGTCATCGGCGCCAGGCGCGCTCCCAGGCCACTCACCTCGATGTTGCGATTGACCGGCGGCGGTGCGGCTGGGGCGTTGCTGGCGACCACCTGCGGATCGTCCGGCAACTCGCCGACCTGGGCCTGCACCGTAACCTCCTTGCCGTCGCGCCAGACCACGACCGGGACATCCTTGCCGATGACCGTCTCGGCGACGATGCGGGGCAAGGACTTCATTTCCTTCACGTCCTGGTTGTTAAAACGCAGGATCACGTCGCCGCTGCGAATATGCGCCTTCTCGGCCGGGCCACCCTCGCTGACCTTGGCGACCAGTGCGCCATTGCCGTCCTTGAGGCCCACGCCCTCGGCCACCTCCGGCGTGACTTGCTGGATGTTCACGCCCAGCCAGCCGCGCCGCGCCCGGCCATACTCCCGCAACTGCGTCACCACAGCCTTCGCCATGTTGGCCGGGATGGAGAAGCCAATGCCGACCGACCCGCCAGAGGGCGAATAGATTGCGGTGTTGATGCCGATGACCTCACCGTTCATGTTGAACAGCGGCCCACCGGAATTGCCGCGGTTGATCGCCGCATCAGTTTGGATGAAGTCGTCGTATGGCCCCTGGCGGATGTCCCGCCCACGTGCGCTGACGATGCCGGCGGTCACCGATCCACCGAGTCCGAACGGGTTGCCAATAGCCAGCACCCAATCGCCGACCCGCGAGGTATCGCTGTCACCAAACGGGACAGAGTGCAGCGGCTTGTCGCTTTCGACCTTGAGCAGCGCTAGGTCCGCCTTGTCGTCCTTGCCGACCAGAGTCGCCTTCAGCGTCGTATTGTCCTGCAGCGTCACGCTGATCTTGTCTGCGCCGTCGATGACATGGTTGTTGGTGACAATGTAGCCTGCCGGGTCGATGATGAACCCCGAACCAAGGCTTACTGCGCCACCGCCGCCCTCTCCGTCGCCATGCGGCCCCTGCTGCGGCCCGCCTTGCGGACCACGCCGGCCTTGCTGCTGCCCGCCGCCGGGGCGGTTACGGTCAAGGAAATCCTTGAAGAATTGCTCGAACGGGCTGCCGGGCGGGAACTGCGGCGTGTCCGGGCCGGCATCGCGATCCGCCCGCGCCTCTGCCTTCTGCGTGCTACTGACGTTGACCACCGCTGGCGACAACTGCGCCGCCAGGTCAGCGAAGCTGTCGCCAGCCTGGCGGGCCTGTGCATGGGCAGAGACGAACGCTGGCAACGACGCGGGCAGGGCAAATACGCTGGCGAGAGCGATGGCTCGAAGGGTGGCGCGATGGGGGCGTGGGCGCATGGGGAAACTCCCTGGAGTGGGCCGGCTAGGCTTCGTGGGGACGCAACGCGCCGGAAAGGCAAAGCATGGGGTGCCTCACGACATTGCGAAAGGGATCACGGCTTCGGCTCTTCCCGCAGCATCTTCAAAAAATCACTGTCAGGCGTCAGCACTAACCGAGATTGTCCGTTGACAAACGCTTCACGGTATGCCTGCAAGGTTCGGTAGGTGTTGTAGAAGTCAGGATCGCGCCCGTAGGCGTCGGCATAGATCTTGATCGCCTGTCCCTCGCCGTCGCCACGCAGCCGGTCCGCCTGGGCACGGGCGTCGGCCAGAAGCACCGTGCGGTCGCGCTCCGCATCGGCGCGGATGCGGGCGGATGCCTCCGCCCCCTCGGCGCGCAACTGCTTGGCGATCCGGTCCCGTTCCGACTTCATGCGTGCCAGGATTGCCCGGGTGTTCTCCTCCGGCAGGTCGGCGCGGCGCAGGCGCACATCCTCGATGGTGACGCCGAACGCCTTCATCTCCTCAGTGACCTGCCCGCGCACCGTGCCCATGATCCGCCCACGCTGGGCCGACAGCACGTTCAGCAGCGTCTCGTTGCCAAGCACCCGGCGGATGGCGGAGGTCACGACCGAGTTCAGCCGCGCACGGATGCCGTCCTCGGCGGGCCCGACCGCCTGGAAATACTTCAGCGGGTCGGTGATGCGGAACCGGGTGAAGCTGTCCACGATCAGCCGGCGCTGGTCGGACAGGATGACCTCCTCGCCCGGCGTCTCATAATCCAGCAGGCGGCGGTCAAACAGGATCACCGTCTGGATGAACGGCACCTTGGCATGCAGGCCCGGCTCGCTGATCGGGCGGATCGGCTGGCCAAACTGGGTGATCAGCACCTGCTCGGTCTGCGTCACGGTGAACAAGCTCGCGGAGGCCAGGATCAGGACCAGCAGGGCCACCACCCCGACGGCAATCAACGGCCGGCTCATCGCACCGCTCCTGCCGGCGCCGGCGGGGCCGTCTGGGCGGTGACGCGGGCCGGGTCGAGCGGCAAGTAGGGCACGACGCCCTTCAACCGATCATCCACGATGATGCTCGGCGTCTTGGTCAGGATCTCCTGCATGGTCTCAATATACAGCCGGCGCAGCGTCACGTCCTTGGAAGCCGTGTAGGCGGTGTACACGCTCAGGAACCGCTGGGCCTGCCCGGCGGCCTCTGCGATGTTGGCCTGACGGGAGCCTTCCGCCTCCGCCGTGATCCGCGCAGCGTCGCCGCGGGCGCGCGGCACGATGTCGTTGCGGTAGCTCTCGGCCTCGTTGCGCGCCGTCTCGGCGTCCGTCGTGGCGCGCTGCACGTCGCGGAAGCTCTCGATCACGTCGGCTGGGGGATCGACCTTCTGCAACTGCACCTGGGTGATCTCGACACCGGTGCCATACTGGTCCAGCACCGCCTGGGTGCCGGCGGCGACCTGCTGCTCGATGCGGGCGCGGGCCTCGGTCAGCGCGGGCTGGATTGGGGTGCGGCCGATCACCTCGCGCATGACGCTCTCGGCCACCGACTTCACCGTCGCGTCCGGGTGGCGGGTGTTGAACAGGTAGGCCTCGGCGTCCTTGATGCGCCAGAACACCGACAGGTTGATATCGATGATGTTCTCGTCGCCGGTCAGCATCAGCGCCTCCTGCGGCACCTCGCGCGTTGGCACGTCGCGGCCCGGGTCGGCGCGGGTGCCGTCGCCCAGCGTCTCGAAGCCGATGATGGTGCGGTTGACACGGGTGACGGCGGGGGTCAGCGCCTCCTCGACCGGCCAGGGGATATGATAGTTCAGGCCCGGCCCGGTGCTGCCGGTGTAGGCTCCAAAGCGCAGCACGATGCCCTCCTGGTCCGGCTGCACGCGATAGAAGCCGCTGGCCAGCCAGGCGACCAGCGCCACCAGCCCGATCAGCGCCAGCAGGCGTCCGTTGTTGCCGGGGCCGCCGCGACCACCGCCCGGGCCGCCGCCGCCGGGAACGAACCGCCTGACGCCGGCCTGCAAGCGGGCAATGATCTCGTCGAAGTCGGGTACGCCCTGTCCGCCGGTGCCCCAGGGGCCACGGTCAGGACGGTTGGGCTTGCGGGGTGGTGGGTTGTTGTTGCCCGGGTTGCCCCATGGCGAGGGTCCGCCCCCGTTGTTCCACGACATATGGGTCTGTTGGCTCCATCAATGCCGACTGCACGGGTTTGCAGCCGAGGCGCACCTTCGCCATATGGCGCTACGCTGTCGCCAGCATATTGACCGCGTACCGGGGATATACAAGCAATGCCCACTTCTGCTCCTGCACGACCCACGGCTGACCAGTTGCGGGAGGTGCTGCGTACGGTGGTGGACCCCCGGTCCGGGCGCGACATTGTGGCCGCCGGGCTGGTCGATAGCCTGGATGCGCGCGACGGCCTGGTGCACCTGGCGCTCCGCACCGACCGCGAGGGCGCCGCGGCGATGGAGGGCGTGCGCGCCTCCGCCCAGGCCGCGCTGTCCCGCCAGCCCGGGGTGGTCAACGCGACGGCCGTGCTGACGGCGCACCGCCCCGCCGCGCCGCAGTCCCCCGCCGCGCCGCGATCCCCCGCTGCGCCGCAGTCCCATGCGGCCCATTCCCATGCTCCCGCCGCCAAGCCGGCCCCGGCTGCGAAGGCGGCGCTGCTGCCCGGCGTGAAGCACATCGTCGCTGTGGCCTCCGGCAAGGGCGGCGTCGGCAAATCGACCACCGCCGTCAACCTGGCCGTTGCCCTGGCGCAGCAGGGCCACAGCGTCGGCCTGCTGGACGCCGACATCTATGGCCCCAGCCTGCCGCGCATGCTCGGCCTGTCCGCCAAGCCCGAGCTGCGCGACGGCAGCATGGTGCCGCTGCGGGCCTGGGGGCTGCTGGCGATGTCCATCGGCTTCCTGGTCGATCCCGACACGGCGATGATCTGGCGCGGTCCGATGGTGATGGGTGCCTTGGAGCAGATGATGGGCCAGGTGCATTGGGGCGCATTGGACATACTGGTGGTCGATATGCCGCCGGGCACCGGGGACGCGCAGCTCACGATGGCGCAGCGCGTCAGCCTGTCCGGCGCGGTGATCGTCAGCACGCCCCAGGACATCGCACTCATTGATGCCCGCCGCGGCGTCCGCATGTTCGAGAAGACGCTGGTCCCCGTGCTCGGCCTGATCGAGAACATGAGCACCTTTGCCTGCCCAAACTGCGGCCACACGACGGAGCTGTTCGGCCACGGCGGCGCGCGGCGGGAGGCGGAGGCGCTGGGCATCCCGTTCCTGGGCGAGGTGCCGCTGCTGCTGGACATCCGGGTGACCGCCGACGCCGGCACGCCGATCTGCGCCGCCGCCCCCGACAGCCCCGCCGCCAAGGCATTCGCCGCCATCGCCAAGCGGGTGTGGGACGGCCTGGCCGCGCCCAAGCCGGCGGCCCCACGGATCGTGATGGACTAGGTTCAAGATGGACGGAATGCTTCGAGGATTTTGGTACCTGGCGGTTGCCGCCAAGGCGGTCCGGCGCGGGCGCACCCTGCCGGTCCGGCTGCTCGGCGAGGACCTGCTGGTCGGCCGCCGCACCGACGGCGAGGTGTTCGCGGTCGGCGACTCCTGTCCGCACCGCGGGATGCCGATGCGGCACGGCTCGTTCGACGGCGACAGCCTGCGCTGCTGCTACCATGGCTGGGTGTTCCGCAGCACCGACGGCTGCTGCACGGAGATCCCCTCCCTCGCACCCGGCGACGAGACCGACCCGGCCCGCTTCCGCCTCCGCACCCGCCCGGCGCGGGAGGTGCAAGGCAACATCTGGGTCTATGTCGGCGACGGCGAGCCAGGGCCGGTGCCGACGGTGCCCGGCTTCGACGGCGTGGCGCCGCAGGTCAGCACAACCATGCGCTTCCCGTGCGGCGTGGACCTTGCGGCGATGGGGTTCTTCGACCCGGGCCACCCGGCGTTCGTCCACACCTCCCGCTGGTGGAAGCGCAACCCGGCCGCCAACCTGCGCCTGAAGGAGAAGCACTTCGAGCCGCACGGCCTGGGCTTCCGCATGCTGCGCCATCACCTGAAGCAGGGCGGCAACCCGTACCGGCTGCTGGGCCGCGACGTGCACATCGACATCGGCATCCAACTGCCGGGCACCCGGATCGAGCACATCCAGGGCAGCCGCCACAGCGCCTGCATCCTGGCCGCCGCAACGCCGATCAGCCCGACCGAGACCGACGTGCACTACTGCGCCTACTGGACCGTGCCGTGGCTGGCGCCGCTGAAGCCGGCGTTCGCCTGGATGGCGCGGGACTTCCTGGGGCAGGACCGCACCGTGGCCGTCCGCCTGATGAGCAACCCGGCCCCGCCGCCGCCGCTGTTCGTGGGCGACCCGGATACGCAGGTGCGCTGGTACATGCGGCTGAAAAAGGAGTACCTGGCGGCGCGGGAGGAAGGGCGCGAGTTCTCCAACCCGCTGCGGAGCCAGGCGCTGCGGTGGCGGAGCTGATGTAAGAGGCTGGACCTGCAAGGTTTATCAGAGGAACGAGGATTTGGTTTCATTCCCTGTTGTGGCGAACGTTCTGTTTGCACTTGGGATGTTCGCCTGGATGCAAATCCTGGATGTTGAACGGTTACGTCTGCGAACGATGGTTTTGGCCTTTGCAGCACCAGGTTCTGCCGTCGCAGAGCGCAATCAGCCGCAGGAAACGACGCGATTGGGCTGCGACAATGCCGTCGCAGATGATTGGTCAGCCCGGACTCTGGGGCTTTGGTGGGCTTGGAGGGCACTGATGGGCTTGCTCCTGGCAGCCGGGCTTATGTGGCTTGGGGCAGTGTTTGGGGGGGCCGGTGTCGGGGCGCCAACAGTCTTGGTGCTTGGGGTTTACCATGGGTGGAGGGCTGTATCTCGTATGAGAGCAGAACTCGCCCTTCTAAAATCTGAAAACGTGAGGACCTCAAGAGGCACGTAGGGCGGAAAAGCGCAGCGCCTACCGCTTTGGGCAATCGTAATCCTTCCACATGACGGAAGACGTCTCGTCTCCCGTCATGGGAACAGGTGCTGCGGTGGCGGACCCTAAAGCCATTGGCGCAGCGCCGCGCCGGTTTCCTCCGCATGGGGCAGGCTGCCCTGTGATCCCGCCCGTGTGCAGCACAATGCCGCGGCGGTCGTGGCCCGCCGGAGCGCATCCGGCAGTCCAGCGCCACGGGACAGGGCGGCGCACAACACGCCGGTGAAGCAGTCCCCGGCCGCCGTCGTGTCCGCCACCTGAACCGGCACTGCCGGCAGCCGCCCTGCTCCGTCCGCCGTGGCCCACTCGCAGCCGTCCGCGCCCAGAGTCCGCACGACACCCACGCCCAAGGCGACGTGCAGGCCATCGGCCGTTGGTGCAGTTGTCAATTGGGCAGCCAGCCACGCCGCCTCGTGCTCATTCACCACGAGAAGGTCCAGGACGCGCAAAGCGGCGAAGTCCATGGCCCGGGCCGGAGCCAAGTTCAGCACAATGCGGGCGCCCCGGGCATGGGCACGGGCAATCAGGGCCGCACCCTCGCCGGGATCGGTTTCCATCTGCATCAGCAGGATCGTCCCGGGCTGCAGTATCCCGTCCTCGACCTGCATGTCTTGGGCATGGCGGTTCGCACCGGCGCCGACGGCGATCTGGTTGCGGCCAGCCGGGTCCGTGCAGACGGCGGCGCAGCCCGTCGTATCGTCGCCCCGCCTCACACGGGCCAAATCCACGCCAGCCGCCCGCAACCCGGCAAGCGCGCCGTCAGCCAGGGTATCCCGTCCGACAACCCCAGCCATCGCGACCCGCGCACCATCCAGAGCCGCCGCAACCGCCTGATTGGCACCCTTGCCACCCGGCTCCATCCGGGCTGCGGAGCCGAGCATGGTTTCGCCGGGGCCAGGCAGCCGGTCAAGGGCGAAGATCAGGTCTAGGTTGATGGAACCAAAGACGACGACATCAAAGGTCACTGCATCAGGCCGGGCCATGGCTTAGGACGGCGCTGGGCGCCCCAGCGTCTCCATCAACTCGCCCCACTCCCGCTTGGACAGACCGCTGCCGGCCTGATCCACCGCCTCCCCGCTCAGCATACGCCGCACCACCGCCAGCATCTGCGCCGACAGCGTCACCGCACCCATGCGGTAGTCCAGGAATGCCTGGAACGTCGCCGGCACCCAGGCCCGCACGGCGTCCAGCATGACATCGGCATAGGCCCTGATCTCATACTGCGCGTGGCTGTCGGCGCGCAACGACAAGAAGCCCAGCAGGTTGTGCAGGTCCGCCTTCCAATACCACTGCGTATAGGTATTCAGCGTCAAGTTCATCCGCGCCAGCTCGCGTGCCAGGCCCTGGCGGTCCGGGTCGGCCGGGGCGCCATCCACCCCCTCGTTTAGCATGTGGGCATAATGGTCGTAGGTCAGGCTGGCATCCCCTCGCAGCATGTCCAGCACGGCGGCGGCCTCCTCGCCTTGCAGCACCTCGCCCCGGCCCTGCCGATTGGTGCTGCTCTGCGCCGCCAAGTGCTCGGGCGCGGGGATGTAGAACTCGCGGTCCAAGATCGAGTAGCGGGCGGAGTACTCGTTCACGTTGGCCATGCGGTGCCTGATCCACTGCCGGGCCACGAAGATCGGCAGCTTCACATGGAACTTGATCTCGCACATCTCGAACGGCGTGCTGTGCCGGTGGCGCATCAGGTAGCGGATCAGCCCGGAGTCCTCGCTGACCCGGCGGGTGCCACGGCCATAGCTCACGCGCGCCGCCTGCACCACGGCGCCGTCGTCGCCCATGT
Source organism: uncultured Acetobacteraceae bacterium (assembly GCA_964243265.1). GTDB lineage: Bacteria > Pseudomonadota > Alphaproteobacteria > Acetobacterales > Acetobacteraceae > DASWOJ01. The sequence goes on along the minus strand of CAXTFY010000068.1, from coordinate 279 downwards.
AGTCGATGACCCGCACGAACCCATGGTCCAGCACTGGCACCGCCTGGTACAGCAGAGCCTCCAACGCCGGCACGGTGGCGCGCAGGGTAGGTTGCGCGGCCTCGCGCTGGGCGGCGACTTCGGCGAGCTGGTCGGAGGTCAGGGGCATAGCCAAGCGTCTAGCACCCAGCCCGATGCCACCGAAAGGTCTGGTAATCCGGTGCCGGGTTGCCTATGTTGATGGGGCTGTAACAACGGCTATGGTGATAAACGGTAGTTGGAATAAGCGTTGTGGACCCG
>CAXTFY010000067.1:0-17126 GCA_964243265.1 uncultured Acetobacteraceae bacterium | reverse complement strand
CCAGGCTTTCCGGCACCGTGTCCTCGGCGATGTGGCGGATCGTGCCGTCGGCGTTGATGAACACCATGTCGAGCGGGCTTATGGTGTTGCGCATCCACATGTTGCTCTCACGCGACGTGCCCCAGTCGAACAGCATCCCGCCATCGGCGGGCACGACCGGGCGGAACATCAGGCCGACTTCCTGCTGCGCCGGGGACAGCGCCATCTCGACGGTGAACTCATGCCGCACCCCGTCCCGGGTGGTGATCGCCAGCGGCTCTTTCGGCAGCTCCGCCTGCGCCTTGCTGGTGTCCTGGGCGCGCGCGGCAATGGGGGCGGCGACGGCCAGGGTGGACAGGGCGGCGATCATGGTTCGGCGGTGCATAGCGGGTCCTCCTGCAGGGTGAGTTCGGCCAGGCGCGCAACCTCGTCCCGCACCGGGCCGGGCCGGGGAGCGTCGCGCAGGGTGGTGAACCAGTGCCCCGGCGGGTTGCGCCCGGCGGCCCGGTTGTAGGTCAGTGCCCGCAGCACGGCCTCGGCGTCGGGCGTGGTGCGGTCCGGGATGGCGATGGCGTTCAGGGTGGCCCACACCCCGGCCCAGCAGCGGCCGACGGTGTATGGATTGTAGCCGCCGCCACCGGTCACGATCAGCCGCGGCGCCAGCGGCATCACAGCCTGCACGGCAGCCCAATGAGCGTTGTTGGACAGCGACAGCCGGGCCAGCGGGTCCTCCTCCAGCGCATCGGCGCCGCATTGCAGGAAGACGGCCTGCGGGCGGTGCCGCTCGATCAACGGCAGCACGGCATGCTGCATCAGCCAGGCCATCTCGCTGTCGTTGAAGCCCTTTGGCACCGGCAGGTTGCGCGCGGCCCCGCCGGCGCGGTCGAGCGCGGCGCCGGTGAACGGCCAGCGCCCAGCCTCGTGGATGCTGATGGTCAGCACGCGGGGATCGTCGTGGAAGGCGTCCTGCACGCCATCGCCATGGTGGGCGTCGATGTCGAGGTAGGCGATGCGCTCCAGACCCTGCTCCAGCCAGGCCATGATGCCCAGCACGGGGTCGTTCAGGTAGCAGAAGCCGCTGGCCCGGGCCGGGCGGCCATGGTGGGTGCCGCCGCCGGGGCAGTGGACGATGCCGCCGTGGCGCGTCAGCTCCGCCGCCAGCATGACGCCGCCGGCCGAGGTCATCGGGCGGCGATAGATCTCCGGATATACGGGATTACCCTCGGCGCCGATGCGGAAGCGGGCACGGTCCTCGTCGGTGACGGCCTGCTCGGCCTCGGCGCGGGCCAGGGCGGCAAGGTACTCGGGGTCATGGAAGCGCAGCACCCGGGCCGGGTCCGCCATCGGCGCCACCCGGAACTGCGCGTCCGGCAGCCAGCCCATGGCCCGGCACAGGTCGGTGCAGGTGGTGACGCGCGGGATCGCCAGCGGGTGCGTCGGGCCGTAGGTCGAGCGCCGGTACAGCTCGCTGCCGATATAGAGGGGAACGGTCATCGCGCGGCCACGGCGCCAAAGATAACGACAACCGCTGTTCCCTCTCCCTCCGGGAGAGGGAGAAGACAGCCAGCGGCACCCCTCAGTCCCGCTGCGGCATCCCGTGCGGGGTGACGGTGCTGACGATGCTCTGGTCCAGCGCCTCATACCCCGCGTAGTCGATGGTCGCGTACAGTTCCGCCCGGGTCTGCATCCGGTCAATCACGTTCTGCGTGCCGCCATCGCGCCGGATCGCGGCATACAGCCCCTCGCTCGCCTTGGCCGCCACCCGCATCGAGCTGACGGGCCAGATCACCATGCGGTAGCCCATGTCCTCGAACTCGGCGGCGGTGAAGAACGGCGTGCGGCCGAACTCGGTCATGTTGGCCAGCAGCGGCACGCCCGGCATCCTCCGGGCGAACTCGCGGAACATCTCGGCATTGTGCAGCGCCTCGGGGAAGATCGCGTCGGCGCCCGCCTCGACATACAGTTGCGCCCGGGCGACGGCGCCGTCCATGCCCTCGCTCGCGGCGGCGTCGGTGCGGGCCATGATATACAGATGCCGCCTGGCACGCCGGGCAGCGGCGACCTTGTTGGCCATGTCATGTGCGTCGGCCAGCCTCTTGTCGTTCAGGTGGCCGCACTTCTTCGGCAGGATCTGGTCCTCGATGTGCACCGCCCCGGCCCCAGCGTCCTCGAAGCTGCGCACCATCGCCATCACGTTCAGCGCCTCGCCATACCCGGTGTCGCCATCCACCAGCACCGGCAGCCCGCTGCTGCGCGCCACCTGCCGCACGAAGAAGCACACCTCGTCCACGGTGATCATGCCCAGGTCCGGCAACCCCATGCTGGCCGTCATCGCAGCACCCGACAGGTAGGCCGCCTGGAACCCGGCCGCCTTCGCCTGCAAGGCGGCCATGCCGTTATGCGTGCCGGGGATCTGCACGATGCCGCCCGCCTCCACCAGCTTGCGGAAACGGAGGCCCGCCGGCTCGGTCTGCAGGTCGGCGGCAACAAGGTAGGTCATCGGGGGTGCTCCGGAACGCGGCGGGATGCCAGCCGTTTAGCAGCTTCGCCAGCAGACGTAAGGTGGGTCGGCTGCCGCTTGGTTGCACGGGCCTCCCCCTGCCATTAGGGTCCGCCGGATTGAATGGAGTACATCGATGGACATGAGTGGCGAGCGGCACATCCCGGCACCGCGGCAAAAGGTTTGGGAAGCGCTGAACGACACCGAGGTGCTGCGCGGCTGCATCCCCGGCTGCGAGACGCTGGAGCGCACCGCCGAGCACGACATGAAGGCCACCGCGACCATCAAGATCGGCCCGATCAAGGCCCGCTTCGCCGGCAATATCCACTTGACCGACATCGACGCCCCCAACAGCTACCGCATTAGTGGCGAGGGCCAGGGCGGCGTCGCCGGCTTCGCCAAGGGTGGCGCAAACGTGCGCCTATCCGATGACGGGCCGTTCACCCTGCTGTCCTACGACGTGAAGGCGCAGGTGGGCGGCAAGATCGCCCAGTTGGGCGCCCGGCTGATCGACGCCACCAGCAAGCAGATGGCCGACTTGTTCTTCGACCGCTTCACCGCCGAGGTGTCGGGTCCGCAGGAGGTCGCTGCCACTGGCCCTATTGTCGGCCCGACACTCGCGGCGGAGTCCGCCACCGACACCGCCGATGCCGGGGTGAGCACCCCTCTGGCACAGACGGCCCGCCCGAAGGCCGCACCCGCGCTGCTGGGCATGCTGTCCCGCATCCCGGAGCAGCCGTTCGGCCTGCCGCGCGTCGCCATCATCGGCATCGTGCTGTATGTCCCGGTATTCATCCTGATCTTCAAGAGCTACGTGTTTGGCTGATCACCCAGCGGCAGGAGTGATGCCCGCCCAGGCTGCAAACACCGGGGTGCCCGCCAAGGCTGCGGGCACCGGGATGCCGGCCAAGGCTGCCGGCCTCGGGATGCCCGCGACAGTCGCGGACACCGCGGTGCTGCTGGCGGCCGGAGGCTACATCGCCGACCCGGCGCTGGCCGTGACTGTGCACCTGGCGCTCGCGATGCACCGTCCCTTGTTCCTGGAAGGCGAACCCGGCACCGGCAAGACCGAGATCGCCAAGGTGCTGGCCGCTGGGCTGGGCCGCCGGCTGGTGCGGCTGCAGTGCTATGACGGCATGGACCTCTCCGCCGCCGCCTATGAGTGGGACCACGCCCGGCAGCTCATGGCGATCCGCCTGGCCGAGGCGGGCGGCGACCGCGACCAGGCGCGGCTGGCCGCCAGCATCCACGGCCGGCCCTACTTGCTGGCCCGCCCGCTGCTGTCGGCCATCGACCCCGACCTGCCCCCCGCCGTGCTGCTGATCGACGAGCTGGACCGGGCGGACGAGCCGTTCGAGGCGTTCCTGCTGGAACTGCTGGCCGATTTCCAAATCACCGTGCCGGAGTACGGCACCATCCGCGCCACGGTGCCGCCCGTGGTGGTGCTCACCAGCAACCGCACGCGGGAGGTACATGACGCCATCCGCCGGCGCTGCCTGTATCAGTGGGTGGATTATCCCTCGGCGGCACGGGAACGGGCGATCCTGGACGCCAAGGCGCCGGGCCTGGCGCCACGGCTGTCGGCGGAGGTCGTCGCCTTCGTGCAGCGGCTGCGCGGCGCCGACCTGTTCAAGCTGCCCGGGGTCGCCGAGACCATCGACTGGGCCGCCGCGCTGAACTACCTGGACCAGCACGAGCTGACGCCGGAGGGCGTGGACGAGACGCTGGGCGTGCTGCTGAAGTACCAGGACGACATCGCCAAGGTCCGCGGTGCCGAAGCCGCACGGCTGCTGACCGAGGTGCACGACGCGGCGGCTGTTCCCACTCCCTTCGGGAAAGTGCCGGGGTGAGGGCGCAGGCCAACTCCGACTTCGCCCGCCATGGGCTGCTCACCAGCGGCACAGGACGCGCCCGGCTCCGCAGCCAGACCCCCTCACCCCGGCCCTCTCCCGAAGGGAAAGGGAGCAGGCAGCGGCGGTCTTGACAGCGCTCGCCGCCAACCTGGTCCACTTCGCCCGCCTGTTGCGCCGGGCCGGGCTGCCGGTCGGCCCGGCGGAGGTGATCGCCGCCGGGCACGCCCTGGACCACATCGGTCTTGACGAACGCCAGCAGGTCCGCTCCGCCCTGCGCGGCCTGATGGTGCATCGGCACGAGCACCAGGACCTGTTCGACCGCGCCTTCGACCTGTTCTGGCGCGACCCGGCCGCCGTCCAGAACGCCATCGCCCTATCCATGCTGGAGGACGGCCCACCGCCGGAGCAGAAACCCACCCCCGGCACTCGCCGCCTGGCCGAGGCCATGGCGCCGCCCCGCCCGCAGCCGCTCCGTCCCGACGACTCTGCCCCCGACCGGGACGCCGCGATGACCGTCAGCGCCCGCGAGCGCCTGCAATCCATGGACTTCGAGCAGATGAGCGCCGAGCAGATCGGCAACGCCAAGGCCGAGATCCGCCGCCTGCGCCTGCCGCTCGACCTGCGCCGCACCCGCCGCCACCGGCCGGACCCGCTGGGGCCGCGCATCGACCTCGCCGCCACCCTGCGCCGCAGCCTGCGCCAGGGCGGCGAGATCACCGCACCCGCCCGCTCCGCCCGCACCACCCGCCCGCCGCCCCTGGTGGTGCTGTGCGACATCTCCGGCAGTATGGCCCGCTATGCCCAGGTGCTGCTGCACTTCCTGCACGCCGTCGCCAATGACCGCGACCGCGTCCACGTCTTCCTGTTCGGCACGCGGCTGAGCAACATCACCCGCCAACTGCGCTTCCGCGACCCCGAGGTGGCGTTCCAGATGGTCTCCCACGCCGTCCCCGACTGGTCCGGCGGCACCCGCATCGGCGAGGCGCTGGCCGAGTTCAACCGCCGCTGGTCCCGCCGCGTGCTGGCGCAGGGCGCGGTGGTGCTGCTGGTGACGGACGGGCTGGACCGCGACGGCGCGGCCGGGCTGGCGGAGGAGATGGACCGCTTGCACCGCTCCTGCCGCCGGCTGGTGTGGCTGAACCCGCTATTGCGATGGAGCGGCTTCCAGCCCAAATCGGGTGGCATCCGGGCGATGTTGCCGCATGTGGACGAGTTCCGCACCGTCCACAGCCTGGACAGCCTGCGCGCCCTGGTGGACCTGCTGTCCCGCCCGGCCCCGCCGCGCAGGCAAACGGACACGCGCGGACGCATTGACGGGAGGGCTGCATGAGCGAAGCCGAGGACGTGTTGGGCACCGCCGCCGGATGGCTGGCCCAGGGTGAGCAGGTCGCCATCGCCACGGTCACCGAGACCTGGGGCAGCAGCCCGCGCCCGCCGGGCAGCCAGCTTGCCATGACGGCCAGCGGACGCATGGCCGGATCGGTCAGCGGCGGCTGCATCGAAGGCGCGGTAGCCGACGCCGCCGGGCGCACCATGCGCGACGGCCAGCCGCAACTGCTGGACTTCGGTGTGACCGACGAACGCGCGTGGGAGGTCGGCCTGGCCTGCGGCGGCAAGCTCAAGGTGTTCGTCGAGCGGCTCGGATGACACCCGCCACCCTGGACCGCCTGCAATCCGCCCGCGCCGCCGGGGAGCCGGTTGTGCTCGCCACCCGGTTGCCCGGCGGCGCGCAACTGCTGCTGCCCGGTGACGACGCCCCCCCTGCCCTGCTCGACGCCGCCCACGCCGCCTTGCGGGCCGACCGCAGCGGCGTGGTGGAGGCGGACGGCACCTGGTTCCTGCACGCCTACAACCCGCCGCTGCGGCTGGTCGTGGTCGGCGCCGTCCACATCGCCCAGGCCCTGGTGCCGATGGCGGCCGGGCTGGGCTATGGTGTCACCGTCGCTGATCCGCGCCGCGCCTTCGCCACCGACGAGCGCTTCCCCGGCGTGACCGTCAGCACCGACTGGCCCGACGAGGCGCTGGATACCCTGCGCCCGGACAGCCGCACCGCCATCGTCACCCTGACGCACGACCCCAAGCTGGACGACCCGGCGCTGGACCGCGCGTTGCGTTCCCGGGCGTTCTACATCGGCGCCCTCGGATCGCGGCGCACCCACGCCGCCCGGATGGAGCGGCTGCGCGCCCTGGGCCATGACGACGCCGCGATGGCGCGCATCCACGGACCCGTCGGGCTGAACATCGCCGCCGTCACCGCGCCGGAGATCGCGCTGTCCATCCTGGCGCAGGTCGTGGCCGTGCGGCGCGGCGCGGCTTGAGGTTCGGCAGCGTTCCCCTGGCGGAGGCGGATGGCGCGGTCCTGGCGCACACGCGCCGCCTGTCGGGCCGCGTGCTGCGCAAGGGCTCGGTGCTGGACGCGGATGCCATCACGGCGCTGCGGGCGGGCGGCATCGCAGAGGTGATCGCCGCCCGCCTGGACCCAGGCGATGTCGCGGAGGACGAGGCGGCCCGCCGCCTCGCCGCGGCGCTGCTGACCCCGGGCCTGACCGCCAGCCGCGCCAGCACCGGACGGGTCAACCTGCTGGCCGCCGTGCCCGGCCTACTGCAGGCTGGACGCGCCGCGCTGGACGCGCTGAACGGGGTGGACGAGGCGCTCACCATAGGCACCCTGCCCGACGCCGCCCCGGTCGCCACGGGCGAGATGGTGGCGACGATCAAGGTGATCCCCTTCGCCGTGGCGGAGGCCGCGCTGGTCCGTGTGGAGGCCCTCGCCCGCGCCCACCCTCCGTTGCGCCTGCACCCGTTCCGCCCGTTGCGCGTCGGCCTGGTGATGACACGGCTGCCCGGCCTTAAGGACAGCATCCTGACCGGCACGGCGGAGGCGACCGCCGCCCGTGTCGCCGGCCTGACGGGAACGCTGCTGCCGCCGGTGACGTGCGACCATGCGGAGGCGCCCATCGCCGCCGCGCTGAGCGGCCTGGCCGAGGCAGGCGCCGACATCCTGTTGGTATCCGGCGCCAGCGCCGTGGTGGACCGGCGCGACGTCGGCCCGGCCGGGATCGTCGCCGCGGGCGGGCGCATCCTGCACTTCGGCATGCCGGTCGATCCCGGCAACCTGATCTGCCTTGGTGAGATGGCCGGCCGCCCGGCCATGGTGCTGCCGGGCTGCGCGCGCAGCCCGCGGCTGAATGGCATCGACTGGGTGCTGGCCCGGCTGTTCGCCGGCCTGCCGGTGGACGGCGCCGTGCTGGCCGGCATGGGCGTGGGCGGACTGCTGAAGGACACCGGGCCGCGCCCGCTGCCGCGCGCCAGGGCGACAGCCGCGGCCCCACCGGGCCAACGCGCGGTGGCAGGGATCGTGCTGGCGGCAGGGCGCTCCAGCCGCATGGCGCCGCACAACAAGCTGCTGGTGCCGGACCGGGATGGCACGCCGATGGTGGCGCGGGTGGTGGACCACATGCTCGCAAGCCCCGCCCGGCCGGTGCTGGTCGTCCTGGGCCACCGGGCGGACGAGGTCCGTGCGGCCCTGGCCGGCCGCGACGTGCGGTTCGTCCCGGCGCCGGACTACGCCGCCGGGCTTTCGGCCAGCCTGCGGGCCGGCGTGGCCGCGGTGCCGCCAGGCTGTTCGGCCGCGCTGGTCTGCCTCGGTGACATGCCGTTGGTGACCGGCGGGATGATGGCCCGGCTGATTGAGGCCTATGATCCCGACGAGGGCCGCACCATCGTTGCACCGGCCTGCCGCGGCAAGGTCGGCAACCCCGTGCTGTGGGACCGCCGCTTCTTCCCGGACATCGGCGGGCTGACGGGGGACATGGGCGCACGGCCACTGCTGGAACGCCATGCCGAGGCGGTGGAATTGGTCGAACTGGGCGACGACGCCGTGCTGCGGGACTTCGACACCGTCGAGTCCCTGGCGGAGTTGCCATGAGGGGCGGGATTGCCATGAGGCCATCCCTCGTCCTGGCCCTGCTGGCCGCCATGCCGCCCGCCCCGGCGATGGCGCAAGACGCGCCGGACGTCCGCATCGTGGAGTATGGCGAGTTCACGGCCCGGCGCGACCTCACGCCCTCGACCAAGCCCGAGGGTGCGACCGGCGTCAGCGGCTTCGGCTATGCCGAGGGGATCAGGTTCGTGCGCCACGCCACCCGGATCGAGGCGGCGCTGTGCCGCAGGTTCGGCATCTACTTCATGGCGGCGCCGCCAGCCCGGGACGCCCCGATCAGCGTCACCGTTCGCCTGACGCACCCGCGGCTGACCCGGCCGGATGGCGTGACCGGCACCGTGGAGACCTGGCCGGGAATGGCCGGCTTGTGGCCGTCCCCGACCATGTTCGGCTTCACCGAGCCTTGGGAGGTCGCACCGGGCACCTGGACCTTCGCCCTGCTGGAGGACGGCAGGGTGGTGGCGGAACAGGCGTTCGAGGTGGTCCCGCCAACCGGGTCCGCCGCGCCGCCCGGCGATGGGTGCGAGGCTCCGACATCGTGACCGCCACGCGCCCCCCATCATAGGACGGCGTTCGCCACCCAGGCCGCCCACGTCAACGCCGCCCGGTCCTGCCCCCGCAGCCCCACCACCTGCACGCCAAGCGGCATGCCGTCCGGGCCGGTCCCCGCCGGCACTGTCACGCAAGGCACATGCAGGCTGGTCCAGATGAAGTTGAACCCGGCGTCGCCCGTCCAGGCCAGCCCAACCGGTGCCTGTCCCGGAGCCGCGGGCGTCACCAGCACGTCCAGCCCAGCCATCACCGCGGGGAACCCGTCCTGCAGGCGGCGAAATGTCTCCTGGGCCTGCAGCAGGGTGGCGGCAGGCTGGGCAAGGCCCCATTCCATCCGCTCCCGCAGAGTGGGGCTGAGCTGGCCACGGGCATGGGTCATCTCCCAGCCCAGGGCACGGGCGCTTTCGCCGTTCATGACGACGGAATGCGCCTCCTCCAGGCCGTCGTACTCCCGCGGGAGTTCGCGCTCGGTCACCACTGCCCCGGCCCGCTCAAGCTGGCCGCGCAGCCGCTCGAACAGTTCCACCGTCTCCGGCAGCGCCCGGTCCCAGGTGGGCGACCGGCACAACCCGATGCGCGGCGCCTGGCCGGGATGCGTTTCCGGATCACCCAGGTCGAGCCCCGACACGGCCCCGGCCAGCAACGCGCAGTCCGCAACGCCCCGCGCCATGACGCCCACGGTGTCCAGGCTGTCGGACATCAGCTTCATGCCCATCCGGTTGATCAGCCCGAAGCTGGGCTTGTAGCCGACCACGCCGCAGTACGCCGCCGGGCGGATGACGCTGCCCGCCGTCTGCGTCCCATAGGCCAGGGGAAAGAACCCTGCCGCCACCCCCGCCGCCGAGCCGCTGCTCGACCCGCCCGGGGTGCGCGCCGGGTCGTGCGGGTTGGTGGTCGGCCCTGGCGTGCGGGTGGCGAACTCGGTCGTGACGGTCTTGCCGAGCGCGACCGCGCCAGCCGCCTTTGCCCAGGCCACGCAGGCCGCATCCGCGCGAGGCCGGTGGCCGCGCCAGATCGGCGAGTTGTACTCGCTGGCGTAATCAACGGTGTCCAGCACATCCTTTATTCCAATGGGCAAGCCGTGTAGCGGTCCCGGCAGGGGTTCGGTGCGCCGGGCCAGCTCCGGGTCCATCGCGGCCATCGCCTGCACGACCGGTTCACGCCGGGCAATGCGGTCCAGGCAGGCTTCCAGCAGCGCCGCAGGGTGCAGGGTGCCGGCGGCAATGGCGCGGGCAGCCTGGATTGCTGTGAGATCGGCGGGATCGGCCATGTTTTTATCCTACGCGGTGATGGCCCAGGCTGGCGCAGCCGGGCCGGCAGGTCCATCCTTGTGGACAGGATGCAATACGCCCCCCTCCCCATCCGGATCGCCCGCACCCGGGACGGCACGCTGACCTACCTGGTGGACCTGCCGCCGGAAGCCTTGCCGCCCGTGCGCGGGCGGGACTTGGCCGCTGCCTGGGATTATGCGCGGGAGGCTGCCTCCGACGCTGCCTGGGGCGCCGCCCGGCTGTTCCGCTTCCACCGGCCGGATGGCAGCGTGACCGACCTGGCGTTGTCGGACGAGGACGCGCGTTGCTGGGCGGGCGCGGTGGACGCCGCGGTCGGCATCGGCACCAGCTATGGCCTGTCGCTGTGCCTGCGGCTGCTCGCCTTGGTGGACCTGCTCAGCCGGGCGCCGTGGACGGCCGGGCTGTTCCAGTTCGGCCGGGACGGCGCCACGCTGCACCCGGCGCTGCTCGCCACGGCGGCCGAAACGCAACTGACCGCCGACGCCCGATTCGACGAGACCCGGTTCCGCGCTCGCCTGGCCCGGCCGTTGGCTGGCCCATGCCCGCCATCGGCGGCGTCGTCCTCCGAAGGAGTGCCCGCATGAACCCCCGTTCGATCCTCGTCCTTGTTCCCGTGCTGCTGGCGGGGTGCGGCAGCGCCTCCCCCCAAACCAGTTCGGACCGGGCCGTCACCGCGGCGTGCCGGGCCGACGCCGACCGGGTTTACGCGGCGCAGAACCGGCAGGAGTTGTCCTACCGGGACGAGCGCGACACGCCGTTCGCCGCCAGGTATGACTCCGGCATCGTATCGGCCGGGCTGGGCCAACTGTATGGCCGCGATAACCAGGTGTCAGCCTGCCTGCGGGCCAACAGCAAGCCCGGCGATGTTCCGACGCCGCCCGACCCGGGGTTCGGACCAACCTTTTCCCCCAGCGCACGCTGACCCCTGCAGGAGCCATCCATGAGCAAGATCATTCGCACCGAGCCGAACCCGGTGCTGGCCAAGGCCGTCGAGTATCACGGCTTCGTCTTCGTCCAGGGCATGGTCGCGCAGGATCTTGCCAAGGACATCACTGGTCAGACCGAAGAAGTCCTCGCCGGGATCGACGCCGTGCTGGAGACGCACGGGACCGACAAGACACGGCTGCTGCAGGCCCAGATCTGGCTGAAGGACATGGCCGACCGGGAGGCGATGAACCGGGTCTGGTCCGCGTGGCTTCCCGAGGGTGGCGCACCGGCGCGCGCCTGTGTGCAGGCCGCGATGGCTGACCCGCGATACCTCGTCGAGATCATGGTCACGACCTGCAAGTAAGCCCGGCAACAAGGTCGGATCAGGCGGCCGAAGCAAGCTGCGCCGTTGCCGGCCTGGCCGAATCCTTGCCGAGGAGCCTCACTCTGTCCCGAACGCCATACCGGGTTTTCAACCATTGCGACCCTAGCTCACGCACCCGTGAATAAGATTTTTGTCCTATATACGAGCGTTGTGCACACCCCATTTCCCTAAAAGCGGGGTACTCCGGCCCATAACCGCCTACAACGGGTTGCCAGGCTGCGGATGCCAACGTTACCCAATGTTGCGCGACCTGCTCACGCAGGCGTGAGCAGAGGGAGTGCCGGCATGATTGCATGGACGTGTGGACGGATTGCGATGGTTGGGGCGGGGTTGGCGTTGTCGGCGCCGATGGCCATCCAGCCGGCAGAGGCGTCCCATGGCAGCCGGCATGCCTCCTACGCCTATTCGAGCCACACGGCCGCCCGGGCAATCTGGGCCGGGGCGTCGCGCTACAGCCGTTACCGCAGCGCCACCCATGGCAGCTACGCTTATGGCGGCAGCTTGCAATGCGTGCCGTTCGCACGTGAGAACACCGGCATCGAGTTGTCCGGCAACGCCGTCAACTGGTGGGGCAAGGCCGCCGGCGTCTATGAGCGCGGCGCCCGGCCCGAAGTCGGCAGCGTGCTGAACTTCCGTGGAACCGGGCGGATGCGTCTGGGCCACGTCGCGGTGGTGTCCAATGTCATCGACAGCCGCAATGTGCAGATCGACCACGCCAACTGGTCAGGCCGCGGCGTCATCACCCGCAACGTAACGGCAACGGACGTGTCGCCGGGCAACGATTGGTCTGCCGTGCGGGTGGAGCGCGGCGACGGCGACTTCGGCAACGTCTATCCGACCTACGGCTTCATCTACGACCGCCCGGACCGCGGCACGATGGTGGCCAATTCCGGCGTGATCCATGGCAATGCCCCGGTCGCCATGGCTTCCCCGGCCCAGGTTGCCGCGGCGTTCCGCACGCCGCTGAACCCCGCCCCGCTGGACCTGCGCCCCGCGCAGGAGCGAATGGCGGTCTTGCTGGCGCCGACGCAGGATGAGGAGGTGGCCGAGGCCGCCGACGACATGATGGGTGGCCGCAGCCGCCGCGGCCACAGCCGGCCTCTGCAGACGGCACGCTGGCAGGTGGCGCGTGCCGAGCGCTATGACACGCACGCGACGCGAGGCCAGGTGCTGCTGTTCGGCCGGACCACGGCCGTCCGCGGCTATGGTGGGCACGGTTGGAGCGGGCGCGAGATGGTCGCCCATGACACCCGCCGGCACGGCTACGCCAGCATGGTCCAGTTCGTCACAGCCCGGCCCGTGCGGCACGCGGTCACAGGGACGGGGATCACGAGCGCGCGTTATGACCGCAGCAGCCGTCACCACGGCCGGCACGTCTGACGACAAGCGAGGAAGCAGCCCGGCTGGGGTGCCCTTGCAGGCGGCATTGCAGGCGCTGGCGCTGGATTGGCCAGCCAGCGCCTCGGATGGCAAGGCAAGGTGATCGGCCCACTCGGGTGAGCGGCTTGCAGGGTATCACAACAACAATCTGCTCGGGGCGTTAGGCATCCGGGGCACCGCGGCAATCACGGGCCTGCCCAGCGATCTCTGGTGACGATCAGGCTGGCGCGCTGGCCGTAGCAGGCGGCGTCGATGATCTTCGGGCGTGCCGCCGGGCTGCCTGGGACCGCATGGTGGTCAGCGGCGCCATCACGAGGCGCTTCGACGGCCCCCTGCGCCGCGCCGCAAGCGATCCCCGCAATGACAGCCTAACCCCCGCCGGCCACCCCGAGTGCGGCGCCCCCGGCCAGCAGCCACAGCGGATGCAGCTTCGTCCCCAGCACCGCCGCGGCCACGGCTAGGCAGATCGCCGCCGTCGCCGGACCCTGCGTTGCGGACCGGGCCAGCAGCGCTGCTCCGGCCGCCACCAGCCCCACTGTGACCGGCACCAGGCCCGCCTGCACCCGCTTGCGCCACGGCCGGTCGCGGAAGCGGTGCCACGCGCCGGCCACCGCCCAGGTCAGCACGCTGCTGGGGCCGATGATCGCCAGCGTCGCCGCCAGCGCGCCGGCAAGGCCAGCCACCCGCCAGCCGATCAAGGCGCTGACCAGCATGTTCGGTCCCGGCGCGGCCTGGGCCAAGGCGAACAGGGCGGCGAACTCGGTGGGGGACAGCCAGTGATGCACCTGGATCACTTGCCGCTGCATCTCCGGCAGGGTGGACACCACGCCGCCCACGGCCAGCAGGGACAGCTCGGCAAACACCAGGATCAGCCAGCCGATCTCGATCATGGCTCGGCCCGGCGGTGCAGCAGGATGCTGATGGGCGCCAGGACGGCCATGGTGGGCAGCATCGGCAGCCGGCCGATCGCGAGGGCGACGAACGCGACAACGGCCACCGCGACGCCAAGCGGACGCGCCCGCAGCGGCCAGGCGATCCGGCACGCCAGCGCCACCACCAACCCCGACGCCGCCGCCGCCAGCCCGGCGAACCCATGCCGCACCACCGGCAGCCCACCATACCGCTCATACACGCCCCCCAGCGTCAGCACGATGGCCACCGGCGCCGCGAGCAGCCCCGCCAGCCCCGCCAAGGCGCCGGGCACGCCGCGGTAGCGGGCGCCGAGCGCCACCGTCAGGTTCACGATGTTCGGCCCCGGCAGGAACTGGCACAGCGCGAGCAGGTCCAGGAACTCCGCCGCCGACAGCCAGCCGCGCTGCTCGACGATCATCCGCCGCGCCCAGGGCAGCACGCCACCGAACCCGACGATCCCGATGCCGAAGAAGCCTTGGAACAGATCGGTCAACGTGGGATCAGGCCGGTGCTCCATGCCGGCAGAGTAGCGGCGCAGACGCCCAGGGAACAACCGCCCGGGCTGCTGTCTTCTCCCTCTTCCTCCGGGAGAGGGGCGGGGTGAGGGGGCGGGCAAGCACCGCACCTTGCCCGATCAGCGCCAGCCCGTATCCTGTCCGCGGCGAGGATGGTGCGTGCGGCTTCCCTCACCCCGACCCTCTCCCGGAGGGAGAGGGAGCAAGGCCAGCGCAGTCCTGTCGTGCGCCCATGACATAGGACCCACCCATGCCCGACACCTTCCTCGCCGCCCGAGACCTGCTGCTGCACCACCGCCGCGACCTCGCCACCGCCTGCCGCGAGTTCCGCTGGCCGGTGCTGGACCGCTTCAACTGGGCGCTGGACCATTTCGACCGCATGGCCGCGGGCAACGACGCCGACGCCCTGCGCTTCATCAACGGCGACGCCGAGTCGGCCATCACCTTCGCAGCCCTGTCCGCCCGGTCCAACCAGGTCGCCAACCACCTGCGCCTCCTCGGCGTGCAGCGCGGCGACCGCGTGCTCCTCCTCCTCGGCAACGTGCAGCCGCTGTGGGAGGCGCTGCTGGCCTGCATCAAGCTCGGCGCCGTCGTCATCCCCGCCACCACCATGCTGACCGAGGACGACCTGCGCGACCGCTTCGACCGCGGCGCCGTGCAGCACGTCATCGCCGCCGCGGAGCTGGCGCCGCGGTTCCACGCCATCCCCGGCCCCTACACCCGCCTCGCCGTGGGCGGCGCCGACGGCTGGCTGCGCTTCGAGGACGCCTACGCCGCCTCCCCTGCCTTCACCCCGCACGGCGACACCCGCGCCACCGACCCGCTGCTGCTGTATTTCACCTCCGGCACCACGTCGAAGCCGAAGCTGGTGCTGCACAGCCACGCCAGCTACCCGGTGGGCCACCTGACCACGATGTTCTGGATCGGGTTGCAGCCCGGCGACGTGCACCTCAACATCTCCTCCCCCGGCTGGGCCAAGCACGCGTGGAGCAGCGTGTTCGCCCCCTGGAACGCCGGCGCCACCATCCTGATCCTGAACCAGCCGCGCTTCGACGCCGGGCACCTGCTGCGCGTGCTGGACCGGGCGCGCGTGACCACCTTCTGCGCCCCGCCGACCGTGTGGCGGATGCTGGTGCAGGAGGACCTGACCCGGCACCCCGTGCACCTGCGTGAGGCCGTGGCCGCCGGGGAGCCGCTGAACCCCGAGGTGATCGCGCGGGTGCAGGCGGCGTGGGGCGTGGGCATCCGCGACGGCTATGGCCAGACCGAGACCACGCTGCTGGTCGCCAACACGCCGGGGCAGGTGGTGCAGGCAGGGTCGATGGGGCGTCCGCTGCCGGGCTACCGCGTGGCGCTGGTGGACCCCGAGGGAAATGAGGCGGAGGAGGGCGAGATCGCCCTGCGGCTGGACCCGGCGCCGCTGGGGCTGATGCAGGGATACCTGCAGGCGGATGGCGGGGTGCAGGCGCCGGAGGGCGGGCTGTACCGCACCGGGGACGTGGCGCTGCGCAACGCGGACGGCACGCTGACCTATGTGGGCCGGGCGGACGACGTGTTCAAAAGCAGCGGCTACCGCATCAGCCCGTTCGAGCTGGAGAGCGTGCTGATCGAGCACCCGGCGGTGGCGGAGGCGGCGGTGGTGCCCTCGCCGGACCCGACGCGGACGGCGCTGCCGAAGGCGTTCGTGGTGCTGGCGGAGGGGGTGGCGCCGAATGCGGCGACGGCGCGGGCGATCTTCGCGCACCTGCGGGCGCGGTTGGCGCCGTACAAGCGGGTGAAGCGGATTGAGTTTGCCGAGCTGCCGAAGACGATCTCGGGGAAGATCAGGCGGGTGGAGCTGCGGCGGCTGGAGGCTGGGCGGCGGAGTGCGGGGGAGATGGGAGTGGCGGAGTTCTTGGAGGAGTAGATGAGACCAGCTACAAGCTTGATCCTGTCTTTTCATTCTGATTGGAGTTTAGTGTGCCTCAGTGCTTCGTGATACAACCGTTCGATGCCGGGCGTTTTGATAAAAGGTATCGCGATATTTTTGCCCCCGCAATAACCGCCGCCGACTTAGAACCATATCGTATTGATGCTGATCCAACCGTGAGCATTCCGATTGATGACATAGAGAGTGGCATCAGACGAGCAGACGTGTGCTTTGCAGATATCACCCTTGACAACCCTAATGTATGGTTTGAGCTGGGATATGCTTTGGCGAGCGAAAAGGAAGTTTGCCTGGTGTGCTCTGATGAGAGAACCACCAAGTTCCCTTTCGATGTTCAGCATAGAAGCATAATAAAGTATAGCGTCGAGTCTCGAAGTGACTACGTCACACTCGAGGAGAAAATAACACAACGCCTAAAGGCAATACAAAGCAAAACTGCCAAACTTCGGGTGCTCAGCGTAAATTCACCGATCAAAGACATGAACGACTTATCACAACACGAGATGATGGTGCTTGCTACCATCATGGAAAATCGCAACGGTCCAGATGATAAAGTAACTCATAGCACGGTCAGAAACGATTTAGACAGGTTAGGATACAATAATTTAGCCCTGAACATAGGAGTAGAGAAACTGCTTCAGAAAGGCTTTATTGAGCATGAAGCACAGAGTCAGGAGGAAGATGCGTGGACCGTTTACGCGATCACGCGGAATGGTGTTCGCTGGATTACTGAGAACTATGATCGGCTAAACCTAGGCGCAGCAAAGCCAAAAAATGAAAGACGTTCAATATCCAGTAATCTCGATGACGAAATTCCGTTCTGAGACATCGCTTTTGAGGTAGGTCTTTATGAAGAAACTTATAGAGGACTACGACGACCCACATTGGCCCACGAAAGGAGACCGTCTTTTTGAACAGGCGCATCCGGCAGCTCACGCGAAAATTGCAGAAGATGCTCGCG
>CAXTFY010000066.1:7317-17575 GCA_964243265.1 uncultured Acetobacteraceae bacterium | reverse complement strand
TCTCGGCGGAAGGCGGGAGCGCGGAAGCGTCTCTCAGCCGCCTGCGCCCGAGGGTCTCTGCAAGCGATTACCGTGCGGTAGCATACTGTTTAACGACTGACCAGCAACGTTATAGGGTGCGGCAAAGAAATAGGCCGCCGGTGGGGCCGCGACGGCTACCGCCCAATGCCTGACCCCTGGCGCTCTCCCGGCCGCTCGTGGTCCGATCCCTGCCACAGAGCCTGTTGAGGTGACCGGATGGTTTCAACACAGCCGCCGCAGGTCGGCCCGGTCATCGTCTCTGATGGCCGTACCCCATCGTCAAATGACTGTTTGACGATGGGGTATGGCCCGCGCCGGGCGTGGGAGGCCACCCGATCTTATGTTTGGCAGACGAGCATGTCGTCCCAATACCAGCCACCGTTTGCGTGGGCTTTCGCGCCGCCGCCGCTTGGCCTTTTCAGGGCGCAAGACTCTCAGCCATCCGCATGAACACCGGCACCGCACCAGCCAGCGCCGACAGGCTCACCGCCTCCGTCGGCTTATGGGCATCGGCAATGCGCCCCGGCCCCAGGATCACGCACGGCGCCAGCGCCTGCAGCTCCGACGCATCTGTGCCATAGGGCGCCGTCTGCGCCGCAGCACCGGCCAGCCCTTCGGCCAGCGCCACCAGCGGATGCCCGGGCGGCAGTTCCGGCGGACGGCCCTGGCGGGTGGTGGTCAGGTGCAGCCCGGCCTTGTCCGCAGCCGCCTGCACAGCAGCGGCGACCACTTCCGGGTCGATGCGGGCGCTGTAGCGGTACTTGATGGTCACGGTCGCCCGCGGAACCGTGACGTTCACCGCTGCACCATGGTTGTCGATGATCGGGTTGAAGTCGCTGAACGCCGGGTCATAAGCCGTGTCTTGCATCCCCGGCTCCCCGCGCAACCGATTATGCAAGACCCGCATCTCCGCCAGGAACGGCACCAGGTCCCAGTTGGCGTTGCGACCCTGCCCGGTGCTGCTATGCGCCTGCACCCCGGCGGCTGTGGCGCTGAACTCAATGCTGCCGCGGTGGCCGCGCACCGGGACCATGCCGGTCGGCTCGGCGATCAGGATGCCGCGCGGGGCGAAGCGCCGGGCCAGGGCGCTGCCCTGCGCGACCAGGCGGGCGCCGGCCTTGGTGGTCTCCTCATCGGTGGTCAGCAGCAGTGCCACCGGTACCGCCGCCGGCAGCGCGCGGGCAGCGGCGACCAGCGCGGCCACCGGCCCCTTCATGTCGGTGCTGCCCAGGCCGTGCAGGGTGTCGCCATCGATGCGGCCGGACCAGGGATCATCGCTCCAGCCAGTGTCCGGCACGGTGTCCATGTGCCCCGACAGCGCCAGCCCTCCCGTGCCGCGCGCCGCCACCAGCACGCACTTCGCTACCCCGGCGGCATCGGCGTAGTCCAGCCGCTCGACCTCGAACCCCTGCAGCTCCGCCAGCAGCCGCTCGGCCACCGCCGCATTCGGCCGGGCGCTGCGGCTGTCGATCCGCACCAGGTCCTGGGCGAGCGGGGCAATGCGGTCGAGGTATTCCATGCCACCCCCTTTGCATGGCGGACCGGGGCCGGGCAAGGATGGCCGATGATGACCCAGCCTCCAATGCCCCGCCCCCAGACGCTCGCCGACCTGCCGACACCGTGCCTGGTGCTGGACCGCGGCATCCTGGCCCGCAACCTCGCCACCATGGCCGCCACCTTGGCGCGGCACGGCGTCCCGTTGCGCCCGCACATGAAAACCGCCAAAAGCATCGACGTCGCCCGCCTTGCCCTCGCCGGGCAACCCGGCGGGATCACCGTCTCCACCCTGGCCGAGGCCGAGCACTTCGCCGGGCACGGCATCACCGACATCCTCTACGCTGTCGGCATCACCCCGGCGAAGCTGGACCGCGTGGCGGCGCTGAACCGGGCCGGGGCGGACGTGCTGGTCATCACCGACGATCCCGGCACCGCCGCCGCCATCGCCGCGCACCCCTCGCCGCTGCGCGCGCTGGCCGAGGTGGACAGCGGCGAGCACCGCGGCGGCGTGGCCGGGGACAGCCTCCGGCTGCAGGAGGTCGCGGCCCGGCTCGGCCGCCGCCTGGCCGGGGTGCTGACCCATGGCGGCCATAGCTATGCCGGACGGACCCCCGCCGACATGGCCGCAATCGCCGAGCAGGAGCGCGCGGCGGTCGTCGGCGCGGCGGAGCGGCTGCGGGCGGCCGGGCACGCCGTGCCGGTCGTGTCGATGGGCAGCTCGCCCACCGCGCTGCACGCCCGGCACCTGGACGGCGTGACCGAGGTGCGGGCCGGGGTCTACATGTTCGGCGACCTGTTCCAGGCCAGCATCGGCACCCACGCGCAGGCGGACATCGCGGTGACGGTGCTGACCCAGGTCATCGGCCTGCGCCCGGGGGACCACCGCCTGCTGGTCGATGCCGGCGGGATCGCGCTATCCAAGGACCGCAGCACGCAGGCGACGACGGACCTGGGGTTCGGCCTCGTGCTGGACGCCGACGGGCAGCCGTCGCTTGGCGCCGCGGTGGTCCGCCTGGCCTATCAGGAGCATGGCGTCGTGGAACTGGACCCGGCGCTGCCCTTCCCAAGCCTGCCGGTGGGCGCGTTGCTGCGGGTTGCGCCCAATCATACCTGCATGACGGTGGCCGCCCATGAGCGCTACTGGGTCGTGGACGGGTCGGACCGCATCATCGCCGAGTGGCCGCGGGTAAACGGCTGGTAGGCTGCTTCGCGGCCTGAGGTAGCAGGGTCCGCCTGGCACAATGCGGCGACATGGGCGACAGAGTGCAGGGCGAGGACCAGACAGCGGCCCCCTTGTCTGCAGAGCTGTCGAAGGGGCTTTCGGCCGCCGTGCGGTTGAACGATCCCAACCAGTTCAGGTCATTTCGGCTGCCTGCTTGCCCACCCCAACCCTCTCCCGGAGGGAGGGGGAGCCGGAACCAGCGCACTTCCCGGGCTACACCGTGGGGTGCGGCCCGGCTATGCCACCCGGCCGTGGCAGTGCTTGAACTTCTTGCCCGACCCGCATGGGCACAGCGCGTTGCGCGGGGTGTTGCGCCAGGTGGACGGGTCCGCCGGGTCCAGCGCCACGGTCTCCACGCCGCTGCCCAACGCGAGGCGCGGACGCTCCGCCTCCATCACGTCGCCGCCGGCATACTGCGCCTCCCGGGCCGGGTCGGAATATTGCAGGCCCGGTTGCAGCAGCGGCTGGAACACCTGGGCCGGCGGCGGCTCCTCGCCGAGCTGCACGCGGGACAGCATGGCCGTCACCCGCTCCCTCAGCTCGTCCAGCATGGCGTTGAACAGGGCGAAGGCCTCGCTCTTGTACTCGTTCAACGGGTCGCGCTGGCCGTAGGCGCGCAGGCCGATGCCCTGGCGCAGGTGGTCCAGCGCCAGCAGGTGCTCCTTCCACACGGAGTCCAGCATCTGCAGCAGGAACGTCTTCTCGACGTGCCGCATCAGCGCCGGGCCAAGCACCGCCGCCTTGGCGGTCATCTGCGCGGCGGCGGCAGCCTCGATGCGCTCGCGGATGCCGGTCTCGTCCATGCCCTCCTCACGGCCCCAGTCCACGACCGGCAGGTCCAAGTTCAACAGCCGGCGCACCTCGTCGGCGAGCTGCTGCGTCTCCCACTGCTCGGCGTAGGCCTTTTCCGGGATGTGGCGCGCGACCAGATTGGCGGTCACCTCGGCCCGCATCTCCTCCACGGTCTCCGACACGTCGTCGGCTTGCATGAACTCGCGGCGCTGCGCATAGACCTCGCGGCGCTGGTTGTTCATCACGTCGTCGTACTTCAGCACGTTCTTGCGGGTGTCGAAGTTGCGAGCCTCGACCTTCTTCTGCGCCTTTTCCAGCGCGCGGTTGATCCAGGGGTGGATGATCGCCTCACCCTCCTTCAGACCGAGCTTCTCCAGCAGCCCGCCCATCCGGTCGGACCCGAAGATCCGCATCAGGTCGTCCTCCAGGCTCAGGAAGAAGCGGCTGGCACCGGGGTCGCCCTGCCGCCCGGACCGTCCGCGCAACTGGTTGTCGATGCGCCGGCTCTCGTGCCGCTCGGTGCCGATCACCAGCAGGCCGCCGGACTCCTTCACCGTGTCGTGCCAGGTAGCGACCTGCTGCTCGATGGCCTGCTGCAGCGAGGGCCGCTCCTCCTCCGGCACGGTCTCGGCCTCCAGCTTGATCCGCATGTCGGCGTTGCCGCCGAGCTTTATGTCGGTGCCCCGCCCGGCCATGTTGGTGGCGATGGTGATGGCGCCGGGCGCCCCGGCCTGCGCCACGATTTTCGCCTCCTGCTCATGGAAGCGGGCATTCAAGACGGAGTGCGGCACCTTCTTGCGGGCCAGGATGCCGCTGATGACCTCGCTCTTCTCGATGCTGGTGGTGCCGACCAGGACCGGCTGGCCGCGGGTGCGGGCTTCCTCGATCAATACCGCGACGGCCTCGTACTTCTCGGCGGCGGAGCGGTACACCTCGTCGTCGGCGTCCTTGCGGCTGACTGGGACGTTGGTGGGGATTTCTACGACTTCCAGCTTGTAGATTTCTGCAAATTCATCTGCCTCTGTCATGGCAGTGCCCGTCATGCCGGCAAGCTTGGGATACAAACGAAAATAATTCTGGAAGGTGATGCTGGCCAGCGTCTGGTTCTCCGGCTGGACCGTGACGCCTTCCTTGGCCTCCAGCGCCTGGTGCAGGCCCTCGGAGTAGCGGCGGCCCTCCATCATGCGCCCGGTGAACTCGTCGATCAGCACCACCTTGTCGTCACGCACGATGTAATCGACGTCGCGGCTGAACAGGGTGTTGGCGCGCAGGCTCTGCTGCACGTGGTGGATGACGCTGACGTTGAAGGCGTCATACAGGTTGCCCTCGGTGATGATGCCGGCCTCGCGCAGCATGTCCTCGACCTGCTCCGACCCTGGCTCGGTCATCGTCACGGTCTTGAGCTTCTCGTCCTTCTCGTAGGTCGAGGCGTCCTTCACCAGCTCGCGCACCACCATGTTGACGGTGCGGTACAGGTCGCTGCTGTCCTCGGCAGGGCCGGAGATGATCAGCGGCGTGCGCGCCTCGTCCACCAAGATGCTGTCCACCTCGTCCACGATGGCATAGGCGAAGTCCCGCTGGGTCATTTCCTCCAGGCTGTACTTCATGTTGTCGCGCAGGTAGTCGAAGCCGAACTCGTTGTTGGTACCGTAAGTGATGTCGGCGTTGTAGGCGGCGCGCTTCTGGTCGTCGTTCAGGCCGTGGATGATGACGCCGGTCGTAAGGCCCAGGAAGGAGTACACCCGGCCCATCCACTCGGAGTCGCGCTGCGCCAGGTAGTCGTTCACCGTCACGACGTGCACGCCCTTGGCCGGCAGGGCGTTCAGGTACACGGGGAGGGTGGCGACCAGGGTCTTGCCCTCGCCCGTCTTCATCTCGGAGATCTTGCCGTCGTGCAGCACCATGCCGCCAATCATCTGCACATCGAAGTGACGCAGGCCCAACACCCGACGGGCGGCCTCGCGCACGACGGCGAACGCCTCCGGCAACAGGCTGTCCAGGGTGGCGCCCTCGGCGAGGCGGGCGCGGAACTCGGCGGTCTTGGCCTGCAATGCCTCGTCCGACAGGGCTTGCATGGCCGGCTCGTGCGCGTTGATGGCCGGGACACGCCGCTGGTAGGCCTTGAGCGACCTGTCGTTGGCGGAGCCGAACACGGCACGGGCAATGGAGGCGAACATCGGGGGTCCCCTTGGTGGCGCGCCGCCGGGGTGCAGACCCCGGGGTTGCCGGCGGGGTCCAGGCGCGGATCAGCTTCTATGGTCAGATAGGACCCGCATGGGCCAGGGTCAACGACGCCCGGCTGGGCGATTGATAGGGCATGAGGACGCTGCCTGCTCCCTTTCCCTCCGGGAGAGGGCCGGGGTGGGGGAAGCGGCAAGGGCCTAATTTGCTGGATCGAGGACGCCATCCGCTCCCAAACCACGCCGTGCTTGGCGTTTGCGGCCTCCCTCACCCCGGCCTCCTCCTGGAGAGGGAGGGAGCAGGGGCCGCCACTGCGCCGTGACCAGTCGCCTGCTTGTCGCCCCAGGCGCCTTCGGGCATTGTCCGGCTGCCACGCCCCCTGCCCTACCCGAGGTTCCCATGCGCCGTCCGAGCCTGCCCGCCGCTGCCGCGGCCTTGCTGCTGAGCACCACTGCCCTCTCGTTCGCCCAGGCTCCTGCGCCCGCAGCGTCCGCACCAGTCACCCCCGCGCCTGCCGCCGGCAAGCTGCCCGCCACCCCTGCCCCGAACGACCCGGTTGTCGCCAAGGTCGGCAACGACGAAGTCCACGCCTCCGAAGTTTCCGAGGCCGCGCAGGCCCTGCCGGAGGAGCTGCGCGGCATGCCCGCCCCGGTACTGTTCCCGATGCTGCTGGACCAGCTCATCGACCGCCGCATCATCATCCAGGCCGCCCGCAAGCAGGGCTTGGGCAACGACCCCGCGGTGCAGCGCCAGATCGCCCGCGCCACCGACACCGCCCTGCAGAACGCCCTGCTGACGCGGGAGATCGCACCCACCCTGACCGACGACGCCATCAAGGCGCGGTACGACCGCGACTTCGCCGGCAAGGCCGGGGAGCCGGAGGCGCACGCCCGCCACATTCTCGTCACCGACGAGGAGACCGCCAAGCGCATCATCGTCGAGCTGAAGGGCGGCGCCGACTTCGCCGAGCTGGCCAAGAAGAACAGCACGGACCCGGCCGGTAGCAGCAACGGCGGCGACCTCGGCTATTTCAAGCGCGGCGACATGCTGCCGGAGTTCGCCGAGGCCGCCTTTGCGTTGAAGCCCGGCCAGTTCACCGAGGTCCCGGTCAAGACGCGGTTCGGCTGGCACGTCATCAAGCTGGAGGACCTGCGCACCGCCCCGCCGCCGCCGCTGGACCAGGTGCGCGACGAAATCCGCCAGCAACTGATCCAGGAAGGCGTAGCCCGCGTGCTGGCCTCGGCCAAGCAGGGCGTCGAGGTGCAGAAGTTCAACACAGACGGCACGCCGATGCAGGAGGCCCCAACGCAGGCGCTACCCGGCACGGCGGACGCGCCCGCGGCCCCCGCCCCCGCTGCACCAGCCAAGTAGCCCGATGGCGCTGCCCACCTCGCCGCTCGCGGTCGCGATGCCGGACCTGCCGCCGATGGCCGGCATCCGGCTGGGTTCGGCGGAGGCGGGCATCCGTTACCAGGGCCGCACCGACTTGGTGTTAGTGGAGTTGCCGCCCGGCACCGCCGTCGCCGGGGTGTTCACCCGCAACCGCTGCCCCGGCGCGCCGGTCGATTGGTGCCGCGCCGCCCTGCCGCACGGCCGCGCCCGCGCCCTGGTAGTGAACGCCGGCAACGCCAATGTGTTCACAGGGCACGCCGGGACCAAAGCCGTGGATGCGACGGTGGAGGCGGTGTCGGACCTGCTAGGCTGCAAGGCGCATGAGGTGTTCGTCGCCAGCACCGGCGTGATCGGCGAGGTGCTGCCGCACGCCCGCATCACCGCCGCCCTGCCGGCCCTGCACGCCTCGCTGGGCGCCGACGGCTGGGAGGCGGCGGCTCGCGGCATCATGACGACCGACACGTTCCCCAAGGGCGCCACCCGCACGGTGCAGATTGGCGGCGGCACGGTGCGGATCAGCGGCTTCGCCAAGGGCAGCGGCATGGTCGCGCCGGACATGGCGACGATGCTGTGCTTCGTGTTCACCGACGCCAAGCTGCCGCCCGAGGTGCTGCAGGGTATGCTGGCCCGGGGCGTGCGGCGCAGCTTCAACTGCACGACGGTCGATAGCGACACCTCGACCAGCGACACCGTGCTGCTGTTCGCCACCGGCCAGGCGGATCACCCCAAGGCCGGCAAGGACGACGCAAAGCTGCTGCGCCCATTCCGCGATGCGCTGGACGCGGTGCTGCTGGACCTGGCGCTGCAGGTGGTCCGCGACGGCGAGGGCGCGCAGAAGCTGGTCCGCATCGACGTGACCGGCGCGGTGTCGCGCAAGTCGGCCCGGCGGGTGGCGCTGGCCGTCGCCAACTCGCCCTTGGTGAAGACGGCGATCGCCGGGGAGGACGCGAACTGGGGCCGCATCGTCATGGCGGTCGGCAAATGCGGCGAGCCGGCGGACCGCGACCGGCTGTCGGTCGGCGTCGGCGGCACCTGGATGGCGCGGGATGGCGGGGTGGTGCCGGGCTATGACGAGGCGCCGGTGGTCGCGCACATGAAGGGGCGGGAGATCGGCATCACCGTCGATCTGGGCCTCGGCGCGGGCCAGGGCACGGCGTGGACCTGCGATCTGACGCACGGCTATATCGACATCAACGGCAGCTACCGGAGCTGATTCTAAAGCTCGCGTTTTGAGCAGCATGAAGCTTGCTTCTAGGACGGCATGTCAGCATCCTTGGTCCCCATGGCCCTGTCGCTGATCCCCGACGAAACCGGCTTCCCACCCCTGCCGACCGAGCGGATGCTGCTGCGTCCCCTGCACGCCGGGGACGCCGCGGAGGTGCACCGGCTGGTCAACGATTGGGCCGTGGTGCGGATGCTGTCGCGGGTGCCGTTCCCCTATCCGCGCCGGCTGACGGACGATTGGATCGCCTCCACGGCCCGGCAGATGGAGCGCGGGACCGGCTATCACCTGGCCATCACCGGGGAGGACGGGGGGCGCGAGATGGTGGTCGGCTGCGTCGGGCTGCGGCTGGACATGAAGCCGCAGACGGGGAACCTGGGGTTCTGGGTGGGGCGGCGGTTTTGGGGGTACGGCGTGGCGACGGAGGCGGCCGGCGCAGTGGCGCGCTGGGCGTTGGCCAACCTGGAGGTGGACCGGCTGGTGGCGCACGTGGCGACCGATAACCTGGCGTCCGCCGCCGTGCTGCGCCGCATCGGGTTCCGCAATGTCGGCACCGGGCGGGAACGCTTCCTGGCCCGCGGCGGCGAGCACCCGGTGATCCGGTTCGAGGCGACGCGCGCCGATTTGCCGACCCCGAACCCATCGCCTGCCGTCCCGGCGCCCGCCTCCCCGGCCGTGGTGGCGCCGCCGCAAAAGCCGGCGCCGACCGGCAACCCGCCGCTGGTGCTGGTCGCCGCCTGCGCGTTGATCGACCCGGACGGCCGCGTGCTGCTGGCGCGGCGTCCGGAGGGCAAGTCGATGGCCGGGCTGTGGGAGTTCCCCGGCGGCAAGCTGAACCCCGGCGAGACCCCGGAGGCCGCGCTGATCCGCGAGCTGCGGGAGGAGCTGGGCATCGACGTCGCCGCAAGCTGCCTGGCCCCGTTCGCCTTCGCCAGCCATGCCTATGAGCGGTTCCACCTGCTGATGCCACTGTACCTGTGCCGCCGCTGGACCGGGCGGCCGGAGGGGCGGGAAGGGCAGGCGCTGGCCTGGGTGCGGCCGGCCCGCTTCGCCGATTACCCGATGCCGCCGGCCGACCTGCCATTGATTCCGCTGCTGCGCGACTTCCTGTAGCGACGCCCAATGCCGAACAAGGACGATTGATGCCGAACCCTACCGCCTGCCTGCTGGTCATCGGCAACGAGGTCCTGTCCGGCCGCACCCAGGACGCCAACATCAAGTTCATCGCCACCGGCCTCGGCGAGATCGGCATGCCGCTGCGCGAGGTGCGGGTGATCCCGGACGTGGTGGACACCATTGTCACCACCGTCAACGAGTGCCGGGCGCGGTTCGACCACGTGTTCACCACCGGGGGCATTGGACCCACGCATGACGACATCACCAGCGAGTGCGTTGCGGCGGCGTTCGGCGTACCGTGGGAACCGCATCCGGAGGCCTGGGCGCGCATGGAGCGCCACTACAAGCCCGGCGAGTTCAACGCCGCCCGGCAGCGCATGGCGACGATGCCGCGCGGCGCGACGCTGATCGACAACGCCATCTCCATCGCGCCGGGCTTTACCATCGGCAACGTGCACGTGATGGCGGGGGTGCCGCGGATCATGCAGGCGATGTTCACGGCGCTGCGCCCGATGCTGGATGGGGGGACGCCGGTGCAATCCCGTGCCGTGCATGCGGTGGGGCTGCTGGAGGGTTCGATCGCCGCGGGACTGGAGGGTATCCAGAAACGGTATCCCGACCTCGACCTGGGCAGCTACCCGTTCTACCGCGCCACGGGCAGCGGCGTGGCGCTGGTGGCGAAGGGCACGGACGAGCCGGCGCTGGAGGCTTGCATTGCGGAAGTGACAGCGCTCGTGCAAGCCGAGGGCAAGGTGCCAGTAGCTGGGGAGCCGCCGACCTGACTGCCTGCTCCCTCTCCCTGCTTCGGGAGAGGG
>CAXTFY010000066.1:0-7217 GCA_964243265.1 uncultured Acetobacteraceae bacterium | reverse complement strand
GGGAGAGGGAGCAGGGGGATGGCCTGGCAGCGAGGGCGTTGCCCTGACTTCCGGCCATAGCGGAAAAACAAACTGCCCTTGCGTGCGGCGTTGCGAGAACATCCAACCCCCGTGATCGCCGGAAAGGGCAGGTTCAACCTTTCTGACCCCGGCATATTGCAGGTGCGGGGATGCGGCTTCTAATCCACCGGCATCACGGAGCCTGCCATCCCCATGTCTCGCCTGCTCACCAGCATTTCCGCCGACTGGCTTGCCACTTTGTCCGCCATCGCCCTGGCCGTCTTGGCCTGGACCGGCCTATTGCCGTCCGTGGGCTGGTAAGGCCCATGAGCGACGTTGCGCTCGGTGCGCCCACCCGTAATGACCCAATCCTGGCGCGGATCGCGGCGCTGCTGCCAGGCCTGGTGCTGCTGTTCGCGGTCGGTTATGTCGGCAAGCTGACTGAGCAGGCGATCCTGGCCTGGGGCCGTGCGCACAACACCCCGGTGCCGGACATCGAGTACGTCCTGTGGGCGATCCTGTATGGCCTGGCCATCACCAACCTCGTCGGTATCCCCCGCGTGTTCCGCGCCGGGGTGGCAACCTACGAGTTCTGGCTCAAGCTGGGCATCGTGTTGCTGGGCGTGCGCTTCCTGTTGGGCGACGTGGCGCGGCTGGGCGGCACCTCGCTGCTGCTGGTGGCAGCCGAGCTGGCGTCGTCCATCCTGATCATGACCTGGCTCGGCACCCGGTTCGGGCTGCGGCCGAAGCTGGTCAGCCTGCTCGCCATTGGCAGCAGCATCTGCGGCGTATCGGCCATCATCGCCGCTCGTGGCGCCATCCGCGCGGATGACGAGGACGTGGGCCTCGCCATCGGCGCCATCCTGTTGCTGGGCGCCGTCAGCCTGCTGATGTTCCCCGTCGTCGGCCACCTGGTCGGCATGGGGGACCACGCCTACGGCCTATGGGTCGGCCTGGCGGTGGACAACACGGCAGAGGCGACGGCGGCCGGGGCGATCTTCTCGGACGAGGCCGCGCGTTACGCCGTGCTGGCCAAGACGACGCGCAACGCCACTATCGGGTTTGTCGTGCTCGGCTATGCCCTGTACTGGGCGGCGCGCGGCGAGGGCCAGCGGATCGGCAACAAGGCCGCTTTCCTGTGGCAGAAGTTTCCCAAGTTCGTGCTGGGCTTCCTAGTGCTGTCGCTGCTGGCGACGGTGGGCGCGTTCACCAAGGCGCAGACTTCGGACCTGGCGGCGTTATCGCGCTGGGCGTTCCTGCTTACGTTCGCCGGGGTGGGGCTGTCCACTGACTTTGGTAAGCTGCGTGCCCAGGGCTGGCGGCCGCTCGTGGTCGCCGTGTCCGGGATGGCGGCCATTGCCGTCCTGACGTTCGTTGCCGTACTGGCGGCGGACCGGGGCGGCTTGTTGTGAGGACCCTGCCATGACCGCCCTGCCCGCCAACGCCCCGTTCCCGCCCGACGCCATCGCGGCGCTGAACCAGGTGATGCGCACGACCACCCCGACGCAGCGCAGTTGGCTGAGCGGCTTCCTAGCCGGGATCGAGGCCGCCGGCGCCGCGCCTGCCGTTACCGCCGCGGCCCCGGTGGTACGCCCGGCGCTGACGGTGCTGTATGCCACGGAGTCCGGCAACTCCGAGGCACTGGCCCGCAAGGCCGCCAAGGATGCTGGCCGGCTGGGCTTTGCCGCCCGCGTGCTGGACGCCGCCGAGGCGACGCCGGCCGACCTGGCAAAGGCGCGCAACCTGCTGGTGATCGCCGCCACCTGGGGCGAGGGTGAGGCGCCGCAGCGCGCCACCGTGCTGCTGCGCGACCTGCTGGCCGATGGGGCGCCGCGGATGGAGGGTGTGACCTACGCCGTGCTCGCCCTGGGCGACCGCAGCTACGCGCAGTTCTGCGAGACCGGCCGCGTGCTGGATGAGCGCTTCGCTGCCCTGGGCGCCAAGCGCGCGGCGCCGCGCCTGGAGTGCGACCTGGACTACGAGAAGCCCGCTGCCGAATGGCTGGCCACCACGCTGAAGACCCTGCGCGCCGAGCCGGACGCGCCAGCCGACAGCGTCATCCACGTCGATTTCGGCCATGCCGCCCTGGCCGAGGCCGAGCCGGCATTCGACAAGGCCAACCCGTTCCAGGCCGAAATCACCGACCTGGTGAATCTGAACAGCAGCCGCTCCGCCAAGCAGACCTACCATGTCGAGCTGTCGCTCGCCGGGTCCGGCCTGACCTATGAGCCTGGCGATGCCATCGGCGTCGTGCCGCACAATGACCCGGCCGTCGTCGATGCCGTGCTGTCCGCGGCCGGGCTGTCCGGGGATGCCGCGCTGCACCAGGCGCTGGTCGAGAAGCATGATGTGACGACGCTGACCGGCCACCTGGTCCGCGGACTGGCCGACCTCATCGAGGACGCAGCCCTCGCCAAGCTTGCCGGCGACCCGGAGGCGTTGGCCGCCTTCCTGCCCGGCCGGCATGTGGTGGACCTGCTGGAGGCCTTTCCGAACCGGCTGACTGCTCCGCAACTCACGGGCGTGCTGCGTAGCCTGCCGCCCCGGCTGTACTCCGTCGCCAGCAGCCGCAAGCTGGTCGGGGACGAGGCGCACCTGCTGGTCAGCGCCGTGCGGTATCAGACACATGGGCGGGACCGGACCGGCGTTGCGTCGGTGCATATGGCGGACCGCCGCCGGATCGGCGACACCTTGGGCGTGTACGTGAAGCCCAATGCCTATTTCCGCCTGCCAGCGGACCCGGCGACGCCCGTCATCATGATCGGCCCTGGCACCGGCGTCGCCCCGTTCCGCGCCTTCATGCAGGATCGTGATGCCGATGGCGTGCAGGGCCGCACCTGGCTGTTCTTCGGCGACCAGCACTACACGCACGACTTCCTGTATCAGCTTGAGTGGCAGGACTTGCTGGCCCGCAAGCTGCTGACCCGGATGGACGTGGCGTTCTCCCGCGACCAGCCCGAGAAGGTCTATGTGCAGGACCGCATGTGGGAGCAGCGCCGGGACCTGCACGCCTGGATGCAGGACGGCGCGCACCTATATGTATGCGGCGACCAGGCACGCATGGCGAAGGACGTCGATGCCATCCTGCGCGACATCATTGCCGACCAGGCTGCCATCACGCCGGACGCTGCCGAGGCGCAGTTGGATGGTATGAAGCGTTCCGGCCGCTACCTGCTCGACGTTTACTAAGGGATTTCCTATGCCCGACACCAATGTTGCGCCCCCGTCGAAGAACGAGGGCATCAAGGTCCGCAGCCGTGCGCTCCGCGGGTCGATCGTGGAGGGCCTGGGCCAGTCCTGGACCGGCGCCTTGTCCGACGACGACACGCAGCTCACCAAGTTCCACGGCATCTACCAGCAGGACGACCGTGACCTGCGAGCCGAGCGCGGCCGCAAGCGCATGGAGCCGGCGCTGAGCTTCATGGCCCGGCTGCGTATCCCGGGCGGACGTGTCACGGGCGAGCAGTGGCTGCAACTGGACGAGATCGCCCGCACCCGCGCCAGCGGCACCATCCGGCTGACCACCCGGCAGACGGTGCAGTACCACGGCATCATCAAGGGCAACCTGCAGCCGGCGATCAGCGCCATCAACGACGCCCTGCTGGACACCATCGCGGCCTGCGGCGACGTGAACCGCAACGTGATTGCCACCAGCAACCCGCATGAGAGCCCGGCTCATGCCGCGGCGCTGGCGATGGCCAAGACGCTGAGCGACGGCCTGTTGCCGAAGTCCCGCGCCTGGCACGAGATTTGGCTCGGGGAGCAGCTTGTCGCCGGGGGCGAGCCGGAGTTCGAACCGCTGTTCGGCACCACCTACCTGCCGCGCAAGTTCAAGATCGCCATCGCGGTGCCGCCGCAGAACGACGTGGATGTTTATGCGCACGACCTGGGGCTAATCAGCATCGTGCGGGACGGCGTTGTGGTGGGTTACGACGTAACGGTTGGCGGCGGCATGGGCATGACACATGGCGAGCCCGACACCTTCCCGCGCACCGGGGACCTGCTGGGTTTTTGCACGCCGGAGCAGGCGCTGGCGGTGGCCGACGCCGTGATCCAGGTGCAGCGCGACAACGGCGACCGCAGCGTCCGCAAGCACGCACGGTTGAAGTATACCATCGAGCGCATGGGCCTGGATGCGTTCCGGCGCGAGGTGGAGGGACATCTCGGTTATGCCCTACGGCCTGCGGTGGGGACCAGCCTCACCAGCCAGGGCGACCGGCTGGGTTGGCATGAGAGCGCGGACGGCACCTGGCACTATGGCCTGTTCATCGAGAACGGCCGCGTGGTGGACGCCCCGGCCCGGCGGCTGATGTCCGGCCTGCGCGCCATCGCCAACATCCACCGCGGCGAGCTGATCATGACCGCGAACCAGAACCTAGTGATCGCGGGTGTCGCGGCGGAGGACAAGCCCGGCATCGCCGCCGCCCTGGCGCAGCATGGGCTGGACAGCGGGGTCACGCCGCTGCGGCAGCGTGCAATGGCCTGCGTGGCGCTGCCGACCTGCGGCCTGGCGCTGGCCGAGAGCGAGCGCTACCTGCCCAGCCTGATCACGGCGCTGGACGCGGTGATGGAGGAGGCTGGCCTGAGCGGCGATGAGGTCGTGGTCCGCATGACCGGCTGCCCGAACGGCTGCGCCCGGCCCTACATGGCGGAGGTGGCGATGGTCGGTCGCGGGCCGGGGCGCTATCACCTGTATCTTGGTGGCGCGTTCGACGGCACGCGGTTGAACAAGCTGTACCGGCGGGACGTGGACCATGCCGGCATCCTGGCCGCGCTCAGCCCGCTGCTGCACGGCTGGGCGGCGGACCGCCAGCCCGGCGAGCATTTCGGCGATTGGGTGATCCGCGCCGGGCATGTCGAGGCGACGACAGCGGGCAACCGCTTCCACGAAGATGTAGCGGCTGCGGCGTGATGGCCGCCGGGATGGACACCCTGAAAAAGCCAGGCACGAAGATTAACAGCTCCTGGGACGATCCGCTTACCCATCCCGAGTGGACGATGACAGCGCGTGGGCTGCTTGCCGTGGTCGCGGCGTTGCTGGCCGCATCGCTGCTGGTCGGGGTGCTGACTTAACGCTATGCGGCCCGTTCCCTCTCCCCTCGGGAGAGGGCCGGGGTGAGGGAAGCGGCAAGCGCCTGATTTGGCCGGGGAGACGCGGAGCTTGGCTTTCAGCCCGATAGGGCTTGGCCAGCGCTGTTCCCTCACCCCGACCCTCTCCCGGAGGGAGAGGGAGCAGACAGACAGCGGTTGACGGCATAGGCGATCGTCCCGCGCCAGGCAGGCTCAAATCCGCCGCACCGGCAGCGACCACGCCAGCAACAGCCCGGTAAAGCTGAAGCACGCGATGGCCAGGAACGCCGCCCGGAATGCCCCGGCGATCTCGCCCGCCACCATCGCCCGGCGGTCCGCCGCCAGCGTGGCCAGCACCGCAGGCCCCCGCTCCACCACTTCGGCGAATAGGCTGGCGACCGCCGCATCCTGCGACGCCAGCCAGGCGAACAACACCGCCCCCACCGTCGCCGTCCCCAGCGCCGCGCCGATCGACCGGCTGAACTGCACGCTGGCCGACGCCGCCCCGAGGTTCTTGGCGCCTGCCACCATCTGCACCGTCACCTGCACCACCGGCATCGCCGTGCCCACCGACAGCGACATCAGCAAGAAAACTGCCGGCAGCCATCCCAGCGGCACCTGCCCGGCGGCAAACGCCAGGAACACCCAGCACGCCGTCACCACCCCCAACCCAAAGGACGGATACACCGCCGTCCGCCCGGACCGCGCCACCATCCGCCCCGTCAGCAGCGACCCGCACGCCACCCCGACCGTCAGCGGCAGCAGCAGCAGCCCGACTTGCCCCGGCCCTGCGCCGCGCACCGCCTGCAAGTAGATCGGCATGAACGTCACGGCGCCGACGATGGTCGCCCCCACGCACGCCGCCATCGCATCCGCCCGCCAGATCGCCGCCTGGCGCAGCAGGCCCACCGGGATCAGCGGCGTGCTGGTCCGCCGTTCCTGCCGCAGCAGCAGCGCCAGGGACACGACGGCCAGCGCCACCAGCCCGGCGACGCCCGGCAGCGCCGCCAGGGACACCCGCTGCGCCCGCTCCAGCGACAGCAGCAGCGGCACGACGAAGCCGATGAAGAACAACAGCCCAATCCAGTCGAACCGCACCCGGGACGCAGCGCCGGTGCGGTCCGGCAGCCGCAGCGCCATCACCGCCGCCAACGCCCCCAGCGGCAGGTTGACCAGGAACACCGACCGCCAGCCGAACTGCTGCGTCAGCCAGCCGCCCGCCACCGGTCCGAACGTGCTGGACACCATGAAAATGGACGCGAGGTAGCCCTGATACCGCGCCCGCTCCCGCGGCGGCACCGACTCGCCGATCAACGCCTGCGACATCGTCATCAGCCCGCCGCCGCCCGCGCCCTGCGCCAACCGGGCCGCGATCAGCCACAGCAGCGTCGGCGCCAGCGCGCAGGCGACCGAGGCCGCGACGAACAGCGCCAAGGCCACCAACAGCAGCCGCTTGCGTCCCAGCGCGTCGCCCAGCCGGCCGTACACGGGTGCTGCGACGGTGGTGGCCATCAGGTAGGCGATGACCACCCAGCCCACCCGCTCCACGTCGCCCAGGCTGCCGGCGATCTGCGGCAGGGCGGTGGCGACGATGGTCTGATCCACCGCGGCCAGGAACATCGGCAGGATGATCGAGGGGAACACCCGGAAGAACAGCCCCCGGGTGTCGCGGGGGGTATCCAGTGCCGCGGCATCCTCCGCGTCCTGCGGCAGGGCGTCGTGCTGCGGCAGGGCGTCGGGCGGGGTCATGGGAGGGTGTCGCGCCCCATGTTCAGGAACTTGTCGCGCCGCCGGGCCTGCAGGGTGGCGGCGTCCAGGTCCAGCAACGGGGCCAGGGCGTCCTGGACGGCGGCGCCGACGCTGGCGATGGCCTCAGCGGGCATGCGGTGTGCGCCGCCCATCGGCTCCGGCACGATGGTGTCCACGATGCGCAGGGCGTGCAGGTCCACGGCGGTCAGCTTCAAGGCCTCGGCGGCCAGGGGGGCCTGGGTGGCGTCGCGCCATAGGATGCTGGCGCAGCCCTCGGGGGAGATCACGGAATAGACGGAGTGCTCCAGCATGAGCACGCGGTCCCCGGCGGCTAGCGCGATGGCGCCGCCGGAGCCGCCCTCGCCGATGATGGTGGCGATGATCGGCACCGGGGCGTC
>CAXTFY010000065.1:2615-17623 GCA_964243265.1 uncultured Acetobacteraceae bacterium | reverse complement strand
GGGCTGGCCGGCATCGGCCTCTTCGACCCGGCCGAGGCGTCCGCGGCCGCGCTGGGCCGCCGCCTACAGCAGCACTCCCCGGCGCTGCGGGTCGCAACAGGGTCCAACGACCCCAACGGCTACGACATCGTGGTGAACGCGACGCCACTGGGCATGCGCGAGGGCGACCCCCTGCCGGTCGATCCCGCCCGGATCAGCGCCGGCAGCTTCGTCGGCGAGGTCGTCATGAAGGAACAGCACACCCCGTTGCTCCGCGCCGCCATGGCCCGCGGCTGCACCGTGCAGGTCGGCACGGACATGCTGTTCGAGATGATCCCGGCCTACCTGGAATTCTTCGGCTTCGGCGCCAGCACGCCGGAGGACCTGCGCCGGGTGGCGCGCCTGCCATGACGCTGCCACCCGCCCCCGGGCCGGTCCCCGCCAAGGCTGCAGCGGCACCAAGGGCAGGGGAAACTCATCCCAACGGCCCTCCGCTCTGACCCTTACAATGCGGCACCCAACCGCAGCCATCATTGCGAGCCGGTTTCGGCGCAGCAATCCAGGGTGGCATGAACTACGCTCCGGCCCGGCTACCCTTGGATTGCGCCGTCGCTAGTCTGGCAATGCCAGACGGGGCATTGCCAGACAGAGACAGGGCCAGAACAATCATCGCAAACGGCCGCCGGTATCAGCCTAACGATTTGGAATGGGCCGCTTAGTTCCTGGAGCCGCCGGTGCCGCTGATGCCACCTGCCGCATCTGCGCCCGGCAGATAGTCATTGCCGGACGCGGTTGTCCCGAGGTCACTCTCCGGCATGCCCGAGACGGAGCTGCCCGGTCCCACATTGCGCGAGTAGGCGCTTTGGCTCGGCTGCGTCGTGCAGCCTGCCAGGACACCCACCAGCATCGGGATGAACGTCAGTTTTACTAACCTTGCCACAATCAATGCCTTCCACAAAATCAGGGTGGCCCCGCACCCAGGAACGCGGCACCACCAGGGCCGCGACCCAGGAGGGTTGGCCTAATAAGCTGAACCGGGCCGCTTACTTCGAGCCACCGGTGCCGCCAAGGCCACCTGCCGCCGGTGCGCCTGGGACATAGTCGTTGCCGGAGCCGGCTGTCCCGAGGTCGCTTTCCGGCCTGCCTGTAACGGAACTGCCCGGTCCCATATCGCGGGAGTAGGCACTTTGGCTCGGTTGCGTCGTGCAGCCTGCCAGGACATTCATCAGCATGAGGACGAATGTTAGCTTCAGTGACCGTGCCAAAATCATACCTTCCATAGAATTGCCTGGACCATGGCCCACATCGCCATATCCATCTCGTGCCAACCGCCCCCCGGCTCTGATTCTGCAGCACCTGCCAACATCGCCAGCCGCATCCCCGGCACAACAATCCAGGGCGGCAGACACCGTGCCTGACGGCTAGACCACTGCACCAAAGCCAGCTCGCAATGGCGGCAGGGGTAAGGAGGGTTCCAGTCAGAGCCGAACCCGGTTGGTGTAACGCTTCGGCACCAGATAGCGTTGCACATCACACAGGCAATGGGCATGGGCGGTGGCGGTGCAAAGCCTACACGCGCCTAACGCGGAGGTGAACGCGCCAAAACCATATACGCGCGAAGCATGCGGGCCGGACGCAAACGCCGCCAACTCAACACCCGCCTGCCAACACCGCCAGGCCCGGCCACCAAGCAGGCGGGCCAGGCGGCCTCGTGCTCGCCGGCCTCCAACACCCCGCTTGGCCCCGGATGGACCACTAAACCCGCGGCAGCCCGCCCGCCATCAGATCCGCGCCAACCCGGCGCCCGTCAGCGACTGCTCCCGCATCCGGTCGTACTCCGCCTTCGGCACCGGCACGGCGCCGCGGTGCCCCAGGTCGTTCAGGTGCAACCGGTAGGTCTCCCGCGCGGTGAACGCCGCCCCCGCCGCGATGGCGGTAACACCCAGGGTGATCGCCCCCACCGTCAGCGGGATGTCCGCCGACCCCGGCGGCGCCACGGTGGCGAACAGCGCCGGCAGCAGCGCCGTGATCGTCGTCCCGACGTTCTGCGCGATCGCCATCGCCGACACCCGGGTGCGCGTCTGGAACAGCTCCGGGTAGAAGCTGGGGAACGTGGCATTGTAGCCCTGGTAAACCACGCCCCACATCAGCAACGACATCAGGATCGCCAGCGGCACGCTATGGATGCTGATGGCATACAGATATCCGAACGCCAGCAGTCCCGACCCGAGCGCGCCGACGATCACCGGCGGCCGGCGGCCGATCCGGTCCGACAGGTTGCCAACGTAGGGGATCACCACCACCGCCAGAATGTTGCCCAGCACCGGTATCCACAAGTACACGTCCTTGGCGAAGCCGACGCCATAGGCCGGCTGCACCGCATAGGCCGCGCCGAACACCGTGGCCACCACCGGGATCACGTTCATCAGCGCCATGCAGACCACGCGCAGCATGTCGGCGCCGCTCAGTTGGAACGCCTCGATGATCGGGGCTTTCGGCACCGCCGCGCCCTCCTCGGCAAAGGCCGGCGTCTCCTCCACGTCGCGGCGGATGATGTAGCCGGCGAAGATCACCACGGCACTGAGCAGGAACGGCACCCGCCAGCCCCATTCGATGAAGGCGTCCGGCGGCATGAAGCGGGCCAGCGGCAGGAACACCGCCGCCGCCAGGATCTGCCCGGCCTGCACCCCCTGCAGCGCGAAGCTGGCAAAGAAGCCGCGCCGCCCGAACGGCGCGTGCTCCAGGATCATCGAGCTGGCCCCGCTGATCTCCCCTGCAACGGCAAACCCCTGGATCAGCCGCAGGACGACCAGCAGCACCGGGGCCAGCACGCCCACCTGCCCATAGGTCGGCAGCACCCCCACCGCCATCGTGGAAAACCCCATCAGGAACATGCACACCAGCAGCACGCCCTTGCGCCCATGGGTATCGCCGTAATGCCCCAGCACGAAGGCTCCGATGGGCCGTGCGACATAGCCAACGCCATAGGTCGCCAGCGAAGCGACGATGGCGACGGTGGGGTCGGTCGAGGGGAAAAAAATCTGCGGGAACACCAGCGACGCCGCCGTGGCATAGATAAAGAAGTCGTAATACTCCAGCGCCGAGCCGATCCAGCCGCTGGCGGCGGCCTTGTTCGATTGCCGCCTGCCGCGCGGCTCGTGGTCCAGGGCATTGTCCATCCGGGTCTCCTCCGATTTTGTTGATTGGGGGCAGGTTTCGTCCAAGGACCGCCCTTTGTCCCGACCAGTCCAGCCGTCCCTCATCCATCGTTGCAAGGAGTGCTTGCAACGCCGCATGGCGGGATTGCAAGACTGAAATTGCGGCCCGCGCGCCCCTGGATTGCCGCGCCGGAGCCGCCCCGCAGCAACGGCCGGTGAGACACGCGGCGTCGTGCCCCGGCCAGGGCAGACAGCGGCTGGCGTCATCCCGCAGCCGTTTCCTCACGCAGGTCATCCAGCCGCGCGATGGCGTCCACCAACGAGAAATGGCGGCCTGCACGCTGCATCCCGGCCGAGGATAGGCCCGCCCGCAGCCCGTCGTCCCCGGCCAGGCGCACCAGGGCCGCCGCAAACGCCTCAGCGTCCTCGGGGTCAACCAGCAGCGCCGCCTCCCCGACCACCTCCGCCAGGCCGCCGCGGCCGGAGCACACCAGGGCCGCGCCGCACGCCATGGCCTCCAGCGCCGTCAGGCCGAACGGCTCCGCCCAGCGGCTCGGCACCACGACGATGGCGGCGCGCGCCATGGCGTGCAGCACCTCCCCATGCGGCCGGGCGCCGAGCAGGGCGACGCCCGCCGCCACCGCCGCCGGCCGCAGCGCGCGGATATACCCGGTATCGGGCGCGCCAGCCTGAAAACCATCGGCTCCGATCATCTCCGCCCGCCAGCCCGGCAGGTGCGGCAAGGCCCGGGCGCAGGCGGCGATGAACAGGTCCGGCCCCTTGTCGGGCACCACGCGCCCGGCGAACAGGATCACCTTGTCGCGTTGCCCCGGCGGCAGGCCGCGCGGCGCCTCCCCCGCAGCGAGCGCATTGTGCAGGACAACCGGCGGGCGGTCCGGCTCCTGCTCCACGCCGTCCAGCAGGGCGCGGCGCACGAAATCGGACACCGTCACGACCCGCGCCAGGCGCCGCAGCAGGCGTTGGCGGGCCAGCGGCGACCGCGCGCCACGCATCGTCCGGGGATCGTTGTGCAGGAACAGGCTGACCCGGCGCCGCGGGAACAGCCGCGCCAGCCACAGCGCCACATCGGGCTTGTTGTGCACCTCGATCAACCCCGCCCCGGGCGGCAGGCGCGCCAGCACCCGCGCCACCCCGGCCGCATACCGCCCGGTCGGCGTCAGCGGCAGCCAGTCCACGGCCGGGGCCGGCAGGAACTCGATGCCGGGGAAGCCTGGCCCTTGGAATGGCGGACCGGCTACAAGCGTCCTATACCGGGACGGCCCGGCGGCCAGGCGGCGCACCACCATCGCCACCGCGCCCGCCGCCGCCGGGCCGAATGCCTCGCGGTGGGGCAGCACGATGATGACCGGACCTGGGGCAACAGCGGTCGATGCGGCGCGACTCAGCCCGGTTGGCCCCGGAGAGGTATTGGATGACATCAAGTGCCCTCCTACCCTGACCTGGCCGAAGCCGGTAGCGCACCCGCAGGCCCGTTGACGCCCGGAGCCGCAGGCCCGTTAACGCCCGGAGCCGCAGGCTCGTTGACACCCGGAGCCGCAGGCTCGTTGACACCCGGAGCCGAAGGCTCGTTGACGCCCACAACCGAGTGCGGCTGCCCGGCAACGCGCATCCTGGTCATCAAGCTC
Organism: uncultured Acetobacteraceae bacterium; assembly: GCA_964243265.1. Classification (GTDB taxonomy): domain Bacteria; phylum Pseudomonadota; class Alphaproteobacteria; order Acetobacterales; family Acetobacteraceae; genus DASWOJ01. The sequence goes on along the minus strand of CAXTFY010000065.1, from coordinate 12,840 downwards.
GGCGCACTGGGCGACTTCGTGCACGCCTTCCACGCCTTCGCCGCGATCCGGTCGCACCATGCCAGCAGCCGCATCACGTTGCTGACGACCGCGCCATACCAGGCCCTGGCCAAGGCATCCCCGTGGTTCGACGAGGTGCGGCTAGACCCCAGGGCGCCGTGGTGGAACCTGGCGGCGCTCTGGCGGACCGCACGAGCCATGCGCGGCTTCGACTTCGTGTACGACCTGCAGACCTCCCGGCGCTCCAGCCGCTACTTCACCCTGGCTGGTCGTCCGCCCTGGTCCGGCATCGCTGCCGGCTGTTCGCACCCGCATGCCAACCCGGCCCGCGACGCCATGCACACCATCGAGCGGCAGCGCGAGCAGCTGCAACGCGCCGGCATCACCCGGCGCGCCACGCCGGACCGGGACTGGCTGGTGCGCCGCGGCCACCGGCATGGCCTCACCGCGCCCTACGCCCTACTGATACCCGGCGGCGCCGGCCTGGGCAGCGTCAAGCGCTGGCCCGCCGACCGCTACGCCGAGGTCGCCCAGCGGCTGCTATGTCACGGCCTAACGCCGGTGATCCTCGGCGGCCGGGCCGAGTCAGGCCTGGCCCGCACGATCCTAGCCGCCTGCCCCGGCGCCGTGGACCTGACCTGCCGCACGACCATCGAGGACATCGCCGCCCTGGCCTCGGGTGCTGCGGTCGTCCTGGGCAACGACACCGGCCCGGTGCACATCGCAGCCTCGGCCGGCGCGCCCACCGTCGTGCTGTTCTCCGCCGCCGGGGTGCCGGAGCAGGCCGCGCCGCGCGGCCCGGACGGCGAGTGGGCCAGGGTGCTGCGGACCCCGGACCTGAACGACCTAGCTGTGGATCGGGTGATGCAGGCGATCCTGGAGACCGCCGGCTGATTCCTGAGGACGCACCGCCCGCGCCGCCCGCGCCTGCGCCAAGCCGAACCCCAGCAGCAGCAGCAACCAGCCGCCGATCGGCAGCGAGGTCAACGGGCTAGTGGACGCCACCGGCCATTCCTGGATCAGCGCCGCGACGAACAGCCCGACGCGCAGCGGGTCCGGGTCCCGCAGCAATCCCTGCCCCAGCCGATACAGCCAGATCCCCACCAACGCGCAGAACAACACCAATCCGGGCACCCCGGCATCGGTCACCGCCTGCAGGTAATGGTTATGCGGATGCGTGACGCAGATGCCGGCGCCCCCGCCATCGGTCGGCGCAGGCTGACCCGGCAGGTGCCACCCCTGGAAGTAGCGCGGCAGCGGGCAACCCGTGCGGAACCCGTCATAGCCGCGCCCGGTCAACGGGTGCTGCTCGGCGATGGCAACGGCCCGCTCGGCGATCTGGCCATACGGGCTATCGGCGAAGTCCCCGACCTGGCGGGAGAACTTGGTGACCAGGCGGTAGAACGTCGGCGGCGACACCACCGCCGACGCCGCGATCAGCGCGCCCCCGGCGACCAGCGCCACCGCCACGGGTCCGCGCAGCCGCGGCAGCAGCAGCGCCGTGACCAGCAGGCCCAACCCAGCCAGCAGCACCGGCATCCGCTGGCCGATCAGCACGACGACGACCGCCCCGCCCGCAAACAGCGCGACGCCGCCGAGCCAAGGCCGCCACCCCGGCCGGGCCAGCAGCGCCCCCACCGGGGGCAGCAACGCCGGGAACAGCATCCGCACGAAGGTCGGGGCATCGCGCGGCTTGGTGAACGGCCCCGTCAGCTCGCCATCCGGCGACCGCGGCACGCCATACAGGTTATGGCCGGTGACGAACTGCAGCAGGGTCTGCCCCGCGACATAAAGCGTGGCAGCGATCAGGCTGCCCAGGAGCCAGCGCCGGGCCCCCTGGTCGGCCAGCGTCCAGTGCTCAAGCGCCGCGACAAACAGCAAGAGCCGGGCGCTGAGGACGGCTTGCAGCACGGCGCCCCCGTCCTGCCCGGCATTCAGCAGGGTGCAAAAGACCAGCCAGCCCCACCATGCCAGCGCCACGGGGACCCAATCCCGCCGAATCCAACCCCACCCGCCCCCGGCCGCGCACTGCACGAGAAAGCTGGCGCCGACGACATCGATGCCGGCCTCCGCCGCGGCCCGTGCGTGCAGCAGGAACCAGGGAAACAGCAGCACCAGGCCGAGCGAAAGGGTTTGAAGGATGCGCGTCACAGGTCGAAAGGTCCTCGCTGCCAAGCTGGGAGTGCCGCAAATCCGCAGCGGTGTCGAACCCCGCACCGGCGCCTCCTGCTCCCTCTCCCTCCGGGAGAGGGCCGGGGTGAGGGGGTCTTGCAGCGCAGACCTCTGGCCCAGACAGCCCTGCTGGCCCAGGCCGCCCGGTTGCGGCGCCACCGCCGGATGGCGCAAGGCAAGCTCCCTCACCCCAGCCCTTTCCCAAAGCGGGAGAGGGAGCAGAAGCGCTCCTCACGGCCGACGCAAGCACCCTACCGGCGGAAAAGAAGACGCACCCCCCGCGCCCCAGCAAGCGCGTCCCCCCAGGTTTGTGTCCCAGCGCTGCGCCGTGATAATCCCCGCCGCCATGCACCCCAGGCCACCAAGGGATCAGCGTCGCGTGACCAGACACCCCCCACCCCCACCCGCCGCATGAGCGTCGCCATAGTCACCGGCGCCGGCGGCCTGGTCGGCGCCGAGGCGGTGCGCTTCCTATCCGCCAAGGGCCTGGACGTCATCGGCATCGACAACGACACCCGCGCCGCCCTGTTCGGCGCCGAGGCCAGCACGCGCCGTGCCTGGGCCGGACTGGAACGCGAGGTCCCGCGCTACACCCACCTAGACGCCGACATCCGCGACGCCGGCATGATCGCCCAGGTCTTCGCCCGGCACGGCGCCGACATCGCCCTGATCGTGCACGCCGCCGCCCAACCCTCGCACGACTGGGCGGCCAGCGACCCGGCAACCGACTTCTCGATCAACGCCGGCGCAACGCTGGGACTGCTGCAGGCGACCCGCCAGCACTGCCCCGGCGCGGTATTCGTGTTCTGCAGCACCAACAAGGTCTACGGCGACAGCCCCAACCGCCTGCCGCTGCTCCGCCAAGACACCCGGTGGGAGCTGCCGCCCGACCACCCCATGCACCCCGGCATCGACGAGGCCATGAGCATCGACGCCACCATGCACAGCCTGTTCGGCGTCTCCAAATGCGCCGCCGACCTGATGGTGCAGGAGTACGGCCGCTACTTCGGCATCCGCACCGCCTGCTTCCGCTGCGGCTGCATCACCGGCGGCGGCCAGGCCGGAGCCATGCTGCACGGCTTCCTATCCTACCTGGTGCGCTGCGCCGTCGCCGACCGCGACTACACGATCATCGGCCACGAGGGCCGCCAGGTGCGTGACAACATCCACGCCTGGGACCTGGTCAACGCCTTCTGGCACTTCTTCGAGACCCCCACGGCCAGCGCAGTCTTCAACATGGGCGGCGGCCGCACAGCGAACTGCAGCGTACTAGAGGCAATCGCCCTCACCGAGCAACTGACCGGCCGCCCGATGCGCCACGGCTACCGGCCAGAGAACCGGGCCGGCGACCACATCTGGTGGATCAGCGACACCCGCCGCTTCCAGGCGCACTGCCCCGGCTGGCGCCTGACCCGCGGCATCCCCGACATGATCCAGGAAATCCACGACGACGCCGTAACCCAGGCCAAGGCGGCTTGAGCGCCGGCCCCGGCTGCCCGGTGTTCGTCATCAACATGGCCCGCGACACGACCCGGCGGCAGCACATGGTGGAGGTGCTCGGCCGCATCGGGCTGCCGGCGGAGTTCGTCACCGGCGTCGACGGCAGCGTGCTCGCCGCCGGGGACCGCAGCGCCTACGACCGCGCCCGCGCCTTGCGTATCTACGGCGTCGAGATGAAGGACTCTGAGATCGGCTGCTTCCTCAGCCACCGCCGCATCTACGAGCGCATGGTGCGCGAATCGATCGGGACGGCGCTGGTCCTAGAAGACGACGTAACGATCCAGCCGGCCTTGCCCGGCGTGGTGGCCGACCTGCTGGCCTGCCCATACGCCGGGTGGCTGGTCGTGCGCCTGGACACCAAGCTGGGCCGGGTGGCCAACCCGGTCGCCCCCCGCTTCGCCGGCGTCCGCTGCGCCGATCTGTCGGACGGCGCCGCCCTCTACCGCATCCGCTCGCAGGTGCTCGGCGTCGGCGCCTACCTGATCCGGCAGGAGGGCGCCGCGCGCATGCTGGAGTATGGCCGGCGCATCTTCATGCCGATCGACCAGACCATGGACCGCTACTGGGAGAACGGCATCCTGCCCCATGTCGTCCGGCCCTTCCCCGTGGACCAGGGCGACGATTTCGGCTCGCACTCCGGCGACCGCTCGAATGCCCGGCGCCGGGCGCAGCCCCTGCCGGTACGCGTGCGCCGGCGGCTGCAACGGATCGAGGACGCCGTGCGCAAGCGGGTGTTCAACCTGACCCACTAAGCAGGCCCTCCGGAGCTTTACGGCCAAACCGCCGCATTCAACCGGGACGGGTGCTCGTGATCGCCCTCCAATTGACGAACACCAGCCAGGGGAGCGCCGCCACAACCAACAGCGACGGCTCGCGCCACGGCGGCAGAAGGCCCCGGACCTCCCAATCCGGCAAGAAGACGATGGAGGCCCAAGCGCCAGCCGATGCCACCCGCCACGAAATGCGCGGGCGCTGCAAACCCGGCAACAAGGCAGCCATCCCTATGGCGACGACGGCAGCCGTCGCGGCGCCGGCAGCAACGCCGCTCCAAAGCAAAACAGCCCCGATCCAATCTTCCACGGCCATCAGAAGCGGCCCGGGAGGAGCGTGGTAGGGAGCGCTCTCACCAACAGGTCCACCAAATACCATGATCGGCAGCATGACGAGAAAACCGACCTGAAGGCCCGCAATGGTCCCGATCACCACCGCGGCGACGGCGGCGAACCACCCCGCACCGGCAGCCAACACCAGCCGGAGCAGTCCCCGCCACGGGCGGCCGAACAGAACCGGCAGTACAAAGCCGTGAACCCAGCACAAGGCGACGGCAGATGCGCTGCCGGGGTCCTGATTGAAAACCCGGAAGTGGAGCATCCCTGACCAAGCCGCGAGGTCCAGGGCGATCCCGGCAGTGATCCAGGCTGCCCACTGCCAGGCCTGACCGATCAAGCGCCTCCCCTGGTCGCACGGCTGCAAGGAGGCGACGGGACAAAGACCCTCCACCATCGCGCCAGCCTCAGCCCGCCGCCAACAGCGCCGGCAAGGGGGCGCCCGCCAGCGGCAGCAACAAGGCAACGACCGTGCCATGGCCCGGCGCGCTCTCGATCCGCAGCGTGCCGCCGCTCTGCTCGGCAAACCCGTGCGCCAGCGCCAGGCCCAGCCCGGTGCCGGCGCCGGCCGCCTTGGTGGTAAAGAACGGCTCCCGCGCACGGGCCAGCACCTCCGGCGCCATGCCCTCCCCGGTGTCGGACGCCTCGATCCGCATCGCGCCGCCCTCCAACCGCGCCGACAGCACCAAGGTGCCGCCACGCGGCATCGCGTCACGCGCGTTGGTCGCCAGGTTGATCAGCACCGTCTCCAACTGCCCGCGGTCCGCCAGCAGCGGCGGCAGCCCCGGCGGCACGTCCACCTCGACCCGCACCCCGCCGCCCAGGGTGTGGTCCAGCACCACCTGCAGGTCGCCCAGCAGCCCCGACGCATCCACCGGCCCGGCATGCAGGTCGGCCCGCCGCGCCAGGGACAGCATCCGCCCGGTGATCGCACTGCCGCGCGTCACGGCGTCCCGCGCCAGGCCCGCCATGCGCTGCACCCGCGCCGCGTCGGCCGGCGCACGCAGGATCAGCGCCAGGCTGCCCCCCACCGCCTGCAGCACGTTGTTGAAGTCGTGCGCGACGCCGCTGGCCAGCTTGCCCAGCGCCTCCATGCGCTGCGACTGGTGCAGCGCGGCCTGCGCCGCCTCCCGCGCCGCCACCTCGGCCAGCACCTGCGACTCCAGGGTCTCGGTCAGCACGCGCAGCCGGGCTTCGCTGACCTGCAGCGCCATCCGCGACCGCACGCGGTCATCGACATCCTCGGTCGAGCCATACCACCGGGTCGGCCGCCCCTCGGCCCCCAGCAGCGCCGCCGCCCGCGCGCGCACCCAGCGCCAGTCCTCGCCTGCCGCCCCGGCGCGCTTGCGGATGCGGAAGCTGTGGTCATACCCCTGCCCCGTCTCCACCGAGCGCCGCCACGCAACCAGGGTCGCCGCCCGGTCCTCGGGATGCACGATGCCCAGCCAGCCGGTGCCCCACCGCGCCGCCTCCGGCGTGCCCGTCAAGCTGCTCACCCGGTCGCTCACCGCCAGCAGCCGGCCCTCGGCGTCGGCGGTCCACGGCGCCAGCGGGCTAAGGTCCCGCGCCACCTGCAGCTCCGCTTCACGGTCGCGCAGGGCGGCCTCGGCGGCACGCCGCTCCTGGGCGGCGGCGCGCAGCGCCAGGGCGACCTCCTGCGCCTCCGCCAAGCCCAGCCTCTCCGGCGCAACGTCCTGCCGGGCCAGCGCGGCCACGGGCCGGGCGATGCGCCGGGCCACCAGCACCGCCAGCCCCGCCGCCAGCAGGGTCAGCAGCGCCCCAGCCGCGGCCAACGGACCCAGCGTGCGCAGCAGCGGCGCCCACACCACCGACCCCGGCACCGCGATGCCCACCGACCATCCCGTGGCGGCGGAGGTCACGGTAGCCGAGTAGGTCACCACCCCGTCGAGCGTCCTCCCAGGCGCCCAGCTTTCCGCACCGGCCTGCATCTGCGCCCGCCACTCCGCGCTGGCGGGGGTGCCGATGCGCGCCGCGTTGTCCCGCGTGCGGGCGAGGAACAGCCCGTCACGGTCCACGATGCCCCCCACCCACTTCGGCGGCAGCCGCTGCGACTGCAGCAGCGCCTCAAGCGGACCCAGCTTGAACGCGCTCGACAGGGAATACCGCACCTTCGCCCCCTCCGGCCCGTCCCGCACCACCGGCACGTCGATGGTGATCAGCGGCTCGCCGTCCAGCGAGGACCGCGTGACCCCGGACACCGCGGCGCGGCCGGTGGCGACCACGCCGGCCACCAGGTCCGGCCGCGCCCGCCGGGGCAGCGCCGCGCCCAGCGGGCGTGCGGTGTTCAGCACCTGCTGCCCATCCGGCAGCGACAGCGCGACGCGGCTGTCCAGCAGGGCTGCCGCCTCCTGCACCTCGGCATAGAACGCCGGCATGTCGTCCGCCGCCAGCGCGCGGGAACGGGCGAGCACCTCCAGGGTCGCCTGGTACACCGCCACCCTGCTGTCGATGGCCAGCGACAGCGCGCGGGCAACGGCAAGCACGTCCCGGCCGAACGCCTGCGTCTGCGACAGCGCGGCGCGCGTGACCAGCAAGCTGGCAAAGCCGATGAACGGCAGCGCGGACACCAGCACCAGGATCAACAGGTAGCTGCGTATCCTGAGGCGCTTGCGCACGCACGGCTCCCCGGTTCGGCAACCCAAAATATCGCCGCCGGCCGAGCCAATGCAAGCAAGCAACGCCCCCGGCCCCGCTGCGCCAGGCTGGCCCGGCGGCCCGTCAGGCCCGGCCGCGGCACGCCGCGTTCAACGGGCGGCCAGTGGCCCTAATCCGAGGCCGGACACCCCCGCGCCCACCGCTGCCGATGCAGCCAGGACGCCGCCAGCCGCCATAGGCCCCGGTACTCCCGCGCCCGCATCGCCGCCCCGGCGCCGTTCACCTCGATGACATGGAACCGGCCCGCCCGGGGCGTTCTCGACCGGCCCGCCCCACACGTCCAGCCGCCCCGTTTGACCCAAGACATCCATCGCCGCGTGCAGGACCGCCACCATGGGCGAAATCGTGACCAGGGCTTCCGCGTCAGCTCAACGAAACGACATCGGCAGCGCGCGGGGACCCCGCACCGTGCCCACCGCCCACTGCACCGGCCCATCCAGCCGGAACGACGGCACCCGGCGCAGGAACGCCTCCACCGCGACCGTCAGCTCCATCCGCGCCAGGTTGCTGCCCACGCAGCGATGGATGCCCAGACCAAACGCGGCATGCCGGTTCTCCGCCCGGTCCAGGATCACCCGGTCCGGCTCAGGGAACATGGCCGGGTCCCGGTTGGCGGCAGGGAACGACAGCAGCACCATGTTCCCCGCCTTCATCGGGCAGCCCTGCACCTCGGTGTCGCGCACCACCTCCCGCGCCATCGTCACCGGCGCATAGGCCCGCAGCAACTCCTCGATCGCCGTCGGCAGCAGCGCCGGCTCGGCCCGCAGCCGCGCGGCGTCGTCCGGGTGCCCGGCCAAGTGCCACAACGCCGACCCGATGGCCGACCACGTCGTGTCGATGCCCGCCACCAGCAGCAGCCGCAGCATCCCGGTCACGTCGCCGGCCTCGGCGGGACGGCCATCGATCTGCGTGTGCATCAGCCGGGTGATCAGGTCGTCCGTCGGCCGGGCCTGCCGCTCGGCGATCGCCGCAGCGAAGTAGTCGGCCATCTCCAGCAGCACCGGCGGAACCAGGCTGGAATCCACGATCCCGGCCTCCAGCAGGACATGGATCCAGCGCCGGAACAGGTCGCCGTCCTGTTCCGGCAACCCGAACAGGTGGGCCACCACGCGGACGGGAATGTGACGCGTATAGAACGTCGCCACGTCGCAGCCCTCCGGCGGGAAGCCGTCGATCAGCGCCTCGCAGGTCGCCCGCGTGGCCGGCTCCAGCTTGGCGACCTCATCGGGCGTGAACGGCGGCAGCACCGCGCGCTTCCAGGCCCGGTGCTCCGGCGGGTCGGCGGTGATGGGCGGCGCCGCCGAGACCTCGATCCGCTTGTCGCGCACGATGATCCGCCGGGAGGAGAAGTGCTCGGTATCATACGCCACCGCCCGGACTGCGGCATGCGTGGTCGGGAAATAGCAGCCCTCGAAGCGCTCGGTATGCGCCACCGGGCAGGTCTCGCGCAACCGCGTCCAGATCGGGTAGGGGTCGTTGCTCCAGCGGGCATCGAGGTGGTCGAAGTCGGTCGCCCAGTCCCGGCTGGGCAGGCGCGTCGCGGCGCTCATGACCCGTCCACCCGGCGAAGCGTGATCGCATACTCCGGGCAGTTCGCCTGGGCCAGCCGCGCCTGCTGAACCTGGTCTGCCGCCACCAGCCCATCGCCAGCCTCGCGCGCAGAGCCATACTCGTCGAGCACGAACAGCGACGGGGCGGCCAGCTTGCACCGGTTGTGACCTTGGCATCGTTCCGCTTGGACGTGGACCCGTAGCATCTGGTCACCTGACATGCCGCCGCCTCCCGAACGTACCAAACCCGATGCCGTGTTTCAACAAGCCACACTGGCGCCTGGTGGCGATCCACGGCCTCCCGGCCCGGTCTGGATGACCGAAGCGCCATACCGAAATCAGATCACGACAAAACAACGTCCTAATTCGGCCATCAGCAACGGCCTGTCCGCGGACGACACCACATCTCCATCGAAGCCTGCAAGCAAAATATATCGCAAATTGCAACATATGATTGCCGCATCTGGTGCCGGTGCAGCGCTGGCGCGCATCCCTGAGCATGATTTGGTACACGCCCGCGCGCATTCCGCCCGGCGCCGGCTGTCCGGCTATTAACTGTCCGATTTCGCCGGCTCACCCTTCCTCGCCGATGCAAGAAGCCGCGGAGGCCAGCGCGGAGCAGGGGCGCCGGCGAAATACTAAGCAAACCTCTGGAGGTTTGCACACAGATGGAAACCTAAGCAGGCTGGCACGGCCGCAGGCCCTTTATATGACAGGCCACGCAAGCCTGTTGGGGGGACTCGCCCTTCAACCGGCCTCGGCCAATCGTGCGAACTGCCGTTTCGCGATCCAGCGCCGGCCTGCAGGCTGCCAGTGCACCATCGCCGGACGCAGCATCGGGGGCACGTTGCGCGGCAGCATGACCCATAACTCCAAGGGAACGGCCGCAGGACTCAGGCTGTTGATGCCCGGCGTGGCGCTCGCTGCACTTGGCTTGACGGTGTTGCCAATAACCGATCCTGCTGACGCCGCATCAACATGCGCGGCAACCATAAGCCAATAGGCTGCACGACAATGCAAATGGAATGGCGCCGCCATTCTGCAGAAACCGGGACAACAAACAGCGGCGGTCTCAAAGTCGGCATGTTTTCACACCCCAACGGGACGGCATGCGCCGAGGGATGCCCCCCATGGTCAACAGCCAGAAAAAGCGTGCAAGCCTGCGCCAGCCAACGCGTGCGCCAAACAGAAATCGGCATGTCCCCGATGCACGCGGCAAGC
>CAXTFY010000065.1:0-2515 GCA_964243265.1 uncultured Acetobacteraceae bacterium | reverse complement strand
CCCCCCACCACCGGCGATGCTCGCCACCGAGCAACCGGGGACGCGCCGATGGACGACCGCTACGCCGCCTATGCCCGGCTGCAGTTCGACCGGCCGCACCCGCGCGTGCTCCGCATCACCATGGCCAACGGCCGCATGAACGCCGCCGACGCCGTCATGCACGCCGAGCTGGCCCGCGTATGGCGCGACGTGGAGGCCGACCCCTCCGTCAACGCCGCCATCATCACCGGCGCCGGCCGCATGTTCTCCGCCGGCGGCGACTTCACCCTGATCCAGGACATGATGGCCGACTTCGCCACCCGCTCCCGCGTATGGCGCGAGGCACGCGACCTGGTGCTGAACATGGTCAACTGCCCAAAGCCGGTAGTCTCCGCCATGCGCGGCGTCGCGGTCGGCGCGGGCCTGGTCTGCGGCGTGCTGGCGGACGTGTCCATCGCCACGCCCGAGTGCCGCATCGTCGATGGCCACACCCGGCTGGGCGTCGCCGCCGGGGATCATGCGGCGATCATCTGGCCGCTGCTGTGCGGCATGGCGAAGGCCAAGTACTACCTGCTGACCTGCGACGAGCTGCTGGGGCGGGAGGCCGAGCGCATCGGCCTGATCAGCCTGCTGGCCGAGGACGCCGACCTCGACGCCCGCGCGGTCGAGGTCGCGGGCCGCCTGGCGGACGGCGCGCAGTCGGCGATCCGCTGGACCAAGCACGCCTTGAACGGCTGGCTGCGGCAGGCCACGCCGATCTTCGATGCCTCGCTGGCGATGGAGTTCATGGGCTTCAGCGGCCCGGAGGCCCAGGAGGGCCTGGCCGCGCACCTGGAACGCCGTGCCCCGCGCTTTCCGCCCGACGCGCCAATCTGACTGCCCTGCTCCCTCTCCCTCCGGGCTTGGGCCGCGAAGCGGACCAGGCCGGGGTGAGGGAAGCGGCAAGGACCCAACCCGCCGTGGCAAGGACAGCAGCTGCCCCCAACCCGGCAAGGCGTGGCGCGTGCGGCCTCCCTCACCCCACCCCTTTCTCGGAGGGAAAGAGGGCAATACCGTTACCCCCCGAACGAATGTCGTTTAGGCCAGACCCCGCCAAGCACCCCAGGCGCCATCAAACCACCTTGTCGCCGATCGTCTGCGCCACCGGCACGCTCCCCTGGAACGAGGCCCGCTCCTCCAACCGGTCGCTGTAGGCGGACAACCCCGGATGCCGGCTGCGCCAGGGGTACTCGGGAAACCGCACATCCAAGTAACGGCAGACAGTGCCGGCGGCGATGTCCGCCAAGCCGAAGCGGTCGCCGACGATGAACCGGCGCCCCTCCGCCCAACCCGCCAGCGCCGCCATCCCGCCATCGACCTTGCGCATCTGCCGCGCCTTCCACTCGGCGCTCTGCTGCTCCGGCGGCCGGTGGCGTTCCCAGAACAGCAGCACCAGCGCGTCGCAGACGCCATCGGCCACCACCTCCACCCGGCGTGCGAACAGCGTGGCGTCCACCCCCTCGGGCAGCATGGTCGGCTGCGGGTGCTTGGCCTCGATCCACTCCAGGATGAACCGCGACTCGTAAACGCTGCCGCCGTCCTCCAGCAGCAGCACCGGCAGCTTCTCCAGCGGGTTGTGCCGCGGCGTCTGCGTCGTGCTGTCCCACGGCACCTCCGTCACCAGCTCGAACGGGATGCCCTTCTCCGCCAGCGCGATGCGGACCTTGCGCGCATACGGGCTAGGGGTGGCGCTGATCAGCTTCAACATCTATTCCGCCGCCATCGCGATTGCTCCACCCATGCGCCGCCGCTGCTCGGCATAGCCCGCCCGGTCCTGCTCGGCCCGGCGGCTGCGGTCAAGCACGGAAACCCCGATGCACACCGCAAACGCCAGCGGCATCGTCACCAGCGTCGGCGGGTCCAGCGGGAACAGCGCCGCCGGATGGCCCAGCACCTTCACCCACACCGAAGGCCCCAGCACCGTCAGCCCAATGGCGCCGACCAGCCCGGCGCTGCCGCCCCAAACCGCCCCCTGCGTCGTCAGCCCGCGCCAATAGATCGCCAGCAGCAGCACGGGGAAGTTGGAGCTAGCCGCGATCCCGACCACCAGCGCCACCAGGTAGGCGATGTTCTGCGTCCGGAATGCAATCCCCAGACCCACCGCCAGCAGCCCCAGCACCAAGGTCGCGGCCTTGCTGATCCGCACCTCCGTCCGCTCGTCCACCGTGCCCCGGCGCAGGATGCTGGCATACAGGTCGTGCGACACCGCCGACGCCCCCGCGAGCGTCAGCCCCGCCACCACCGCCAGGATGGTCGCGAACGCCACCGCCGACACGAACCCCAGCATCAGGTCGCCCCCCAGCGCATGCGCCAGGTGCACCGCCGCCATGTTGCCGCCGCCGCGCAACGCGCCTGCTCCTGGCAGTCCGGGCGCCGTCACGTAGTCCGGGTTGCCCGTCACCAGCGCCACCCCCGCCACCCCGATCACGGTGATCAGCGCAAAGAAGTAGCCGATGAACACCGACCCCCAGAACATCGACGCCCGCGCCGTCCGAGC
>CAXTFY010000064.1:11658-17641 GCA_964243265.1 uncultured Acetobacteraceae bacterium | reverse complement strand
GATTTCGTGCGCCGGCCCATCACCGGAGCTGCACCATGACCGACCAAACCGATTACGCCCCGCCGGACGTTTGGACCTGGACGCCGGGCAACGGCGGCAGGTTCGCCTCGATCAACCGTCCGGTCGCCGGCGCCACGCACAACAAGGAGCTGCCGGTCGGGCGTCATCCGCTGCAGTTGTACTCCCTGGCCACGCCGAACGGCGTGAAGGTCACGGTCATGCTGGAGGAGCTGCTGGAACTCGGGCATGCCGATGCGGAGTATGACGCCTGGCTGATCCGCATCAACGACGGCGACCAGTTCGGCAGCGGCTTTGTGGCGGTGAACCCCAACTCGAAGATACCGGCGCTGCTGGACCGCCGGGGGGCCTCGCCGGTCCGGGTGTTCGAGTCGGGGGCGATCCTGCTGCATCTGGCGGAGACCTTCGGGGCGTTCCTGCCGGCGGACACCGCCACCCGTGCGGAATGCCTGTCCTGGCTGTTCTGGCAGATGGGGAGTGCGCCCTATCTTGGCGGCGGCTTCGGCCACTTCTACGCCTATGCGCCGACCAAGATCGAGTATGCGATCGACCGGTTCGCGATGGAGGTGAAGCGGCAGCTCGACGTGCTCGACCGGCGGTTGGCCGACAGCGAATACCTTGCGGGCCGCGAATACTCGATCGCCGACATCGCGGTGTGGCCCTGGTACGGCGCCCTGGCGAAGGGCCTGCTGTACGGGGAGTCGGGGACGTTCCTGCAGGTCCAGGACTACAAGCACGTCCAGCGTTGGACCGACCTCATCGCCGCGCGTCCCGCCGTGCAGCGCGGGCGCATGGTCAACCGCGTCACGGGCGAGCCGTCCAGCCAACTGCATGAACGGCACGATGCCGGCGATTTCGCCACCAAGACCCAGGATAAGATCGTGACCGGCAACTGACGCGCCTCCGGCGGCGTCAAGCCAGCAGACCAAGGGAGAATCCGTCGTAGCCGCGGGGGCATTGTCATTGCGGGCCATGCTTGCGGCGCGGCAGTCAGAGGGGCGGTTGCAGTCCTGGCCGCCGCCGGATTGCCGCGCCGAAGCCGGCTCGCAATGACGGGGGCGAAGCTGGCTGGCTGAACAGGCGAGGACTTCCACGTATTGGGACAGCGCGGGCCACCCAAGCAGCACAGGAGCAGGCCCATGCGGGGGCGATTCCCGAAAACCGGCGGCCTGTTCATGATGCTGGCGGCGGCCAACCTCGCCGCTTGGGCCTGGGCCTGGGCGGCGTTCCACGACCGGCCGACGTTGCTTGGGACCGCCCTGCTGGCCTGGGTGTTCGGGCTGCGCCACGCGGTGGACGCCGACCATATCGCGGCCATCGACAACGTGGTCCGCAAGCTGATGCAGGACGGCCAGCGCCCGCAGACGGTGGGGCTATGGTTCTCGCTGGGGCACTCGACCATCGTCGTGCTGGCGTCCCTGGGCATCACCGCGACCGCGGCTGCGATGCAGGGCCGGCTGGAGGCCATGAAGGAGATCGGCGGCGTGGTCGGCACCCTGGTGTCCGCCACCTTCCTGCTGGCGATCGCTGCGGCCAACCTGGTCATCCTGCTCGGCATCTGGCGCAGCTTCCGGCAGTTCCGGCGCAGCGGGCGGTTGGACGAGGGCGCGCTCGATATGCTGCTCGCCGGGCGGGGGCTGCTGGCGCGGCTGCTGCGCCCGCTGTTCCGGGCGATCACCCGGCCCTGGCACATGTATCCGCTCGGGTTCCTGTTCGGCCTGGGCTTCGATACCGCGACCGAGGTCGGGCTGCTCGGCATCTCGGCGACCCAGGCGTCGCTGGGCATGTCGCCGTGGCAGGCCATGGTGTTCCCCGCGCTGTTCACCGCCGGCATGGCGCTGGTGGACACGGCGGACAGCGTGCTGATGGTCGGCGCCTATGGCTGGGCGTTCGTCAACCCGCTGCGCAAGCTCTGGTACAACCTGACCATCACCGCCGCCTCGGTGCTCGTGGCGCTGCTGATCGGTGGGGTCGAGGCGTTGGGGCTGCTCAGCGGGCAGTTTGCGCTGACCGGGCCGTTCTGGGATGCGGTCGGCAGCCTGAACGACAGCTTCGGCTCGCTCGGCTTCGCCGTCGTCGGCATCTTCGCCCTCTGCTGGGTCGCATCCACCATCATCTATCGATGGCGGCGCTATGATGACGTGACAGCCACCAAGACCGGGTGAGCGGCCTTGTACCGACGGCCATTTGGCCTGACCGTTCCATCATTGCGTCTAGTCGTAAGCTGTCATCGCGAGCGGCGCTTGCGGTGTGGCAACCCGGGGCCGCCAGGATGGAGCGTTGGTGCTGGCCGCCTTGGTTTGCCACGTCGCAAGCGCTCCTCGCAATGACAAACGGGAGGAACCGCGGCCTGGCGCCGGTTCAAGCGCTCCCTGGCTGCGGCAGCACCGCGTGGCCACGGGCGGCGGCGACCTCGCGCCCGCGGCCTTCACCCTCCATGAAGTCCGCGATATGGGGGCGGACTTCGAGCTGCAGGCGGTGCAGGGCGTGCGTCGCCTCGACCAGGGCGCCGTTGCGGCCCAGCATCGCGTCGCCGATCTCGATCATCCGCAGGTTCGGCCAAGCCTTCTCGCGTATCCCGTGCACCAGGGCCAGGATGCCGTCCGCCGGCTGGTCCGGCAGCGCCTGGGCGAGGATCAGGGCCATCGAGGCCGTGGACCGGGAGACGCCGGCATGGCAGTGGACCAGCAGGTGCGCCGCCGGGCGCGGCTCGGTGAGCAGGCCGCGGCCGAACGCCAGGACCTGCCCGATATGCCCGGGACTTGGGGCGATGCGGCCGGGCGTGTCCTCGATGATGTCGTGGAAGCGCAGCTCCAGCTTTTCGTGCTCGCCGAAGGTGCCGAAGGCCTCGGGAACCGGATGGTCGGGGTCGAGGATCGATAGAACATGGCTGGCATTGGCGCTGCAATGCCCGGCCAACTCGTCGATGCCGCAAACGGTGATCTCGAAAGGCGGCGCAGCACGGCTCATGGGGTTCCTACTTGTTTTCGCAGGGTCGTTGCCGAGCGGGTGTAGCCGGCATGGCCGGGCGTTGGCTGGATACTTCGCGCGCAGCGGCAGATCCTTTAAATGGCGCGGGATCGCCAAAGTTCCAGCCGCTGCACAGCACTCGGGGGAAGCCGCGAGTGGGCTGGAGCCGTGCGGACGCAGGGCGATCGCATATGCTGTGAGGACCGCTTCTGCTGCCTCTCCCGCTTTGGGAGAGGGCCGGGGTGCGGGGGGCTTTCCTTGCGCCACCGGGCGATGCGCTGGAAGCGGGCTGTCTGGGCCAGGAGGTCTGCGCCGCACGACCTCCTCACCCCGGCCCTCTCCCGGAGGGAGAGGGAGTAGCAGTCGCCAATGCGGCCCCTGGATTGCCATGCCGCACGTGCGGCTCGCAATGGTGGAGACCCATCGCTGATCGGGATTTTTGGCGGTTGATATCCGGTCATGCCGAGATGGGCGGAGCCGGGACGTTGCACCTGCGGCGCCAATGCATTCTCCACCAGGCGGCGCAACCGGCGAGCATGAAAGCTGCGGCCGTCATCAGACCCGCGTTGGAGGCGGCTGCGTCGCCCCATCGTGGGTAAACGATCTCCGCGGTGTTGAGTGGTTCGTCGCTGTAACGGCAAAGCACTGGGGCTGCGTTGTTGGCCAGCATGTCCAACCCGACCTTTTCGACCAGCGCACGGACCGCCGTCTGGTCGCCGGGCGGGCCCTGCAGGTGCAGCAGCGCCCGCGTGCCCGCTAGGTAGGCGTGGGTGCATTCGTTGAACGGGCTATCCTCCTCGATGCCGCCGGGGACCAGTCCCCAGGCGCAGGCGCTGAACTGGATGTTGATGACGCCCTGCAGCCGCCGCATCACCTGGTCGGTGGCGCCTGCCGCGTTGCCAGGTCCAGGGTCGCCGCCCGGTTTGCGGCGATGACCGCCATCTGACCGTGCGAGAGGTTGGGGATGGCAATCCCCTCGGCAGGCGGCTCGTGCGCGACGCCCTGGTGGTGCGCCCGGGCGGGGCACCAGGCGGGACAGCCGGCCAATGCCAGCGCCAAGGCGCCACCGAGACCTTGCAGACGAGATCTCATCGCCGCGTGTCCCGCAATGCCGCCAGCGCGGCAAGCGTCCAGTGCCGACCGGCGCTGGTCAGCCGGGTTACGGAGAGCGGGGCGACATCGATCCGCCAGAACGACCGCGGCGGCGCCTCGATGGCGTGGACCACGGCGGCGCGGATGACCGACGCGTGCGTCACTGCGAGGACTTGGCCAGCCACCGAGCGCTGCTCATCGAGCCAGCCGGCCACGCGGTTCAGGAGCGACAGGACCGATTCTCCGCCGTGCGGGGCCGCTTCGGGGTCGCGCAGCCAGTCGGCGATGGCCTGGGGTTCGCGGGCGTGCACGTCGTCGAAGGTCTGGCCGGTCCAGCGTCCGTAGTCGCACTCGCCCAGCCGGGCATCGACGATGGCGGCGGGGTGCAACGCGCCGGCAGTTTCCCGGGTGCGCAGCGACGGCCCGGTCCAGCAGCGGTCCGCCGGTCCGATTGTCATCGCCAACTCGGCCAGGTCATGCCTGCCGAGGGGGTCGAGCGGTTCATCGCCTGGGAATGCGGCGAGCCGAACGGCGGACGTGGATGCGTGGCAAACCAGTTTCAGGCGAGCTGTCATGGTCCGATGGCTGGCCACGCATCGCGGGGTGTCCCCAAGGCTGCCGTCAGGGTTGGGCCGAAGCGGTCCGGGCGTGTTGCCGCCTGGGGGCTGACGCACGGGCCGTCAAGGCGCCGAAACCCAGGCCGAGGGTGGTCCACAAGATTAGTTGCGCACCGAGGGACGACAGCCTGAACTGCCACAGCACGGCGGCTGGGAACCCCTCCGGCACCTCGTTGACCGCCGGCAGCGCGAAGCCGAGGGCAAGCACCACCAGCAAGTATGCCGCGCCCGCAATGATCGTCGCGTCCCACGCACCCAGTCGGCGGACCAGCCGGTTGCGGATGATGACGGCGGGTATCATCGCCGCCATCGAGATGGCGATCATCGAGAAGTATAGGACCGTTCGGATTTGGATCGTCTCCGGCTCCCCGACCGAGGGCGGATTGGCCGGGTATTTCAGGTTCGGCACGATGTAGATCGTGAGCAGGGCCGCACCTGCCAGCAGGGCCGAGGTGGAGCGCGCGCCAAGGTTGCTCACGCGCCCATGGACGAATGCGAATGCCAGGGCGAACAGGCCGCCAAAGGCCGCGCTATAGACGGTCACCCCGGTCAGCAAGCCGATGCCGCTTTGCACGGAACGGCTGAAAATCTCCGGCTCCGGTATTTCCTTCGGCGTGACGATGCCCTTGGCAAGGTCGGCCTGCGCCTTGGCCTCCGCCTTGGCTTCATCCATTTGGGTTTCGAATGCGATGGCGCGATCGACCTGCGGTTCGCCGAACACCTTCAGGAAGCCGAAGCTCAGCAACCCGGCAAGCACGCCGACCAGCATTCCGCGGACCAGCAGGTCTCTCGTCATCGGGCGGGTTCCTCCCTAATGGCAGGGGAAGCCAAGCAGGTGGCGTCCGTCATGCACGAACTCGTGGACGCCCATGCCGCTGAAGACCGACGTGGCACCCTGCTCCGCGCCGACGAAGTAGATCGCCAACATCAGGATCAAGCCGCCGAATACCGCCCAAGGCAGGACGTCACGGACGGGGATCGCAACTGGGCCGGCCTCAGGCGCGAGTACACTGGCTGACATAGCCTTTTCTCCTCACAATGATCCACAGGGACGCGGCATAGGCGGCAGGAGATTTTGGCCGCACGGGCCTGATCTCACGCTGGACACGCTGTCGCTCGGCGCCATTGCCGCACGGTACGCTAACGAGCGGCATTTTGCCGGTCAAGCATCATGGCGATGTCTGCTGACAAAACGTCCCACTGGGACTGCGGCTGGGGCCGTCGGATCAAACCCTGCGGCTGGGGGCGTGCTGGGAACTCGAACGAGAACGGTGCTGGCAGCGTAC
>CAXTFY010000064.1:0-11558 GCA_964243265.1 uncultured Acetobacteraceae bacterium | reverse complement strand
GCCGATCCTGTCCAAAGCCTGGCCGTCATTGCGAGCCGCACCTGCAACGCGGCAATCCAGGCTGGCATGGGCTGTGCTGGTTCGCCTGAATTGCCACGCTGAAGCCGGCTCGCAATGACGATGCGCCCAGGTGGGCCGGACCCATGGGCGGCTGGCGTAATTCGATCGGGCTAACGGCGCCCGGTCCCGCCGGCGTCGCCGTCCGCCGCAGCGGCGACGGTCTATAGGTCCAGGCTCTGCGGCAGGATGACCAGGTCGCGGATCACGACGTTGCGCGGCCGGGTGAGCATGAACAGCACGGCCTCGGCCACCTCCTCGGGCTGCATCAGGCTGCCGCGGGCCAGCGCGTCGTCCATCTTCTCCTTTGGCCAGTCGGCCAGCAGCGCCGTCACCACCGGGCCGGGAGCGACCTCCCCGACGCGGATGCCGTGCTTCATCACCTGACGCCGCAGCGTGTGGACGAAGGCCTGGATCGCATGTTTGGACGCCGTGTAGATCGGCTCCACCACGACCGGGATGAACCCCGCGACCGAGCTGGTGACGATGATGTCGCCGCTGCCCTGCTCGACCATGTGCGGCAGCACCGCGTGGATGGTGCGGAACGCCGAGTTGATGTTGAGGTTGAGCATGCGGTCCCACGCGTCCGGGTCGCCGCCATGCACGTCGCCGCCGATGTATGACCCGGCGTTGGCGTGGAAGATGTCGAGCCCGCCCGCGTGCCGCAGGATGCCGGGCACCATGGTCGCCACGCTTGCGGGGTCGAGCAGGTTCACCACGAGCGGGATCGCATACTGCCCCAGCTCGGCGCAGACCTCGTGCAGCCTGGCCTCGTCGCGGTCCACTAGCACGACGCGCGCGCCGGCCGCGATCAGCGACCGCGCGCAGGCCAGCCCGATGCCGGACGCGGCGCCGGTGATGGCCGCGACCTTGCCCGACAAGCTTTCGGTCATCGTTGCATCCTCACCCGCGACCGTGCGAGGCGCGGGACCGGCGCGCGAGGGAGTCGACGATGACGGCCAAGGCCAGCACCGCACCGGTGATCATGTAACGCAGCGACGACGACAGGTCGAGCAAGGTCAGCCCGCTGGCGATCGACTGGATGACGATGATGCCCAGCAGCGCGGAGTAGGCGCTGCCCCGGCCGCCGAACAGCGAGGTGCCACCAATCACCGCCGCCGCGATGGCGTCGAGGTTCACGTCCCCCGTGCCGGCCTGCTGGCTGGCCGAGGCCAACCGCGCCGCCGACAGCACGCCGCCCGCCGCCGCCAACACCGAGCACAGCACGAAGGCGCTGATGTAGGTCGCGTTGACGTTGATGCCGGCCCGGCGCGCCGCCTCCCGGTTGCCGCCGACCGCGGTCATGGAGCGGCCCCACTTGGTGCGCTTCAGCGCGTAGTCCATGACGACCACGAGCAGGGCGAACAGCCCGAAGATCCAGGGCACGCCGCGGTCGGTGTTGAGGTAGAACGCCACGCCCTCCAGCACCACGAACAGCGCGGCGGCGCGCAGCAGCAGCCCGCCCGTGGAGCGCGGCGACAGCCCGGCGCTACGCCGCCGCGCCGCCGTGCGCAGCCCCGCATACAGCGATGCCGCCGCAGCCAGCGCCGCCAACGCGTAGGAGACCAGGTGCGGCATGACCAGCGTCTGGCCAAAGCTCACCAGCGGCGAGCCGTACGGCAGGTTGATCGAGCCGGTGGACCCCAGGATGTAAAGCTGCAGCCCGAGCACGGCCAGCAGCCCGGCCAGCGTGGACACGAACGAGGGCATCCCCAGCCGCGTGAACAGCAGGGCATAGACCAGGCCGATGACGGCGCCGACGAGCAGCGCCGCCAGCATCGCCGCCGCGACCGGCCAGTCGGCGTTGACCCAGATCACGCCGAGCAGCGCCGAGGCGAAGCCGCTGACGGAGCCGACCGACAGGTCGATCTCACCCACCATCAGGATGCAGACGATGCCGAGAGCGATGACGCCGGTGGTCGCGCAGTCGAACAGCAGGTTGACCAGGTTGTTGGCCGACAGGAACAGCGGGTTGAGCGACTGGAACACCGTCCAGATCACCGCCAGCCCGACCACCACCGGCAAGGGGCCGAGGTCGCCCGAGCGCACCCGGTCGAAGAAGCCGCGCAGCGACCCGGCAAGGCCCCGGTCGTCGCGGACCCGCACGTCGCTGCGGTCGAGCAGCGGCTGGCTCATAGCGCGGCTCCCTCGCTCTGCCGTGACCGGCGGGTGGAGCGGCGCGAGACGGAGTTGTCCGCGGCCCCGGTGATCGCGCCGACCAGCTCGGTGTTGGACGCGTCGGGCGTGAACACGCCGTTGTTGCGGCCGAGGCGGAGCACCACGATGCGGTCCGCAACCGCGCGCACGTCCTCCATGTTGTGGCTGATGACGATGACGCCCAGGCCGCGCGCCCGCACGCGCTCGATCAGGTCCAGCACCTCCGCCGTCTGCGCCACGCCAAGGGCTGCCGTCGGCTCGTCGAGCATGATCAGCTTGGGGTCCAGCAGCAGCGAGCGGGCGATGGCGACGGTCTGGCGCTGCCCGCCGGACAGCGACGCCACCGGCTCCCGCACGCTGGGGATGCGTGCGGACAGCTCGTTCAGCAGCGTCCAGGCGCGGATTTCCATCGACACCTCGTCGAGCTGCATCGGCTGCAGCTCCTTGCCGAGGAAGATGTTGGCGACGACGTCCAGGTTCTCGCATAGCGCGAGGTCCTGGAACACCGTCGCGATGCCCAGCGCCAGCGCGTCGCTGGGGCCGGACAGCGCCACCTCCTTGCCGAGGAAGGCCATGGTGCCCGAGGTCGGCGCATGCACGCCGGCCAGGACCTTGACCAGCGTGGACTTGCCGGCGCCGTTGTCGCCGACCAGCGCCACGACTTCGCCGGCGTGGACATCGAGGTTGATGTCGGTCAGCGCGGACACGGCGCCGAACTGCTTGCAGATGCCCCGAAGGCTGAGCACCACTTCCCGCTGCGACATGTCCGCCATGAGTTGTATCCCCCCCGTGCCTGCTACTGGGTAAGTCCCAGCTTCTTGCAGCCCGCGACATAACGCCCGGTGCACAGGGCAGATGCCGGGGTGATCGGCTTTCCGTCAACCATCTTGTCGACGATCTCCGCCTTCATGTTGCCCGCGGTCACCAGCGCCGGCACGAACAGCCGGGTCGGGGTGCCGAACACATCGCCATCGGACTTCGGCTTCTCGCCGCCCAGCAGCGCCACCGCGACGTCCGCGGCGGCGGCGGCGACGACCTCGCTCGGCTTCGAGATGGTGTTGTACTGGTCGCCGGCGATGATGAGCTGCAGGCCGGCGATGGTCGCGTCGTTGCCCGTCACGGGCGGCACCTGCTCGACGCCGGCCGCCTTGAAGGCGGCGATCGCGCCGCCTGCGGTGCCGTCGTTGGCCGCAACCACGCCGACGATGTTCTTGCCGAAGCGCGAGACCTGGCCGCCTACCCACTGTTGCGCCTTCGGCGGCGCCCATTCGGGGGTGTCATACTCGGCCAGCGTCTTGTAGCCGCTGTTCTCCAGCCCTTCGTGGATGCCCTTCTTGATCAGCCCGGCCGCCGCGTCGGTGGGGGAGCCGTTGACCTCCAGCAGCCCGGCGGCGCCGCCGGGGGACACGCCCTGCGCCTTCAGGTGCTGCACCAGGGATTGGGCGATCGACTTGCCGATCTCCTCGTTGTTGAAGGACACGTAGTAGTCGGCCGGGGTGGACGGGATCGGGCGATCATAGGCGATCACCTTGATCCCCTGGCCCTGCGCCTGCTTGACCAGGGAGGCGGCGGCGGTCGAGTCCACCGCATCGATCACGATGGCCTTGGCGCCCTGCGTGATGACGGAGTTGAACTGCTGCTGCTGACGCGACACGTCGCCGTCGGCGTTCTGGTACAGCACCTTGCAGGTCGGGCAGATCTTCTTCATTTCGGCCACGAACCCCGGTCGGTCGTGCTCCTCATAGCGGGTCGAGGCCTGGTCGGGCATGAGGAAGGCGACCGTCGCGTTCTCCACGGCGGCGGAGGCGCTGGAGACGCCGCCGAGCACGCCGAGCATGAGGGCGGCAGCGGTGAGGGGTGCGTTGGACCGGGTCATAGGTGTTTCCTTGCTTTTGGTTGTGGCAGTTTATTTGGTTATGATCGTTTATCAGGCGGCTGCGGCGAACTGCCAAGCAGGGCTGCGGGAAACCGGATGCCGCAAAACGAAGCTGCTAGAAACGGCTGGAGAAAGTGCAGGTTCGGAGGGGGCGCCCTGCATGCCCTGATGGCTGCCGCGGTAAACCGGGGAAGGGGATGTTCCTTCGCCGGCCATGTCGCTGATCCGTTTATTCGGCAGGCTAGGACCCGTGAGCACCCGGTCGCCTGCATCCACCCGGTCAGTCGTGGCCGTCACGAGGCGTAGATCGCATCCCGGCTTGCAGTGCCGCCGGACAGTCTGGATCGGATGATCATGCGGCCAAACCGCTGGCGGCTGGTCATTATAGGCCTGGTCAAGCCCTAGACAGGGTTTTGCCCCCATAGTCCTCCCCTTATGCCTCTGCGGCCCACGATTCGTTCCGTGGTTGTCCGCGAATGTTAAGCCTAGAGCACGGCTGACTAGCCGGCTACGCCCTTTGCAGTGCAGAGGTGATACTTTTCTGCTGATACATGGCTCATTGCATCCGGCAGGTCCGCGGTTGGCGTCCAGCGTGCCCGCTTGGGTGGCGACACTATGACGCGGCAGTGCGTTCTGTTCATGCTGAACCTAGGGATCGGGCTGTATCACGACGGCGCCGGATGATCGTGGGAGTACATTATCACGCACGGTTTCTCCGTGCTGGACCGGGTAGGATTGGGTGCTGGGCCTGGACGCCGTAATCCGCTGGTCGCGGATCGGGGTGCTGAACGGGGCGTTCCTGACCAACCGAGCCTATCGCCTCGCGGTGATGCTGGCAGATGTCCTGATTGTTGGCAGGGGCATCGTCATTGCGAGCCGTGCCTGCGGTGCAGCGGTCCAAGGACTACGCGCACGATCCTGGCGGCCCATGTCGGTGCGGATGGGTGTCCTGCGGCATGCAGGCAGCGTGACGGGGTGGTTGAGACATTCAACTATCGCCCCGGCGATGCCGTGCCTGGGCGGCAACGTTGACGCCGGCCAAGCCAAACAGCGGCGCCCGGCCGCACAGCGTGCGCGGCCGGGCCGGTTCCCCTGTCAGCCGAGCCACTGCGGGTTCTGGATGGTACCGTCGAAGTGGTGCGACACCTTGTAACGCTCCGTCTGCCCATCGCGCGCGACGGCCTCGGTCTTGGCCAGCAAGGTGGCCCGCTGCTCGGGCGTGAACGGCTTGAAGCTGCGGACGGCCTCCAGCGCCTGCTGCAGGATGGCCATGCTGTCGATGCCGGTGACCTGCAGGGCCACGGGCAGGCTGAGCGGGTATTGCAGCATCTCGATGGGCGTGGCGGCCTTGCTGTCCAGGATGAACGGGTCGCCGAACGCCTTCATGCCGAGGACGCCGGTGCCGTGCTGGACGGCGACCGGGAGCACGCCCTGCTCGAAGCTGTCGTAATGCGCGTCCATCACGTTGAGCGGCATCTGCACCGTGTCGAAGTGGAAGCCGTGCTGGTCGGCCACGTCGAACATGTGCTTGTGGATGGCAGGGCTTTTGTGGCCGGTGAAGCCGATGTAGCGGACCTTGCCCTGCTCCTTGGCGCGCAGGATCGCCTCCAGGGCGCCGCCGCTGGCGAACACCCGCTCCGGGTCGTCCATGCGGATGATCTCGTGGAACTGCACCAGGTCGAGGTGGTCGGTTTGCAAGCGGGTGAGGGATTCGTCAAGTTGCCGGGTCGCGGCCTCGGCGGTGCGGCCGTCGAGCTTGGTCATCAGGAACACGCGGTCGCGGTAGCCGTTGGCGAGCGCCTTGCCGAGCCGCACCTCGCTTTCGCCGCCGTTGTAGTCCCAGCAGTTGTCGAAGAAGGTGATGCCGGCGTCGATGGCGCCGTGGACGATGCGAACCGCCCCGTCGCTGTCGGTTCCGCCGGGCTTGGCGAGGTGGAAGCCGCCGACGCCGACGATGGAGACCAGCTCCCCGGTCGTGCCCAGGGGGCGGTACTTCATGTCGGGATGTTGCGCCAGCTTCGAAGTCACGGGGCCGGTGGACTTGACTGCGCCGCCCTGGCTGGTGCTCTCCACGATCTGCGCGGAGGCAGGGGCGGCAATGGCGGCGGCCGCCATGCCGGCGGTGGCCTTCATCAGGTCGCGTCGTTGCATGATGTGCTCCTTTGGGTTGCCCGTGCCGGGCTGTCCGCGGCGGGGCCGAGTACGCGCAGCGCGGCACAGGCCGCGCCGTAGCCGTTGTCGATGTTCACGGTGACGATGCCCGGCGCGCAACTGGCCAGGATCGCGTTCAGCGCCGTGTGGCCGCCGGCGGCGACGCCGTAGCCGACGGAGGTGGGTACGGCGATGATGACGCCGCCGATCAGGCCGCCGATGACGCTGGGCAGGGCGGCGTCCATGCCGGCGGCGACGATGACGACGCGCATCGCCTGCAGCTCCTCCACGCGCCGCAGCAGGCGCCATAGCCCGGCGACGCCGACATCGGCGATTAGCCGGGCCTCGTGCCCCTGGAAGGCCAGCGTGCGGACGGCCTCCCGCGCCACCGGCACGTCCGAGGTGCCCGCGGTGACGACGGCAACGCGGACCGGGCCGGCGGCGGGGATCGGCGCGCCGAAGTAGGCGGTGCCGGACACGGGGTCGTAGTCGAGGTCGGCCTGTTGCGCGTGCGGCAGGGCGGCGAACTTCGCCGGGTCGAGACGGGTCAGCAGCATCGGGACCTGGGCGTGGTCGAGGATGGCGGCGACCTGCGAGGCGGACTTGCCGGCGCAGAAGATGGCCTCGCCGAAGCCGATGCGGGCGGTGCGGGCCTCGTCGAGCAGGAACTCGGCCCCGCCGCCGGGATTGCTGGTTGCGGGACCGTGGTCGCCGTTCATGGGGCAGCCTGGAGGAAGGCGCTGCCGGTGCGGTAGGGCGCGAAGGCGACGGGAGTGGGCAACCCGGCGGCGGTGGCGAGCGACTGCAACTCGGCGCGGAGCGGACCGGCGCTGTTGAGGGCATCCAGGGCCGCCGGGTCCAGCTCGATCACCACGCCCATTGCGCGGACCCGGCAGCGGACGGTACGCGGGGCGAGGCGGGCGGTGACCAGCTTCTCGGCGGCATGGACCATGGCGAGGATTGGCGCCTCGATCCGGATGCCGGTCTCGATGCGGCTCGACAGGCAGGGGGCGGAGGGCAGGTCGGACAGCGCGCCGAGGCCCAGGCCGGCGGCGAGGGCGCGGACGGCGGTCTTGTCGATGCCGGCCTCAGCGTAGGGGTGGCGGACGGCGTGGTCTCGCGCCGCATCCAGGCCGGGGCGGTACTCCCCGAGGTCGTCGGTGTTGGTGCCGGACAGGATCTGGCTCGTGGTGCGGGCCGCGACGGCCCCATACAGGTTGGTCTTGCAGAAGAAGCAGCGGTTGACGGGGTTGGCCCGGTAGGCCGGGTCCTGGAACTCGTTGGCGTCGAACACGTCGAGCGTCCAGCCCTCGGCGGCGGCCAGGGCGCGGGTGCGGTCGGTGGCCTCCTGCGGGACAGCGGGCGAGGTGGCGTGGTGCATCGTGACCTGCGCGCCGGGGCGGCGGTGGGCGGCGGTGGCAAGGGTCAGGCTGTCCACGCCACCGCTGACCGCGATGGCGACAGGACCCATGGTGGCCAGGGCGGCATGGAGCCGGTCGAGCGCGGTCATACCGGGTCGGACCCTTGCAGGGCGGCCTGTTTGCGGGCGGCTTCCAAGGCGAGCGCGATGTACTCGGCATCGTGGCGCAGGTGGGCGCGGGCGGCATGAGTTGGGATTGGGGTGGCGTGGTCGGACTCTGCCTTGCCGGTCAGGGACGGGACGCCGGCGGTGTTGGGCCGCTCGACCAGCTTGACCGTGAGCGGCTGGCCGTCCACCTCGACGGTGGCGAAGCGGCGGGGCAGGGCACGGCCCTGTACGAGGTGGGTGCGAAGGCCGATGGTGGTGGTCTCGCGGAAGCAGGCATCGATGGCGGCGTCCAGCGCGCCGGGCGCTGCCAGGACCTGGACGTGGACGGCCAGGCGCGACTTCTTGCCGAAGGCAGGCATCTGGACGACATCGTGCACGCCGGGGGTGGCCCGGACACGTTCTAGGCCGGTGGCCAGGTCCTCGCCGGATTGGTCGTCCACCTCGAAGCTGATGACGGCAAGCTCGCGGTGGCTGTTGGCTGGGGAGGCCGCGGCGGTGTCGAAGACCAGGGCGCGCACGCAGTTGCTGATGCCGCCGAGACGGCGGGTACCGAAGCCGTAGCCGGAGTGGCGCAGGACCCCTGCCGGCGGCGTGGACGCGCAGTTGAGGTAGCGCAGGATGGCTGCGCCGGTCGGCGTCACCCGCTCGCCGGCGATGCCGTCGTCGTGCATGGCGAAGCCTTGCAGCAGGAGGGCGGTGGCCGGCGCCGGGACGGGCATGATGCCATGGGCCGTGCGGACGGTGCCGCCGCCGATGGGCAAGGATGCGATGCTCCAGGTGGCCGGGCCGATGGCGTCGATCAGGGCGGCCGCGGCGACGATGTCGGCGATGCTGTCGGCGGCGCCGACCTCGTGGAAGGTCACGGCGTCGGCGGCCTTGCCGTGCACGCGCCCTTCGGCTTCGGCCAGGACGGCGAAGATGCCGATGGCGTGGGCCTGCACCGCGGGCTGCAGGGCCGAAGCCTGCAGCCTGGCCCGGATGTCGCGCCAGTCGGTGTGGGCGCCATGATGCCGTTGCCCGGCATGGTGATCATGGGCATGGGCATCATGGGCATGAGCGGGGGCCGGGTCGGTGCGGACCACGAAGCGGTGGCCGGTCAGGGTGCCGTCGTCATGCGTCAGCACCGCGCATTCGACAGGCGCCACCTCCTGCGCGGCATGGATCACGGCGTCCTGGTGCTCGGGCAGGGCACCGAGCAGGCAGGCGGCGAACATGTCGCCGGCGATGCCGCCGAGAGGCTGAAGGTGAATGTGTCGCAATGCGCGCCTCCGGAGATGATGGCAGCAACGCGGCATGGCGGGCGGGGTTCGACAGAGGAGGGCCAGGATGGCGCCACGCCGGCAGGCGCCCCGGAGGTCGCCACGGCGACGGGCGCCCCGGAGGTCGCCATGGCGACGGGCGCGTCGTAAGCTCAGGACGATGCCGCTTGGTTGAAGGATCATCGTGATGGGACGGCTGCTGCTCCAGGGCGCCACGGTGGTGACAATGGCGCCTGATGTCGCCGATGGCGCCATGGATGTCCTTGTGGATGGCGCACGCATCATGGCGGTCGCGCCGGACCTGGACGGCGGCGATGCCGAGCGCGTCGATCTCACCGGCAGGATCGTCATCCCTGGCCTGGTCAACGCGCACATGCATACCTGGCAGACGGCGTTGCGCGGCCTGGCGGCGGATTGGACGCTGCTGGAATACTTCCGCCATGTGCATGCCGGGCTGGCCACGCATTTCACCCCGCAGGACATCCACGTCGGAACGCTGGCCGGGGCGCTCAACCAGATCGACTGCGGCACTACGACGCTTGGGGATTGGTGCCATAACAACCCGACCCCGGCCCACACGGATGCGGCCGTGGACGCCCTGGTTGCTTCCGGCATCCGTGCGGCCTTCCTGCACGGCTCGCCCAAGCCGGAGCCTCTGCCGGGTCAGCCGCATTTTTCGGAGGTGCCGCATCCCCGCGGTGAGGTGGAGCGGCTGCGACGGGGGAGGTTCTTCGCGTCCGACGGGTTGCTCACGCTTGGGATGGCGATCCTCGGGCCGCATTACTCCACGATTGAGGTGGCCCTGGCCGACTTCCGGCTGGCGGCGGAGTTGGCGTTGGTCGCCTCCATGCACCAGGGCGGCGGCCCGCCGAAAAGCCCCGGCGGCTGGGACGCGGTGGAGGCGGCAGGCTTGGTGGGGCCGAGCACCAACATCGTGCACGGCAATGACCTGCCGGATGATCGCCTGCGGCGTTTCGTGGACGCGGGCGCAACCTTCACCGCCACGCCGGAGGCGGAGATGGCGATGGGCCATGGCCATCCGATCACGGGGCGGCTGCGGGCGCTGGGCACGGCGCCGTCCCTGGGTGTGGACATCGAGAGCGCGGCGTCCGGGGAGATGCTGACGGTGGCCCGCATCGCCCTGGCGCACCAGCGCGCCCTCGATCACGCGTCGATCCGTGCCCGGACCGGAGGCATCGCCGAACGTCCATCGATTGCGGCCCGCGAGGCGCTGTCCTGGATCACCAACCGTGGCGCGGAGGCGCTGGGGCTGGCCGACCGGGTGGGAAGCCTGGCGCCCGGCAAGCAGGCGGACCTGGTGGTGATCGATGCGCGGGCGCTCAGCCTGGCGCCCGTCCACGATCCGGTGGCGACCGTCCTCCAGGCCGGCCGCGCCGATATCGAGGCGGTGATGGTCGCGGGTGAGTGGCGCAAGCGGGGTTTTCGGCTGCTTCACCCGGGCCTGGATGCGATCCGGTTGGCGCTTGTTGGTTCGGGCGAGCGGATCGTGGCGGCGTTGGCACGGTGATACCAATGGCCCTCTGCTCTGACTGGTTTGGCCGCCTTTCGTCTGTCATTGCCCCGTCTGTTATTGCGACGTGGTAATCCAGGGGCTGCCACATCGGAGCGCACCTCATGCCTCCCCCTATGCCGCGCCGAAGCCGGCTCGCAGTGACGGGGGCTGATCCGATGCAGCATCGTGAGGGTGAGTGCGGAGGGCCGCTGATATAAGGCCGATGATGGCGGGCATCAGCCTCGGGCTGACGTTGCTTCCAGACAAGCAGGGACCGCCTCAGTCAGCAAGGACCGCCTCAGTCACATGCCGCCCCGCGTTTCGATGCAAGCGCCGCTTTGTTCGAGGCTGCGTCGTCGCCCTTGCCCGCGTCTAACGCAACTGCTTCGGCAGGCTCCACGGGAACGCGGCGCGTTGCAGCCACGTCACCGCCTGGAACAACAGCAGGCTGATGATGACCAGCGCGGCCAGCGCCGAATAGGCCCGGGCAATGCGGAAGTTGGAGGTCGAAAATGCGATGAGGTAGCCCAAGCCCTCCTCGGCGGCGACGAACTCCGCGACCACGGCGCCGATCACCGACAGCGTGGCGGCGATGCGGAGGGCGGCGAACACGTAGGGGATGGCGAACGGCAGGCGGATGTTCAGCATCTCCCGCCGCCGGGTCGCGCCCAGGGAGCGGGACAGCTCGATCAACTCCTCCGGCGTGGCCGCCAGCCCGGTCGTGGCTGCGACGACGATGGGAAAGAACGTGATGAGGAACGTGATCGCCACCCGCGACAGGTCGCCCGCGCCCAGCACGACGACCAGGATGGGCGCAATCGCCACGATGGGGGTCGATTGCACCACCACCAGCATCGGATACAGCGTGCGCGTCAGCAGCCGCGAGGTCACCAGCGCCATCGCCAGCGGGATCGCCACGGCGCAGGCCAGCGCCAAGCCGAGCAGGCTGACGCGCAGGGTGGACCAGATGCTCGCCGCCCAGGCACGCGCCGGGTAGCCGTAGGCGGCCTGCACGAT
>CAXTFY010000063.1:0-17662 GCA_964243265.1 uncultured Acetobacteraceae bacterium | reverse complement strand
GCCGCACCAGAGATGGCCAAAGCCCAGCCGTAGCCACCAAAGCCCACCAACACTCTATCGGACCGGGTCAACTTCACTTACCCAATCCCGTGCTCATCCATCCAGATTAGGAAGAGCACCGACACCCTGAAAGGTGTGGCCCTTAATGCCAAACAGCAACGAGGTCTGGCCCCCGCTATCCGCAGGCACCGAAAACCCAGGCGTTAACCCAGTTCCGATGCCTCCTCAACGGCCGCCCGTCGCCAGCGGCTGGGAGCGGCGGGCAGGCCGAGGTTCTCTCGCAGGGTCGCGCCCTCGTACTCCGTGCGGAACCGCCCGCGCCGCTGCAGCTCCGGCACCACCAGCTCCACGAAGTCGTCGATCCCCCCAGGCAGGTGCGTCGGCGTGATGTTGAAGCCGTCCGCCGCGCCGGCGTCCATCCACTCCTCCATTACGTCGGCAACCTGACCCGGCGTGCCGATGGCGCGGAAGCCCTCGCCGATGGCGTACTCGCCATACATCTGCCGGATGGTCAGGCCCTCCCGCCGGGAGCGCTCCCACCAGCCATAGGCGATGCTGCGGACCTTGGCGCCCACCGGCTCCGGCACGGGTCCGTCGAGGTCATGGCCGGACAGGTCGCCCATCAGCCCATAGATGCGGGCCAGCCCGGCCAGGGGGTCGATCAGCGCCTGCAAGCCATCCAGCTTGGCCTGCGCTTCGGCCGCCGTGCGCCCGACGATGGGGATCAGCGCCGGCATGACCTTGAGGTCGTCCGGATGCCGCCCGTGCCGGGCCATCCGGCCCTTGACCTCCGCGTAGTAGCCCTGGGCCTGCTCCAGCCCGTTGATCGACGCATACACCACGTCGGCATCGGCGGCGGCGATCTCCTGCCCCAGCGGGTTGGCGCCCGCCTGCACCAGGATGGGGCGGCCCTGCGGCGTGGGCTTCACGCTCAAGGGGCCGCGCACCTGGAAGTGCTGGCCCCGGTGGTGCAGCGTGTGCAGCCGCGCCGGGTCGTAGAACTGCCCCGTCGCCTTGTCGTGCACGAAGGCGTCCGGCGCCCAACTGTCCCACAGGCCCGTCACCACCTGCACGAACTCCCGCGCCCGGTCATAGCGCGTGCCGTAGTCCAGGTGCGTGTCGCGGCTGAAGTTCCACGCCTCCTGCTCCGACCAGGAGGTGACGACGTTCCACCCGGCCCGGCCGCCGCTGATGTGGTCGAGCGAGGCGAACTTGCGCGCGACGTGGTACGGCTCGTTGTAGGTGGTGCTGGCCGTGCTCACGAGGCCGATGCGCCGGGTCATCGGCGCGAGCGCGGACAGCAGCGTCAGCGGCTCCAGCTCGACATTGCGGTTGGAGTGGCTGAGCGACCCCGGCGGGTCGTCGTTGGCGCGCACGCCGATGCCGTCGGCGAAGAACACCATGTCGAACAGGCCCGCCTCGGCGCGGCGGGCGCAGCGGAGGAAGTGGTGGTAGTCGGACGACCCGCCGGACGGTACGTCCGGGTGGCGCCAGGCGGCGTCGTGGTAGCCGAGGTAGCGCATCGATAGGCCCAGCTTCATCCGGCGCTTCATCGTCCCATCCTGTCCCTGGCTCGCCGAGCCTTCGGCAGCCGCATCGCGGGACATGATGCCGGCCGTCTGGTCCAGGCGCCATGCCTGACCGGTGCCCCAAACTGGCGCCCCAAACTGGCGCCATGGGGGGCACGGCCCGAGGCGAGGCGGGCGCCTCCTCCGGGTACAAGCATCGCCCACCCGCCTGGCCGGGGTTTTAGGGACGCCCTCCGCCATGTCGCCCGCTTGGCGCCGTTGCGACCCGCAGCGTGCCGGGCACACCGCCGCCGCTTGCCGGGGCAGCGCCGATGTCCACCAGGAGGCAGTCCCCACCCATTATCGCCCACCGCTTGAAGGCGGCCAAACCGGGGCCGTGGCGCCATCCATGCGCCAGAAGTAAAAAGCCTGCATTAAGCATTGGAAGTTGCTTGGCCGCATTCCGCGCCGGATGCCGCGGGCATGCTGCCGATCGCCGGGCGGGGACAGGCGATCGGTGGGGTATTTGTTCGCCTGGCATTTACATCAGCCGGATTTATACAACCGAACATCGCTAATGGCGGGGGGGGGAAATCGTTGTTTACGCCATCCCAACAAAACCTAACACAGCGCCTCTTCATTGTCCTGCCCCCAAGTGTTAGTAGCTCTTGCAACCTTTAGTATATAGGCACCGCCAAGTGCGCCTTTTTCCTTTATTGATCGGCGCCAGCCTTACCGTCGCGTCAGCCGCCTTCGGCCTGGTTCACGGCGAGGAGGCATTGCATTTGCGGGAGGGCTGGCGGGAGGACTACAGGCGGCCGGCCACGGTTCCCTATCCCGACGCGGATCCCTGGTCAGCCAAGAAAGTCCAGCTCGGCGCGACGCTGTTCTTCGACCCGGTGCTGTCGAGCAGCCGGGGGATGTCCTGCGCGAGCTGCCACCTGCCGGGCACAGCCTGGGCCGACAGCCTGCCGCGGTCGGTTGGCGACCAGCAGCAGGTGATGGACTTCCGCTCACCGACGCTGCTGAACGTCGCCTGGCCCCCACTGTTGGGGTGGGAGGGCAGATTCTCTGACATCGAGACGGTCTCGTTCGCCGCGATCTCCGGCCCGGCGAGCATGGCCCTCCCCGCCGAGGAGGCGCTGGACCGCCTCGCTGCCAACCCGGCCTATGTGCGGCGGTTCGAAGCGGCATTCGGACCCGGCGCGATCAGCCAGACCTGGGTGGAGCAGGCCCTGGCAACCTACGAGCGCGGCCTCGTGTCGGCGGCGGCGCCCTTCGACCGGTGGGTTGCCGGCGACGAAGCCGCCGTGGACGACGCCGCAAAACGCGGTTTCGCCCTGTTCGACGGCCGGGCAGGCTGCTCCGGCTGTCACAGCGGCTGGGCGTTCACCGACAACTCGTTCCAGGACATCGGCAGCGCGACCGGGGGCGATGTTGGCCGGGGCCGCCTGTTCCCGTCATCGGTGGCGCTGCGCTATGCCTTCAAGACGCCGACGCTGCGGGACGTCGCGATCCGCGCGCCCTACATGCATAACGGATCCCGCGCCACGCTTGCCGCGGTGCTTGAGCTGTATGACCAGGGTGGCATCGCCCGCCCGAGCCGTTCGCACGCCATCAGGCCGCTCGGCCTCACGGCGGCCGAAAAGTCGGATCTCATCAGCTTCCTGGGAACGTTGACCAGCGATCCTCAGCAGGTCGTCCCGCCCCTGCCGCCACGCTGAGCCTACCCTGCAGCGGGTGGGTGAGGCGCTGGAAGACATAGCAGCCGCGTTACTGAAAGGAGGCAGCGATGAACCTGGCTGAAGCCTAAGGCTGTGCGCAAAGACCTGCCCCCGGCTGCTGGCGCCCATGCTTAGTTTTGAACAAAATGGTGTGCCATCGGCAGGGCGAAGCCGAGCAGGGCAAAACCCGTAATTAACAGAACTCCGCCGGCTCGTTCAAATAGCATTACCGATGCGGGCCTGCAAACAGCCCACCAGGACAGTGCTGCGCCGCCGCAAAGCAGCGTGACAATTAGACCAAAATACATGATTAACTCCTGCAAGTTGCTGATGGGGACCCATACCGGTTTGCCTGGATACAACCAGCACGCCTGAACTGTCGCATAGCTTCTAAAAACCTAGTTAGGACGTGCAAAATGCTGTCACGCTTACCCTCATTTAAAATCTTGGCGGCCTTGCCATTCCTGGTCGCAATGCTGCCTGTGCCGGCCGATGCCCATGTGAAGTGGTTCTGCGCCTTTGACGTGGCCGGCGCGCCGGTCGGGCTGGAAAACGTCCTGTGCCAGGACTTCGAACTGCTTTTCGGCCTCTCCCTGGCCCTGCTGCTGATCGGCTGCGTTATTGGGGAGACGCCGTTCGGGGCCGCGCTGCTGCGGTCGCTGGACTCGGTGACCGGCCTGCTGCGCCGCCATACCGAGGCGGTGATGCGCCTGGTGGCGGGCGGCTTCTTTTTCTCCCTCTGGGCTTGGATGCATGTCTTGCTGACGCCGGAACTCACCACCGACCTGGCCTTCGTGCCCTGGCTGCAGCTCGCGATGGCTGGCTGCATGCTGTCCCGACGCACCATGCCGCTGGCCTCGCTGGGCATCGTCGTGCTGTTCGGCATCGCGGTACGGCAATACGGGGCGTTCCACCTGATGGACTACCCGGTGTTCCTGGGCCTGGCTGCCTACCTCGCCTGCGTCGGCCTGCAATGGTCGCCGCGTGGCATCCGTCCGCTTGACATTCTGCGCTGGGCGGCGGCGATCACCCTGATGTGGGCCTCGATCGAGAAGTGGGCCTACCCGCAATGGACGTTCCCGGTCTTCGTCAGCCACCCCGGCATGAGCTTCGGCTTCGACATCGCGTTCTACATGCGGGCGGCGGGCGTGGTGGAGTTCGCCCTGGCCTTCGCCCTGCTCGGGACGCCGCTGGTTCGCCGCAGCGCGGCCATCATCCTGACGGCAATGTTCACCGCTGCGATCGCCGAGTTCGGCTTCATCGACGGCGTTGGCCACTCCTGCATCATTGCGGCGCTGCTGGGCGTTTTGGCTGACGACGCGCGGGGCCCAGTCCGGCGCTGGGTGGCGCTGAGGCTTCCGCTCAACTATTCCGCGGCGCTCGCCACTTTCTTGGTAGCCTATTACGGCCTGCACACGGTGATGTTCGGCGGGGGCGCGCTTTGACATCAGTGGACCGTGACGACTAAGCGCATCTTGGGATGGATGCCGCACAGGACATTGAACGTGCCGGCTACGGTGAAGGGGATCTCAACATCGTGGCCGGGTTCCTGGTCGCCCGAGTCGAAATTAAAATGGTCCGACGCGACGTAGGCATGGTGTGACAGATCCTCATCATCGTTGACGATACTGACGATGTCGCCGCGCTTAATGTCAAGCTGGCCCGGCCTGAACTCCCGCCCACGTTGCGACACCTGGTGGGAAGGCCGGGCAAGACTTGATCCCGCTGCCGGCAGCAGCAGCCAAGTGCCAGCCAGCGCCACGGCCAAGGCAGGCACCGCCCACCACGCCCGCCTTTGTTTTACCTTTCCGTCTTTTGTTAACTTCTGTAACGCCATTGGTAATTCTGCTTCCAGCGCCTGTCTAGTTCGAGGTAATAAGCGGCCTACAGCATTAAAATTAGACGCCTAACTAGGCTGACGTCAAACTCGAACCTGGAGCAATGACAATTCCCAACCAGGGCCTTAGCCTGCCCCGCGTCGGAAACGCCAGCGGGCCGACGCAGGCCATCGCGGTCGATCTGCCCGCGCCCGGTCTGCCCGCGCCCAAGCTGTCCGCACCGGGTCTGTCCGCACCGGGTCCGCTCGTACCCGGTCTGCTTAGGCCCCGTCTGCTTGCGCTGGTCAAGACGATCCGCGGACAGATCCTCCTGGCCTTTCTCATCATGACGGCGTTGGCAGGCGTCATCGGCCTCGATGCGTCGTATCGCATCGAGCGTGGCGGCGCCCTCGTCACCGAGACCTATGACGGCTCCCTGATGGCGATCAACTACGCCCGGGCCGCGGCGGCGGACTTCGCCCTGATGCAGGTCGCCGGGCTGCGCCTCGCCCAGGCGACGGACCCGGCGGCGCAGTTCCTGCTGGAGGGTCAACTTGCGGAGCTGATGCAGTCCCTGGTCGAGGACCTCGAGATCGCCAGCGACCGGTCGCAGTCGCCCCGCAGCAAGCAGGCAGCCGCGCGGGCAGAGGCCGCCGTTAAAACCTGGGACCGCGCGCGGCGCCAGGCCGGAGCCGCGGCGGCCGCGGCGCCGGACCCGCTGGCAAGCCACGTCCAGGCGGCCAATCGCCAGATCGAGCTGCTGATCAACTACACCGCCGGCGAAGGCTTCAGTCATCGGCAGCACGCCCGGGCAGCGGTGTCGGAGGACTGGTGGCTGAACGCCGGCGCCATCGCGGCCGCCCTGCTGGTGTCCGCCCTGGTGGCATGGCTGCTGGCCCGGCACATCGTCCGGCAGGTCGCCACCGCCTCGGACGTCGCCGGCCTGATCGCCCGGGGCGAGCTTGACGGACCCATGCCGCAGGGTGGGGGCGACGAACTCGGCGCCTTGCTGCAGTCGCTCGCGGTCATGCGCGGCAACCTGCGCTCGCTGGTGCAGCGGGAGGTGGCGCAGCGGCAATCCGCCCAGGGGCGGCTGCTCGACGCCATGGAAAGCTCGCACGAGGGCATCGTCGTCGTGGACAGCGAGGGGCGGGTGGTGCTGGCCAACAACCAGGCGCTGGCGGCGCTTGGCTGCGGTGATGCGGCCGCGCAGGCCGTCACCGGCATGGAGTGGCCGGCGCTGGCGGTCAACCTGCCCCGGCCCGAGGTCCAGGGCGAGGTGGCGATGGTGGATGGGCGCTGGCTCAATATCAGCCGCAGCCCGACGCGCGAGGGCGGGTTCGTTGCGGTGATCGGCGACATCAGCGCCAGCAAGCAGCAGGGCGCGCGGCTGGAGGCCACCAACGCCCAGCTCGACACCGCGCTGGCCGGTATGTCGCAGGGGCTGTGCCTGTTCGACGCCGAGGGCCGGCTGGCGGTGGTCAATGCCCGTTATTCCGAGCTGTTCCGCCTGCCGCCCGGGTGCGTCCGCCCTGGCCTTACCCTGCTCGAACTGATCGCCCTGCGCGTCAAGCACGGCAACCACGCCGGGTCGTCCGTCGAGACCCTCGCCGTGGAAGAAATGACTGCGGTCGAGGGCCGCAAGCCGGCCTCGTTCAGCCTGCAGTTGACCGACGGCCGGGTCCTGGCGGCGCTGCTGCGGCCGGCGCCGGGGCAGGGCTGGGCCATCACCTATGAGGACGTGACCGAGCGCCGGCAGGCCGAGGAGAAGGTGGTGTACATGGCGCGCCACGATGCGCTCACCCACCTGCCCAACCGCACCCTGTTCGCCGAGCGGCTGCAGCATGCGCTTGGCGAGAACGGCCGCGCCGCCGGGATGGCCGTGCTGTGCCTCGACCTCGACCGCTTCAAGGCCGTGAACGACCTGCTCGGGCATGCCGCCGGCGACCTGCTGCTGCAGATCGTGGCGGCGCGCCTGCAGCGCTGCGTCCGCGCCGGCGACATGGTGTCCCGGATGGGCGGCGACGAGTTCACCATCATCCAGGCCGGCCCCTACTCCGCCGAAGCGGCGACCGCACTGGCACGGCGTGTCGTCGAGGTGACGAACGAGGTCTATGACCTCGATGGGCGGCGCGCCTCGGTCGGGGTCAGCATCGGCATCGCCGTCGCACCGGGGGACGGCATCCTACCCGAAGTCCTGCTCCGCAACGCCGACACGGCCCTGTATCGCGCCAAGGCGGAGGGCCGGGGCACCTGGCGCTTCTTCGAGCCTGGGATGGACGCCAGCCTCCGGGCCAGGCACGCGATGGAGCGCGCCTTGCGTGACGCGCTGGGCAACGAGGAGTTCGGACTGCGTTACCAGCCGATCTATGACCTGCGGTGCGACCGCGTGTGCGGCTTCGAGGCCCTATTGCGCTGGAGCAGCCCGATCCTGGGGGAGGTGCCCCCGGCCGAGTTCGTCCCCATCGCCGAGGAGCTTGGCCTGATGGACGCCATCGGGGGGTGGGTCCTGCGCCAGGCTTGCCTGGAGGCGGCAGGGTGGCCCGACCCCCTCGGCGTGTCGGTGAACGTGTCGCCGACGCAGTTCGCGGCGGGGCACCTCGTGTCCGACGTGTCGGAGGCGCTGCAGCTTGCCGGCCTGCCGGCCCGGCGCCTGGTCCTGGAGGTCACCGAAGCAGTCCTGCTGGCGCAGGGGACCTCCAACCTGGCGATCGTCCGGTCCCTGCGCGACCTGGGCGTCCGCGCCAGCTTGGACGATTTCGGCATGGGCTACTCGTCCCTGAGCGGCCTCACCGCGTTCCCGATCGATCAGATCAAGATCGACCGGAGCTTCATCCACGGCTTGGGGGATGCCGGCACCGTCGTCGTGGTACGGGCCATCATGAGGCTCGCCGCGAGCCTGTCGATGCGCGTCGTCGCCGAGGGGGTCGAGACGCGGGCGCAGCTTCAATGGCTGCGTGAGGAGGGCTGCGACCACGTGCAGGGACACCTGCTCTCCAGGCCGCTGTCTCCGTCGGGCGTGCCGGCGCTGTTCGACCTGCAGGTCAGCGCGCCGGAGTTGCCGGAACTGGCCTGACCCCGGCGCAGTGCCGACGCCTGATCGAGCACCGGCAGCCTGGAGCACGCATGGCGGCCCAAACAGGAATCAGCCCGTTTTGCCGACTGTGCAGGGCGTCCGGCCCGGCAAAATCAGGCCTAGGCGGCTGGCGCGCGGCGTTCTCCCGCATCAAACCGCTTCGGCGGTGGCGGCCTCAACCGGCCCCTCGTCCGCCAGAAGCACCCAGCCGGTGCATGACGCTGCGCAGCGCAGGATACAGGTCCTTGTAGATCGCGAATGAATGGCTGTAGGCCGCCTCCGCCTTGGCCCGCGGCTGGGCACGGTCCACCAGCGTGACCCAGCCCCGCGCCGCGTCCGCTGGCGTCACCAGCCCCGTCCCCAACCCGGCCAGCAGCGCCGCGCCCATTGCCGCCTCCACGTCCTCGCCGATGGTCCGCACCGGGTAGCCCGTCACGTCGGCGATCACCTGCATCCACAGGTCGGACTTTGCGGCGCCGCCGACCACGATCAGCCGGTCCGCCAGCGCCTGCATCCCCAGCCGGCCGGCCTCGATGTTATGCTGGAGGGCGTAGCTTACGCCCTCCAGCACGGCCCGGTACAGGTGCGCCCGCGTGTGCGGCAAACCGAGGCCCACGAAGGCGCCGCTGGCCCGGTCGTCCCAGACCGGGCTGCGCTCGCCCATCAAGTAGGGCAGGAACAGCAGGCCGTCGCTGCCCGGCGGCACCCCGGCAGCCTCGGCATCCAGCGCGGGCAGCGACGCGCCATCCCGGCAGAACTCCCGCTGGAACCATGAGACGCTCGCGCCGGCGGTGATGGCGCCGCCGAACACGTACAGGTCGTGCAGGCCGTTGAACACGTGCGGGAAGGCGATCAGCCCGTTCCGCGCGTCGGTGGTGCCGGCGATGCTGCCCCAGCACATGCTGGTGCCGATCATCGCCACGTGCTGCCCGGCCTGCGTCGCCCCGGCGGCGAACGTCGCCACCGCCGCGTCCACCCCGCCCGCCACCACCGGCGTCCCCGCCCGCAGCCCGAGGCGCGACGCCCACTCCGGCAGCAGCGTGCCGACGACGGCGCTGCTTTCGACCAGACGCTCCGGCATCATCGACCGTGGGATGCCCAGCGCGTCCAGCATCTCGCCCGACCAGGTCCGCGCCGCCAGGTCGTACACGCCGCCGATGTTGCCGGCCGAGGAGTGGTCCACCGCCAATGCGCCCGTGAGCTGCTGGATCACCCAGGCGTTGGGCGGCAGCAGGTGCCTGGTACGTGCCCAGACCTCCGGCCGGTTGTCGCGCAGCCACAGCATCTTGGTGAAGCCGTAGTAGCTGTCCACGCCGTTGCCGGTGATGTCGAACAGCCGGTCGAGGTCCTGCGTGGCGCGCACCTGCGCCACCTCCGCCCCAGCCCGGCGGTCCATCCAGATCAGGCACGGGTGCAGCGGCTGCATCCCGGCATCGACGGGGATGCCCGACCCGCCATACAGGCTGCTGATGCACAGCCCCGCGACCTCCCCGGGCGGCACGCCTGCCGCCGCCATGCAGCCGGCGATGCAGGCCGCGACCGCCTCCAGCCAGACACCTGCCTCCTGCTCCGCCCACAGCGCCCGGGGGGTGTCCGGCTGGTAGGCGTGGCTGTGCTGGACAAGGATGCGCCCGGTGCCGTCTACCAGCAGCGCCTTCGTGCTCTGGGTGCCGATATCGACGCCCAGGACGTATGCCGAAGCGGGGGGCATCGCGCTAAGCCGCCGGTTTCAGGGGGGGCTTGATGCCGTCCGGCAGGCCGATGGCACGGCAGCACGCGCCAAGGTGCGCCCTGCAGCGATCCAGCGTCCGGCGGCCGGCGGTGGCGCCCAGCAGGGTCGCGTTTGGTTTACCAGGGTGCGTCATGGTGTTCCTCCTTGCCGCGTCGCAGCCATCGCGCAGGTCAGGTGCTGGCCGCGGTAGGCCGAGGGCGGCATCCGCTTATGCGCCAGGAACTGCCGGTTGAAGTTCGACAGGTTGTTGAACCCCACGGCAAAGCAGATGTCGGCCACCCGCCCGCGCCCGGCGATCAGCATCTCGCAGGCACGGTTGACGCGCAGGCTGTTGACGTAGGCGACGAAGCCCATGCCGGTGTGCCGCTTGAACGCCCGGCTGAACGCGCCGACGCTGTAGCCGCTCAAGGCCGCCAGGTCGGTCTCGCGCAGGTCGCTGCCGAGGTTGCGGCTGATGTGGGCCAGCACGTGGTTCAGGGGGCGGGCCATGTACTCGTCCGGCGTGGGCTGGTAGCCGACGCTGGCCAGCGGGCGGCGCTCCCGGTCCCGGTGCAGCAGGTCCAGCAGGCGGAAGAACAGCTCGATCCGCCGGGGGCCGGCAGCCTGCAGCATCTCGGTCAGGATCGGTTCTGCCGCGGCGCCGGTGGCGGGCGCGAACTCCAGCCCCCGTCCGGCCTCACGCAGCAGGCCGTCCATGAACCGCATCTCGGGGAACAGCGGCGGGATGCCGGACGCCGTGGCCGCCGTGAACTGCAGCACCAGGCCGCGCTGCGCCACCTCGACGCCGTCCGGCACGTCGCTGATCCAGTTGTGCGGCAGGTTCGGCCCGACCAGCACCAGGTTGCCCGGGGCGAAAGTGCCGATGTAGTCGCCGACGAAGGCCCGCCCGACCGTGGCGGTCACCAGGTGCAACTCGTATTCGGGGTGGAAGTGCCAGCGCACGGTGCGGAACGGATAGCCGTGCGACCAGACCTTGAACGTGTCCGTGCTGGGAACGCCGACAAGCTCAAGCGCCGCGCGGCTGCCGTCATGGGCGTGGGTTGCGGTCGCCAAGAAATCAGGCCTGCATGACGCGGGACGGTACCGGCGGCCGGCGGCCTGCCGCGGTCTTGCTGATCATGACGTCCTCCGTTTCGCCACCGGTCGGCAGTGGCCTCGACCGTGCAGTCGGTGTTCTTGGACGGACAATAGGGTCAGCCAGGGTAAAAGCACTACACCGTTTGGCGGCGTGCACTGATACTTATTGACCCGCCCCGTTGCACGCCCAAGGACTGCGAGAAAGAGCCGTCCCTACAACGCAAGAACCACGCTGACTCCCTCTCCCCGCTTTGGGAGAGGGCTGGGGTGAGGGGGCCTTGCAGCGCCGCCCTCCTGGCCGGGGCAGCCCACCCTCTTACAGCGCCCTAAGCCGCCTGCACTGCAGCCGAGCAAGACCCCCTCACCCCGGCCCTCTCCCAAAACAGGGAGAGGGAGCAGGGCGGTCACTGACGCACAGGCCCAGGGTGCGCAGCCTCAAGCAAGGGCGGACGCGAGCTGTCCGCTGCCCGCTGACCCACAAGGGCCGGCGCCTGCGGGGTCCGTACCAGGTGCCGCGACAGCCCGCGTTCCAACCAGTTCCACAGCCGGCTGACCGCCTCGGTCATCGCGAGGTAGATCAGCGCCGCATACAGGTAGATCGTGAAGTCGAACGTGCGGGCGAAGATGAACCGCGTCTGGCCCATCAGGTCCAGCAGCGTCACGATGGCCGCCAGCGCGCTGGCCTTGATCATGCTCACCAGCTCATTGCCCAGCGGGCGCAGCGCGATCAGCAGCGCCTGCGGCCCCACGACGTGCCGCAGCATCCGGTAGGGCGACAGCCCCAGCGCCCGCGCCGCCTCGACCTGGCCCTTCGGCACGCTCTGGATGGCGCCGCGCAGGATCTCCGCCTGGTAGGCGGCGGTGTTGAGCGTGAAGGCGAACAGGCAGCAGTAGAAGCTGTCGCGGAAGAACCACCACAGCCCCGCCTGGGTCAGGAACGGCCGCACTTCGCCGGCGCCATAGTACACGATGTAAAGCTGGCATAGCAGCGGCGTGCCGCGGAAATAGGCGATGTAGGCGAGCATTGGCCAGGCGACGAACGCCCGCCGCGACATCCGCGCCCGCGCCAGCGGATACGCCAGCACGAACCCCAGCCCGCACGAGACCACGACGACGGTCACGGTGATCCGCAGCCCCGAAACCAGCCGCATCCCCCAGGTCTGCAGCAGGTCGAGGTCGAGCACGCCGCCCAGGATATGCTCAAGCATCAGGGGCAGCCGTCGCCAGCATCAGGCGAAACCCTGGTTGGCCCGCCGCTCCAGCGCCGCCTGGCCGAAGCCCGACAGCACGGCGAACACCATGTAAACCGCCGCCGCGGCGGTGTAGAACAGCAGCGGCCGGCTGGTCGACCGGCTGGCCTCCGACGCCGCGCGCAACAGGTCCATTACCGCCAAGGTCGAGATCAGCGACGTGTCCTTCACCAGGATCGTCCAGATGTTGCCCAGGCCCGGCAACGCCACCCGCCCCAGCAGCGGCAGCACCACCAGCCCGAACACCTGCACCCGGTTCAGCCCCAGCGACCGCGCCGCCTCCGCCTGCCCCGGCGGCACCGCGTGCAGCGACGCCACCCAAACCTCGCTGCTGTAGGCCGCCACCACGACCGACAGCGCAATCACCCCGGCGACGAAGGCATTGACCTCGATCCGCCAGCCATTGCCCAGCTGCTGCGCCAGCCAGTTGAGCAGCGATTGTAGCCCGAAGTACACGATGAACAGCGACAGCAGGTCCGGGATGCCGCGGAAGAACGTGGTGTAGGCCGCGCACAACCCGCGCACGACCCGGCTGCGCGACATCTTCAGCAGCGCCAGCACCAGCCCGCCGCCGAAGCCGAACGGGATGGTCGCCAGGCTCAGCAGCACCGTGACGACGGTGCCGCGCAGCAGCAGGGACGCCCAGCCATCGGCGCCGAACAGCAGCTCGAACGCTGGCATGCCTCCGGGGTCTCCGCTTGCGCCGCTACTTTCCGCGCCAGCTACTTTCCACGGATGTCGATCTTGAAGTACTTGGCGGCTATGGTCTTGAAGGTGCCATCGGCGTCGGCCTCGGCGATGGCCTTGTTGAACATTGCGGCTAGGTCCTTGTCGTCGGGGCGGAACGCGGCGCCGACGCCGGGGCCGAAGATGTCCGGCGTGCGCGGGATTTCCTTTATGATGCGGCAGCAGCCCGGGTTCTTCTCAAGCAGCTTCTGCGCCACCAGGATGTCGCTCACGACGTAGTCGAGCCGGCCGTTGGCGAGGTCGAGGAACGGCTCATCCCCGCCGGGATACAGCTTCGTCTCGACGCCGGGGTAGTCCTTGTCGAGGTAGTTGGAAAACACGGTCGAGGACTGCGCGCCGACCGTCTTGCCCTTCAGCGCCGCGGGGGACGTGTCGTCGCTTTCGGTCGCGGCCTGCGTCACCCAGACCGGGGAGGTGGCGTAGTACATGTCGGAGAACAGCACCCGCTGCGCCCGTGCC
The DNA here is from genome assembly GCA_964243265.1 of uncultured Acetobacteraceae bacterium. GTDB lineage: Bacteria > Pseudomonadota > Alphaproteobacteria > Acetobacterales > Acetobacteraceae > DASWOJ01. Next base: position 4,272 of record CAXTFY010000063.1, on the reverse strand, counting down.
GGGGTCATGTTCATGCTGGAGAAGATCACGTCGAACTTGCCGGACTGCAGCGCGGGGATCACGCCGTCCCAGTCCTGGTTCTGCCACGTGCAGGTCACCTTCATCTTGGCGCACAGCGCGTTGCCGTAGTCGATCTCGAAGCCGACGATCTTGCCGCCGGGCTCGACGCTCTCGAACGGCGGGTAGGTCGCGTCCACGCCGATCCGCACCGTCGTCCAGTCTTTTGCATATGCCGGGGCTAGCCCGGTCGTGAGCAGCGCAACGGCGCCCAGCAACGACATGATCCCTTTGCGGCTCACCGGCATCTCCTGTTGTTCCCGGGCAGCGGCCCGGCGGGTTGAACGTCTCGCGGGACGGGCATCGAAATCAAGCAATCAATGTGCCATCGATCCCCCCGGCCAAGGTGTCTGCGAATACCCTGGCCGCGGCGGTGACTAGGGCAGCGTTCCCGGAGGCGGTCGCACCGTCCGCCAATCGGCTGCCATCCTCCAGTCCGATGCGGGTGGACCAGCGCCGCCGGGCTGCAAGGGCGACGAAGTCCCACATCGTGGCATCGATGCCGTGCAGCAGCAGGGGCCGCCGCACCTCGGCCCGGCGCAGCACGGTGTGAATGCCATCGGCGACGGCCCGCGCCTGGTCGGCCTCCTGCTCGGCGACCTCGATGAGGATGCGCAGCGCATGGCTGCTGCGGTCCAGGCTCACCAGGCGCTCGGCATCGGCGACCGAGGCAAGCCCGGCCTCGATGCCGACGCCGCGTTGGCGCAGCAGGTGCATCACCTCCGCGGCGCCGGGTTCCTCCAGGTTGACCGAGGCGTAGTCGGGCAACTCGCGCCATCCGCTGATGGCCGCGAGGGTGCGGCGCCCGTCGCCCTCGATCCAGGCGCCGGTGGAGACGCCGATCAGGGTGCCCGGGCATGTCTGGCGCACGGCGGCCACGGTGGCGTCCATTGTGGCCGCGTCGAGGCTCTCGCGCCCGTCCGGTCCGCGCGGATGTAGGTGCAGCTCGGCCGCGCCGGCGGCGATGCAGGCTGCGCTGTCACGGGCCATTGCGTCCACGGTCAAGGGCAGGGCCGGATGGAAGCCAGGGGGACGCGCGCCGTTGATGCAGGCTTGGACGATCATGGGGTCATGCCTCGGTCGAGCGCGAGAACCTGCGATGCAGGGCCTGCTCTCTCTTCCGGAGGGAGAGGGCCGGGGTGAGGGAGGCCGAGAGGACCCAACCTGGCGCGAAGAGGACGGACCTTGCTTCTCGATATGGCCAGGCTTGGTGCTTGTGGCTTCCCTCACCCCGGCCCTCTCCCAGAGGGAGAGGGAGCAGCAGCCAGCACCGCCTGTATGCAATCGACAAGCCGCCGGCCCGTCGCATTCGGCGAGGGCCGCTTGCGCCTCCGCCGCACCGTCCGCATGTCCTTGGCATCCTGCAACAGCTAGGGCAGCCTGGCGTCAGAAGGGGACTGCGCCATGATCCGCACCGGCAGCGACTACCGCGACAGCATCCGCGACAACCGCGAGGTCTACGTAAACGGCGAGCGGGTGCGCGACGTCACCACTCACCCGATGTTCAAGCCGCTGGTGGACATCCGCGCCGACATCTACGACATGGCGCACGCCCCGGCGACGCGCGACATCATGACCACCCTGGACGGCGGCCAACGCAACGCGGTCGGCAACAAGCTGCCCCGCGTGCAGCAGGACTGGTGGGACAAGCGCCGCGCCACCGACACCGTGCTGGAGCGCATCGGCGGCGTCGTCACCCGCGTCGGCGACGAAACGGTGGGCGAGATGTGGTCCCTGTTCGACGGCCGCGACGTGCTGAACGAGGTTGATCCGCAGTTCGCCCGCAACATCGAGGCGCATATCAGCGGCGTCCTGACCCGCGACCCCTTCCACGTGTCGGCCAACACCGACCCCAAGGGCGACCGGTCTAAGCCGCCGCAGGAGCAGGACCCCGACATGCTGCTGCATGTAGTGCGGGAGACCGACGCCGGCCTGATCGTCCGCGGCGCCAAGTACGAGACCGCCGCCGCCTACGCCAACCAGGCGTTCACCAAGCCCACCATCGCCAACTGGGGCGACAGCACGCTGTCCGACTATGCCGTGGGCTTCATCTGCGACCTCGGCTCGCCGAACATGAAGTTCATCTGCCGCACCGGGTTCGCCGGCCGGGCCAGCGCGGAGGACTACCCGCTGTCCAACCGGTTCGACGAGGTGGACACCCTGGTGATTTTCGACGACGTCTTGGTGCCGTGGGAGAACGTGCTGTTCTATCGCCATACCAAGGCGGCGACGTTCATCCGGGCGACGCTGCATCGTTATTCGGCATTCGCGTTCGTGCAGCGCACCCTGAAGTTCGCCGACATGATGATCGGCGCCGCGCTGTTCAACGTGCGGCAGACCGGCCTCGACAAGCAGCAGGCCGTGCAGGAGAAGCTGTCGCAACTGGCGGTGTACCGCGAGGGCATCAACGCGCACCTCACGGCGTCTATCGCGCTTGCGGAACCCAGCCCCGGCGGGCTGCTGATGCCCAACCAGTCGCTGCTGTATACCGGGCGCGTGCTGGCGTGCTCGCAGCTTCACCACATGATGCACCTGGCGCGCGAGCTGTGCGGCGGACAGATCTGCGTGACGCCGGACAAGGCGGCGTTCGATGCGCCCGAGACCAAGCCGTGGCTGGAGAAGTTCTACACCGTGAATGACGGCTGGGTGGCGGATGACCGGCGCCGGCTGCTGGCGTTTGCGAGGGACCTGCTTAACTCCGACTATGCCGGGCACCGGCTGACGTTCCAGTTGTTCGCGCAATCCGCGCCGTTTGCGCACCTGGCGGCGGTGTATCGCAACTTCGGCTGGGACGGGCCGCTCGCGTTCGTCAAGCACGCGGCCGGGCTGTCCGACCAGGTCAGCAACGGCCCGGCGACGTCAGGCGGCGACAGCGCCGTGAAGCAGTGGTTCAGCCACTCGCCGGACCTCCGCCATGCGGCCGAGTAGCCGGGCCGGGTAGGGGAGCCAAGCCGCGCGATGGCCCACCAACGCATCCGCCCGTTCAACACGCGGGACACCTACCCCGAGCAGAACCTGGACAACGACCTGGCGCAGGCCGTGGTGGCGCGCGGGCGCATCGTGTTCCTGCGGGGACAGTGCCCGCAGGACCTGGACACCTCCGTCAGCGTCGGCGTCGGCGATCCCGTGCAGCAGGCGCACCAAGTGCTGCAGAACATCCGCCAACTGGTCGAGGAGGCCGGCGGGCGGATGGAGCACCTGGCCAAGCTGGTGGTGTACCTGACGGACGTCCGCCATCGCGAGCCGGTGTATCGCGCCCTGGGCGAGTACATCCGGGGCGTGCACCCCGTCTGCACCGGGCTGGTGGTGGTGGCGCTGGCACGGCCGGAGTGGCTGGTGGAGATCGATGCGACGGCGGTGATTCCCGACGGGCAGGGGGCATAACGGTCCTCATCCTGGCCCGTTGCGCCCGTATCCGCATGCCCATCGCCGCGTTGCTTCCCGACCCCACTACCATATTCCGCGACCATGCACCGGCAGAGCCATCGTTTATGTCTGGTGGTCATGCCTTCCCCGCCGCGGAGAGAGCGTGTTTGGCAGCAGGATCAGTATTGCCCAACGAATAGGCTATTGATCCCTGAACGGCCGGGTTTGCAGCGCATCCCGCTCCGCTTGCGCAGGTTGTGGCGCAGAACAAGGCATATTCGTTTGACCCTGCCGGCTGCCTGCCCCTAGCGTTTCCTGGGCAGGACCAAACGCGGGCGCCGCCACGTCCGGACGGCCCGTCCGTTCAGGGAGACTCGATGCCGGACCGTATGCAACCCCATCTCACCGCCCCGGCGGCGCTGGCACGGCACGGTGCGTCCGGTCCTGCCGCCGAGGCTCCGGCTTGCCCGTTCAGCCTACGCTAAAGGACCTCCCCATGCAGCTCGGCGTCTTCATCCCCATCGGCAACAACGGCTGGCTGATCTCCACGACCTCCCCCCAGTACATGCCGACCTTCGACCTCAACAAGACCATCGTCGAGAAGGCGGAGCGGTTCGGCTTCGACTTCGCGCTGTCGATGATCAAGCTGCGCGGCTTCGGCGGGCCTTCGGAGTTCTGGGACCACAACCTCGAGTCGTTCACCCTGATGGCCGGGCTGGCGGCGGTCACCACGCGCATCAAGCTGTTCGCCACCATCGGCGTGCTGACGATGCCTCCGCCCATCGTCGCCCGCATGGCGGTCACCATCGACAGCATCAGCCACGGCCGGTTCGGCGTGAACATCATCTC
>CAXTFY010000062.1:0-17682 GCA_964243265.1 uncultured Acetobacteraceae bacterium | reverse complement strand
CCGGCCGCCAGCAGCCGCGGGTCCATCGTGGCGCGCAGGCCGCGGCTGAACACGTCGTCGCGGCTGCGGCCTGCGGTGCGGCGCGTGGTGAAGCTGTCCCAGTCGGTCGAGGTGAAACGTCCGTAGCCCATGATGGCCTCCTGTTTGATAAGGTATATGTGCATCTAACTAAGGTTAAAGTCAAGGCTACCCGAACAGGGATCGGATGTGCGAAAAGGGGGCGCAACGGATCGGAGACGGGCATGGCCTTCGACAAGCCAGGGGACGCCGACAAGCCGGGGGAGTTCGACAAGCCGATCGCCACGGTGGACGTGGCGCTGTTTGCGCTGCTGGGGGGCGGGGAGGGCGGCCTGGGCCTGCTGCTGCCGCGCCGCGACAGGCCGCCCCATGCCGGCGCCCGCGCGCTGCCCGGCGGCTACGTGCGCGTGGACGAGGACGACGATACCGAGGCCACCGCCCGCCGGGTGGCGCGCGGCAAGCTGGGCATGGAGGTGTCCTACCTGGAACAGCTTTATACCTTCTCCGGGCGCCGGCGGGACCCGCGCGGCTGGTCCATCGCGGTGGCCTACCTCGGCCTGGTGCCGGCGGCGCACCTTCGGGGCGAGGTGCTGCGGGACATCCTGCCGGTGGACCGGCTGCCGCCGCTGCCGTTCGACCACGGCGCCATCGCGGCCAAGGCGGTGCAGCGGCTGCGCGACAAGAGCACCTACTCCTCGCTGCCGGGCTTCCTGCTGCCGGCGGAGTTCACCTTGCAGGAGCTGCGGATACTGTATGAGCGCATTACGGGCGAGATGCTGGATGCGGCCAACTTCCGCCGCCAGGTGGTGGAGGCGCAGCGGCTGGTCGAGCCGACCGGGCGCAGGCGCACCGGCCTGGCGCACCGCCCGGCGGAGCTGTTCCGCCTGACGGCGCCGGGCACGCTGCTGCTGCGCTCGGGTAGCGGCCCGGCCCGGCCGCCCGCAGGCGACGAACGGTAGCCTTGCAAGCCGCCCGCCCTCCTTGCGGCGCCTTGCACGGGTGGCAGACCTTGGCGGGGGTGATGGACGCGATCCGCATCTGCATGCTGGCTGTCCTCGACGTAGGCGAAGGGGACTGAGCATGGACCGGCTGCAGGCTGGGCTGGACTGGATCGGGGGCGCTGAGGCGACGGTCATTGCGGACCTGGCGGCCCTGGTCGGGTTCGACACGTCGTATCCGCCGGGCCGCAACTACCCGGAGCTTGCGGCCTGGATGGCGTCGCGCCTGGCTGGGCTGGGGTTTACGTCCCGCACCGTGGAGGTGCCGGAGCCGCTGTGGAAGGTGTACGGCACCGACGCGGATGGGGCGCGCGTGAACCTGGTCGCCGAGAACGCGGCGCTGGGACCGCCGACGCTGGGCATCTATGGGCATGTGGACGTGGTGCCGGCCGGGAATGGGTGGAGCACGCCGCCCTTTGCCCTGACCCGGCGCGGCGAATGGCTGCACGGCCGGGGCGCGGCCGACATGAAGGGGGCGGTCGCGTCGCTGCTGCTGGCGCTGGACGCCGCGCACCGCCATGGCGTGCCGCTGCGCCATTCGCCGCGCCTGCTGATCTGCACGGACGAGGAGGGTGGCGCCTATCCCGGCATCCGCTACCTCGCCGAGCAGGGATGGGTGCCCGGCCACTTGGTGTGCCTGGACGGCGGCACGATGCCTCGCCGCTGGCTTGGGGCGTTCGGGTCCTTGGAGCTGCTGCTGGAAGTCGAGGGGCGGGCCGGGCATGCCGGGCAGCATGGGTCCGGCGATAATGCGCTGGAGCGGGCGGTGCCGATGCTGGCGGCGCTGCTGGCGCTGAAGCCGGTGGTGGAGGCCCGGGTCTCCGGATTGACCGGCCGGGATGGCGCGCCGTTGCGGCCGATCCTGGCGGTGACGACGTGCCAGGCGGGCGTGAAGGCGAACATCGTGCCCGACCTGTGCCGCGTCAGGCTGAACCGGCGCTATGCGCCGGAGGAGGGCGACGAGGCGCCGTTGGCCGAGATCAAGGCGGTACTGGCTGCAGCAGCGCCGCCGGGCACGCGGTGGCGGCTGCATGTGACGGGGCACCTGGCGTCGGTGCAGGGTGCGGACCGCGGCCCGAACGTGGCGGGGTTCGTGGAGGCGATGCGCCGGGGGCTTCGCCTGCCGCAGGATGCCGCGGCGGCATGGGGCGCCACGTCGTCGTCGGACATGGGCTGGGTCCAGCGGGCGAGGCCCGCCGGGGCAGGTTCGGAGATCCTGATCGCCGGCGCCATCGATGGTGACAGCCGGGTCCATATGGCGGACGAGCGCGTCCGGGTGGAGGACCTGCTGGGGCTGGCGCGGGGTATCCTGCTGTATCTGGCTGACGCCTCCGCCGGCCAGGCCAGGGGTTCGGATCGCTAGCGGCCCCGAGCTTCTGCCGAGGGGGGGCGCGGCATTGCGGCCGGCGCCTGAGCATCCAGACCCTTGGTGACTGCGAAAGGGGCCCGGACAACCTGCCTGATGGCAGCGCCATCCGGCACCGGATCGAGGCGGCGCTGGCGGCCCGGTTCGCCGGTCGGCTACTGCCGGTCAGGTCACTGCAGCCTTGCGGTTCGGTAAGGCCAAGGGCACTGTTCCGGTGAATTGGCCCCCTCCTCGATATTGCCGAGGACGGCGAGACCGATTGAGGGGAGGAGACGATCATGCGAACCGTCATCGCGGCGGCTTATCTGCTCGCAGTAGCCGGGTTGCCCGTTCAGGCCCAGACCGTCACGCGCTATCCGCCGCTTGCCCCCGAGGCAATGGTCCCCGAGCAGAAGGCCATGTACGACAGCGTCATGGCGGGACCGCGGCACTCGATTGAGGGGCCGTTCAATGCCTGGCTCCGAAGCCCGCTGCTGGGTGACCGCCTGCAACGCGTGGGCGAGTACCTCCGCTTCAACACGACGATCCCGCATAACTTGAACGAGTTCGCGATCCTTATCACCGCAGTCGAGTGGAACAGCGGCTTCGAATGGTACGCGCATTACCCGCTTGCCCTGAAAGCGGGATTGGAACCGGGGGTGGCGGCAGACCTGCAGGAGGGGCGCCGGCCAGCGGGCATGACGGACGACGAGGCGCTGGTTTACGATTTCGCGACCCAGCTCCATCGGCAGCACCAGGTGGCCGATGCCGTCTTCGCTGCTGCGGTGAAGCGCTTCGGCGAGCAAGGCGTCACGGACCTGGTTGCGCTTCTGGGCTATTATGGCTTGGTGTCGATGACGCTGAACGTGGCTCAGGTCACTCCGCCTGAGGGTGGGCCGGGGTTGGCGGCGGCGCCTAAGTAACCCGAACGTGGGGGATTGCGGCACGGCACCTTGGTGGGATCTCCGTTTCCCACCCGGGGGAGGGCAGGCCGGTGAGGTCGATCCGTCACACGGGATCGATGGAAGGACCCGGCCCGGCATCCGCGTTCCTGGTGCAGTCGGGTTGCAGCATGGCGCTTACCCACTGCCGTCCCGGTCAGGCGGCGTGCAGGGCATGGCTGCGTAGCAGGCCGGACTTGGCGCGGCCATGCGGCTGACGCTTGCTGCGGACACCTGTCTGGACGGCTGCCGCGCACTCGGGTTTCATGGCATCCAGCCGCAGCGGCCCGGGACGACCGAGAGGACGGAACCCGGGCTGCCGCACCTGACTGAACATCTGTTCCGCCATCGGCGCGCCCGATCGGCGACGGGAGGTTGCACATGGACCTGGAGCTTGCCGGCCGACGCGTGGTGCTGACAGGCGGGACGCGCGGCATCGGCCGCGCCATCGCCGAGCTGTTCGTGGCTGAGGGCGCGCAGGTTGCATTCTGCGCCCGTGACCCGGTGCAGGTGGAGGCGACCGCATCGGCCCTCGGGGCCGCCGCACACGGCACGGCGCTGGACGTCGCCGACGGTGCGGCGTTGCGCGGCTGGGTGGCGCAGGCGGCGCAGGCGATGGGCGGCATCGACATCGTCGTGCCCAACGTCAGCGCGCTCGCCGTCGGCGACGACGAGGCGTCGTGGACCGCGGGGTTCCAAACCGACATGCTGGGCGCCGTCCGCGTGGTGGACGCCGCGATGCCCTTCTTAGAGGCGTCTGGTGCGAACAGCCCTGGGGCGGCCAGCATCGTCATCATCTCCAGCGTCTCCGGCCGCGAGATCGACTTTGCCGCCGGCCCTTACGGGGCGTTCAAGGCGGCACTGATCCATTATGCGCAGGGCCTCGCCTTCAAGCTGGCCGGCAAGAACATCCGCGCCAACACGGTCTCGCCCGGCAACACCTACTTTCCCGGGGGCGTGTGGGAGCGGATCGAGCAGGGCAACCCGAAGCTGTTCGCCGACTCCCTGGCGCTGAACCCGACGGGGCGGATGGGCCGCCCCGACGAGATGGCCAAGGCCGTGGTGTTCCTCGCCAGCCCCGCCGCCAGCTTCATCACCGGCGCCAACCTCGTCGTTGACGGTGCGCTGACCCGCGGCGTGCAGTTCTAGGCCAGCCTGCGGGCCGTTCCATGGCCTTGTTCTTGCTTGGTTAGCCTCGGCTTCACCAAGTAGGAGGCTTTCATGGACCGTTGTTCCGGCCGCCACCAGACCGGCATCCTCACCCGCCGCACCGCCCTGGTCTCCGCCGGGTCCGCCGTGCTGTTCGCCCCGCGCATCGCCCGCGCGGCGGTGACCGAGGTGAACTTCACCGAGGCGGTGCATAACCTCGGCTACATCAACCTCTATGTCGGCCAGGCCGCCGGGTACTTCGAGAAGGCCGGCATCCACCTCAACGTCAGCGCCGCCGGCGGCGACACCCAGGCGTTTGCCGCCGTGCTCGGCCGCTCGGCGATGTTCGGCATCGGCGACCCGACGATGGTGCCGATCTCGGTCGAGGCCGGCGGCCCCGGCAAGGTCGTGGGCACCGTGGTGCAGCGCGCCCACTACTTCGGCGTGTCGAAGACGGCGCCGGTGGTCACCGATCCGAAGGGGTTCAAGGGCATGACCATCGTCACCTCGCCCGAGCCCAACACCAACTTCAGCGTGACCAAGAAGCTGCTTGAGGAGGCCGGGCTGGTCGTCGGCCGTGACGTCAAGATGATCGCCGTCAACCCGGGGACCGAGATCGGCGCCATGCTCGCGGGCCAGGCTGACGTCGCCATCGCCTATCAGCCCAACGTGGCCGCGGCCGAGGCTCAAGGGGCGAAGATCGTGTTCGACTTCTCCAACGCGATCGGCCCGTTCTGCAATACGGGGATCATGGTGCTGAACGACACCATCGCGCAGAAGGCCGAGATCGTGCAGGCGCTCTGCACCGGTTTCGAGCAGTCGGGCCGCCGGGTGTACGGCGATCCAGCCTATGCCAAGACCATCGCGCGCAAGGAGTTCCCCGACCTGCCCGGCGATGTCGTGGACAAGGCGATCGACGCCGAACTCAAGTATAAGATCCCGGCGGAGTCCGTCGCCGTCGATCCCGTCCAGTGGAACACCCTGATGGGCATGCAGAAATACCTGAAGAACGTGAAGGGCACGACCAGCTTCGCCGAGATCGTTGACAACAGCTTTGCCGACAAGGCGCGGTCGGCCTGAGCGGCGCGGTGACCCTGCCGGCCGGGGGCGGCGCGAAGCAGGGGGCGCCGTCGGTCGCGGCCTGGCAGGTCGGCAAGTCGTTCACCACCCAGGCGGGCGAGCCGGCCGAGGTGATCCGCTCGGTCAGCTTTACCATCGGCCGCGGCGAGATCGTCAGCATCGTCGGCCCCTCCGGCTGCGGCAAGACCACGCTGCTCAACCTGGTCTGCGGGCTGCTGCCGCTGAGCAGCGGCGGCGTCGCCTGGTACGGCCGCGAGCTGGACGGAGTGCCGCCGAGGGCCGGCTACATGCTGCAGAAGGATTTGCTGCTGCCCTGGCGCACCGCGTTCGAGAATGCCGCCCTTGGCCTGCAGATCCATGGTGTCGGCCGCGGCGAACGGCGCGACCGGGTGATGGCGCTGCTCGACCGCCTTGGCCTTGCCGGGTTTGCCGATTACTACCCCTCCGACCTTTCTGGTGGCATGCGCCAGCGTGTTGCCCTCGCCCGCACCTTTGCCGGCGACCCCGACGTGCTGCTGCTCGACGAGCCGTTCTCCGCGCTTGATTTCCAGACCAAGATCCTCATCGAGCGCGACACCGCCCGGCTCGTCCGCGGCACCGAGCGCTCGCTGCTGCTTATTACCCACGACATCGAGGAGGCGGTCACGCTGTCGGACCGCGTGATCGTGCTGTCGCACCGCCCCTGCACCGTGGTCGCCGAGCACGTCATCACGCTCGCCGGCGACCGCACCGACATGATGGCGGCGCGCGAAAGCCCGGAGTTCATCCACCATGTCCGCACCATCTGGAACGAGCTTGACATCCACTGAAGCGGTCCCGGCCCGCGGCACCGCCCGTCCGGCGCCGCGCCGCCGCGCCGCCCTCGCCCGCCTGCACCCGGCCATCCCGGTCGTTGTCACGCAGGCCCTGCTCGTGGCCGCCCTGCTCGGGTTTTGGGAGTGGAGCACCGCCAACCGGCCCGGCACCGCCTTCCTGTTCGGCTCGCCCAGCGGCGTGTTCGGCCATCTCGTCCGCATGGTCGCCGACGGCTCGGTCTGGAGCGACGCCTGGGTCACCGGGGTTGAGACCCTGGCCGGCTTTGCGCTCGGCAACCTGCTGGGCACCGCGGCCGGGCTGCTGCTTTGGTACTCGCGCTTCGTCTCGCGGGTGCTGCAGCCATTCATCCTTGCCCTCGGCTCCATCCCCATCGTGGCGCTCGCACCCATCGTGATCATCTGGTTCGGCACCGGCTTTGCCTCGAAGCTGGCGATGTCCACGCTTTCGGTCGTCGTCGTGGCACTCGTCATCTCCTACAAGGGCGCCACCGGGGTCGATCCCGATCAGGTCAACCTCCTGCGCTCGCTCGGCGCGAGCCGGCACCAGATCTTTCGCTACCTCGTGGTCCCGGCGTCGCTCACCGACATCTTTGCCGGGCTCAAGCTCACCGTCGGCTTCGCCCTGGTCGGGGCCATCGTCGGCGAGTTCATGTCGTCGGCCGACGGGCTGGGCCACGCCATCTTCAAGGCCGGCAGCCTGTATATCATCGCCAAGGTATTTGCCGAGCTGGTGGTGACGATGTCGCTCGCCCTTCTGCTGTCGGGCGCCGTCAGCCGGGTCGAGCGCATGCTGCTGCCCTGGCGCCACGACCTCCGGTCTTGAAAAGGCGAAGCGACGCCATGGCCAAACCCAGTTCGGACGCCACCCGCTGTCCCGCGGCAGGACCATCGCCTCGCGCTTGAACTCGTCGGCGTCTCGTCGTGTTCTCGTCATCAGCAGCTTCGCTCCCGCAGTGGTTTGGTCGAGGTGTTCACTGGGGGATGGTCAGTGGCCCTGCTGCCCGCTGCCGCGGCTGCCCTGGCGTTTTTGGACGCTACGGGACGCGGCGACGCCGCTGAGCACGCCACGGCCCCACGCTTGACGCCATGATCCGGTCGGGGCTGGTCAACAGTCAGCCCTGCCGCGCACCGACAGATGGGCTGCCCCTGATCGAACTTCCGGCTGCCGGGTAACGGCGCCGGTTATCTCGTTGCCCTATTTCTCACATGGGACCAACTGCTCCCCGCTCTGACCGTTTTGCCGGCCCACCTCTCGTCATTGCGAGGAGCGCTTGCGACGCGGCAATCCAGGGATTGCACGACGGGGATGTAGCCCTTGCGGCCCCTATGCCACGCCGAAGCCGACTGGCAATGACGCCGCCCCATCCGGTGCGGCGGCGTAAGGGTCAGGGCGGATGGCATAAGCACTGCGTCTGCTTGAGACCTGCCGCTGCTGGGCAGGCTTGCAACGTCCGCTGCTGGGCGGCTGGCTATGACTTGCCCGGGCGGGGCTTCCACTCGCTGAACTGCGCCGGGGTTGCTTGACGCACCCGTTGCGACCGGACCTCTGTGAGCGAATGAGAATCATTATCATCCGCCTTGCAAGTGCGAACCATTCTCATGTAAGGCAGGATCATGCAACCGCAGGAGCTGCCAGCTCACATGAGAGACTTCCATAACGCGACCGGCCGAAGGCGATGCGCGCAGCGTGCTGTGCTGGCGGGCATCCTCGGTATTACCTTCTCTGGCCCTGCACTCGCATCGCCGCCGCCGCTGTCCGTCCCAGCCAGTTCTGAAGAGAATGGCGAGCCCGGCACCTCGTCCGGCCTGCTGGGCAACCTAGAGCGGACCAACTTCCTGCTCGGCGACCTGTTCGGCCTGCGCAGCTCGCTCAGCCCTTATGGGATCACCATCGCGTTGCAGGAAACGAGCGAGGTCCTCGGCAACGTCGCCGGCGGCGTCCACCGTGGCGCCGATTACGACGGCCTCAGCCAGGCCTTGCTCCAGCTCGACACCCAGCGCGCGTTCGGCTGGCATGGCGGCCTGTTCAACGTCAGCGCGCTGCAGATCCACGGCCGCAACCTTAGCGCGGACAACCTGTATAGCCTGCAAACCGCCAGCGGCATCGAGGCTGACCGGGCGACCCGGCTATGGGAGCTGTGGTATCAGCAGAAGTTCCTCGACGAGGATCGCCTGGACATCAAGATCGGCCAGCAAAGCGCCGACCAGGAGTTCATCGTCAATCCGAACGGCGCCTACTTCCTCAACACGATGTTCGGCTGGCCCGTGGTGCCGTCCTACGACCTGCCGGGTGGCGGCCCGGCTTACCCGCTCTCGGCGCCCGCCATCCGGGTCCGCTACCGGCCGATCAATCCCCTGGCCATCCTGGTCGGCGTGTTCAACGGCAGCCCAGCCTCCAACAACAGCGGCGACTCGCAGCGGGTGAATGCGTCCGGCGCCCAGTTCCCGGTCAACCGTGGCCCGCTGGTCTTTGCCGAGCTGCAATATACCTATCCGTCCATCGGCGGCATGGTCGAACCCGGCGAAGGCGCCCCGCTGGGCCACACCTACAAGCTCGGCGCCTGGTACAATGCCGAGAGCTTCAACGACCTCCGGTACGACAACACTGGCGCGTCGCTCGCTTCTGCCAACAGCACCGGGCTGCCCCGCCGCCATTCCGGCAACTATTCGATCTATGCCGTCGCCGACCAGATGGTCTGGCGCAGCAGCGTGAATCCAAACCAGTCGGTCAGCGTGTTCGGCCGGGCCATGGGCACCCCCCAGGGCGACCGCAACCTGGTGGACTACAGCGCAAATGGCGGTGTCGTCTGGCACGGCCCGATCCGGAACCGGGTGGACGACACGGTGGGACTTGGCTTCGGCTATGCCCATGTCAGCCACCGCGCCGCCGGATTGGACCAAGACACGGCCCTGGCGAACCTCGACGTGACACCCGCGACGTACAATCCGGTCCGTAGCAGCGAGGCGTTCATCGAGGCGACGTATCAGTACCAGGTCCACCCCTGGTGGCAGATCCAGCCCGACGCGCAATATGTCTTCAAGCCGGGCGGCGGGCTGCAGAACCCGCTCGAACCTACCCAGCACATCAAGAACGAGCTTGTGTTCGGCCTTCGCACCAACGTGCTTTTCTGATGAGGAGACATCCCATGCTCAATGCCGCGCGGTCCGGACTTGGGGCCGCCATCCTGCTCGCCAGCGCGGTGTTTGCCGGGGGCGCCAGCGCCCAGCAGCGCGGCTTCCTTGAAACCGTGCACCGCCATACCACCCTTACCTCGACAGTGACCGACAATGGCGACCTCAACCCCTATGCGGTGATCGTGGCCCCGGTGTCCGCCGGGAAGGTGATGAAGGACGACGTGCTCGTCGATAACTTCAACAACATCTCGAACCTGCAGGGCACCGGCACCACGATCGTGGGCTACCGGCCTAGCACGCAGCAGACTTACCTGCTCGCCCGGCTGCCGCAGAAGGTGCCGCACTGCCCCGGCGGGGTCGGGCTGACCACGGCGATGGCGATGCTGAAGACCGGCTGGATCATCGTCGGCAGCACGCCCAGCACGGACGGCACCACGGCCACCAAGGGCGACGGCTGCATGCTGGTGCTGGACCCGAACGGCAAGGTGGTCGCCACCTGGTCTGGTCCCACCATCAACGACCCCTGGGGCAACATGGCGGTGATCGATAACGGCTCCACTGCGATCTTGTTCATCAGCATGGCCGGGTTCGACCTGCCGCCGCCGACCAAGCTCGACCCGCAGACCGGCATTCCGGTCGTCCTGCACAAGGCCACCGTGCTGCGCCTGGAGGTTTCGGTGCCCGACGGCAAGCCGCCGGTGCTGCTGAGCCAGACGGTGGTGGGCGACGGCTTCGCGCACCGGGCCGATTACGACAACTTCCTGCTTGGCCCGACGGGGCTGGCGCTTGGCGCCGACAATACGCTGTATGTCACCGACGGGCTGGACAACGTCATCACCGCCATCCCGAACGCCACCACGCGCACCGATAGCGCCGGGACCGGCCGGGTGGTGACCAGGGATGGGCTGCTGTCCTGGCCGCTCGCGATGGTCTGGTCGCCGGAGGGGCATTTGCTGGTCTGCAACGGCAAGGATGGGCGCCTGGTGGAGGTGGACCCGGCGGCCGGCAAGCAGGTCTATGCCCAGTGGATCAACAACGACCAGGCGCAATCGCCGCCGGGCAACGGCGACCTGTTCGGGATTGCGATGACGCCGGACAACAAGGGGTTCTACTACGTGATGGACGATGTGAACACGCTGATGCGGGGTGGGCGGTGAGCGGCTGCCCGTTTGCGACCCGGCGCGGCCTGCTTGGCGGCGCCGTTGGACTTGCTGGGGCGGTCGGTGCCGGCCGTGCCTCTGCTGCGTCCGGGCAGCCGCCGCTCACCAAGACGGAGGCGCTGCCGCAGGACCGGCTGCTGCCGTTCTACGGCGCTCATCAGAACGGTATCGTGACGCCGATCCAGGCGCACACCTACTTCGCCGCATTCGACGCGACCACCACCAAGGTCGCCGATATCGCGGCCATGATGCGCCGGTGGACCGATGCCGCCGCGAAGCTCACCCAGGGCATGCCCGTTGGCCCCGCTGATGCCAAAGCCTCCACCCCAGGCGACTCAGGCGAGGTGATGGGGCTGCCGCCCAGCCGGTTGACGATCACGGTCGGCTTTGGGCCGAGCCTGTTCGAGAAAGACGGCGAGGACCGCTTCGGCCTGGCCAAGCACCGGCCCGAGGCGTTTGTGGACCTGCCGCGCTTCGTCGGCGACCAGTTGGCGCCGGAACGCACGGGTGGCGACTTCTCCGTGCAGGCCTGCGGCGACGATCCGCAGGCGACGATGCACGCCGTGCGGCAGTTCATGCGCCTGGCCGACGGGGTGGCCACCGTGCGCTGGGTGCAGGCGGGCTTCGTGCCGGGCTATGACCCGAAGGTGACCCCACGCAACCTGATGGGCTTCAAGGACGGCACGGCGAATGTTGCCGTCTCCGACCCGAAGGCGCTCGACCGGTTCGTATGGGTGCAGGACGAGGGCGGCCCCTGGATGAACGGCGGGTCGTACGTCGTCGCCCGCCCGATCCGCATTGCGCTCGAACACTGGGACCGGATGAAGCTGGCGTTCCAGGAGCAGACGGTCGGCCGCGAGAAGGCCTCGGGCGCGCCGATTGGCGGCAAGGACGAGTTCGATGTGGCCGATTTCGACGCCGAGGACGAGGACGGCAACCCAGTGGTGGCCGAGAACGCGCACATGCGGCTGGCGGCGCCGGTGAACAACGACGGGGCGCAGATCCTGCGCCGGGGCTATTCCTACGACAACGGCGTCAGCATGGTCGCCGAGCGCTGGCCGCCGTGGCGTCACGCGCTGGAGATGGACGCCGGGCTGCTGTTCATCTGCTACCAGCGCGACCCGCGCACCGGGTTCATCAAGGTGTTCGACCGGATGGCGAAGTTCGACATGCTGAACCAGTTCGTGACGCATGTCGGTGGTGGGCTGTTTGCTTGCCCGCGCGGCGTGGTGGATGGCGGCTACTTCGCGCAGGACCTGTTCGAGGCGGCCTAAGCAGGCTTGCGAAGCCTGGCGCGGCCCTGGGTGCTGGTGGTGCCGTCGGTGGCTGGGCTGCTGGCGACGCCGCCGGAGCTGACGCGGTCCTGCCGTGCTACCCGGCTGCCGAAGTTGATGCGCCTGCTGTTTGCGGTGCCGTTTGTGTTCGCCGGCCTGAAGGTGGCCATGGCGCTGTGGGGGTACGGGCAGTGGTTGCCGAGTTTGTCGGCGCCGAGGAGGGGCTGGGCTGCTTGATCCAGACCTCGATGGCATCCTTCCATGTGCCGCTGGCATTTGGCGCGGTTGTGTGATCCTGGCGGCGCTGGGCATGGTGCTGTTCAGCATCGCCGAGGCGGCGGAGCGGCTGCTGTTCCCCTGGGCGGCCCGCGCGCCCGACCCGTTCTGAGGAGGGTACATGGCGACCACACGCAAGGGCGCGCAGGTCATCCGGTCGGGGCTGCTGGCCGACCCGGCGCTGCGCCGCGCCCAACCCGCCGACATCCTGGTGATCGACGGCGTGATCCGGGAGATCGGGCCGCCGGGCCTCCAGGCGCCGGACGGCGCAGAGGAGGTCGATGCCGCCGGCCTGGTCGTCCACCCCGGCCTGGTCAACGCCCATATGCACAGCCACGGCGGCCTCGCCCGCGGCCAGGGCGACCGCTGGACGCTGGAGCTGCTGCTGGTTGCGGCGCCGTGGATCGGCGGCAACCGGTCGCTGGCCGACAAGAAGCTGTCGGCGCAGATCTGCGCGGCGGAGATGGCGCTCAAGGGCTGCACGGCCGCCTACGACCTGTTCGCCGAGTTTCCCTACCCGACCGCGGACGGCATGGACGCCGTGGCGGAGTCCTATGCCGGCGTCGGCATCCGCGCCGTGGTGGCGCCCATGGTCGCCGACCTGTCGTTCTACGAGGCCATCCCGGGGCTGATGGACGCCCTGCCGCCGGTGCTGCAACGGGCGGTGGAGGGCCTGCGCCCCGGCAACGGCCAGGCCTGCCTGGACGCCATCGACGGCATCCTGCGCGGCTGGCGCTGGAACGGGGACGGCATCCATGCGGCGGTGGCGCCCACCATCCCGCACCACTGCACGCCGGGCTTTGCCTGCGGCTGTGCCTCATTGGCGCGGGCGCATGGGGTGCGGCTGCATACCCATGTCGGCGAAAGCAAGGTGCAGGCGGTGTCCGGGATGCGGCGGTATGGGCGGACCCTGGTGCAGGAGCTGGATGCCTGGGGCCTGGTCGGCCCGGACTTCACCGCCGCGCACGCCGTCTGGCTGGACGATGCCGACATGCGGATCATGGCCGAGCGCGGCGCGAGCGTGGCGCACAACCCCGGCAGCAACATGCGGCTCGGCAACGGGCTGTTCCCGCTGCGGCGGATGCTGGACCTGGGGGTGACGGTCGGGATCGGCACGGATGGGGCCAACTGCTCGGACAACCAGAACGTCTATGAGGCGATGCGCTATGCCTCGATGGTGTCCAAGGTGCAGACGCCGCACAACGCCGGGTGGGCATCCGTGGAGGAGGTCTATCATGCCGCCACGGTGGGCGGGGCGCGGGCGCTGGGCCTGGCGGAGTGCGGGGCCATCCGGGTGGGCGCGCAGGCCGACCTGGTGTTCCTGGACCTGCATGCGCTGAACTGGATCCCGCATAATTGGACCGTCAATCAGATCGTGCATGTGGAGGACGGGACGGCGGTGCGGCACGTCATGGTCGCCGGCACGATGATCGTGCGGGACCGGGTGCTGACCACGCTCGACCTGCCCCGGCTGGCGCGCGAGGCGGAGGCGGCGCGCGAGCGGCTGGAGGGGGTCAACGCCGAGGTGAAGCTGTTGACCGAGAAGCTGGCTGTGGTGGTCAACAGCCACTGTCCGGGGCTGGCCGACGCGCCCTACCATGTCCGGCGGTATGTCTGCGATTAGATCGCCAGGGCCGGTTGCCTGTTCCGCAGGTGGCGATGGGATGGCAGGTTTGGCGGCAGCGGTGCCTTCGCGCCGCGGTGCCGCGCACCATGGAGGGGCGAACCGATGGATGGGTTTGCGGACCGGGACGGCTGCATCGGCCGCCGGATGCCACGGATGGAAACTTGGCGCCTGGCGTCCGGGCGTGGCCGCTGCGTCGATGATGGCACCGGCGCGCCCGGCCTGGGCATGCTGATCCCCAGCGCGGGCGACATGCGGGAGACCGAGCTGCCGTGGGCTGCGGCGATCCCTGCGGTGCTGGTGGCGGTGTGCGTGTTGTGGGCCACGCCGGCCGGGGAACGCGCCCTGCTGGCGTGGCGGCAATGATGGGCGGGGAGGCAGGGGCTTGGACTTGAAGCTGCAGGGCCGGGCGGTGCTGATCACCGGCCCGGCGAAGGGCATGGGGGCCGCGATCAGCCTGGCCTTCGCACGGGAGGGCGCACGCATGGCGCTGGCCGGGCGCGACGTGGCGGCCATTGAGCCGGTGGCCGCCGCCGCCCGGGCGCTGGGGGCCGAGGCGGTGGTGCTCGCCTGCGACCTGACCAGCACCGAGGCGTGCGACCGGGCCGTGCAGGCGGCCGAGGCGGCGTTCGGGCGGGTGGACGTGCTGGTCAACGTCGCCGGCGGCTCCGGTCCCATCGGCAAGACCGGGTGGGAGACGACGCGGGCCGAGTTCGACGAGATCGTGACGCTCAACATGGCCGGCTGCTTCAACACGATGCGGGCGGTGCTGCCGGGCATGGTCGCGCGGCGCGACGGCAAGATCGTCAACGTCGGCGGCACGTTCGGGATGCGGGGGCGGGCCGGGCGGATGGCGTACTCGGCGTCCAAGTGGGGCCTGCGCGGCATCACCAAGTCGATGGCGCTGGAGGCCGGGCCGTTTAACGTCAACGTCAACTGCGTCGCGCCGGGTATGGTGGACGGGCCGCGCTTCCGCGAGAGGGTGGTGCCCGAGATGGCGGCGCGGCTCGGCATCTCCGAGGCGGAGGCGGCGGAGCGGCATGCCGGGGAGTATGCCCTGCGCCGCATCACGCGGGACGAGGATGTGGCGAACGCCTGCCTGTTTCTGGCATCCGACGCGGCGCGGCAGATCACCGGCGTGGACCTGCCGGTGGATGGCGGCTGGGCCGCGCTGTAGGGGGCGATGCGATGACCGGACCCGTTGACGCCATGATCGCCAGTCGCGGGGTCGCCGACCTGGTGATCCTTGGCGGCACCGTGGTGACGGAGGCCGCAAGCTTTGCCGCCAGCGTCGCCATTGAGGGGGGCAAGGTGGTCGCCATCGGCGCCGCGGACGCGATGCCGCCGAGCCGCGAGGTGCTGGACGCCACAGGGCTGCATGTGCTGCCGGGGGCCATCGACGTGCACGTGCACTTCCGCGAGCCGGGCTATACGCACAAGGAGGATTGGGACACCGGCACTGCCGCGGCTGCGATGGGCGGGGTCACCACGGTGTTCGAGATGCCCAACGTGAACCCGCCGACCGGCACTCGGGCGGCGCTGCAGATGAAGCAGGAGGCGGCGCGTAAGGCGCGGGTGGATTTCGGGCTGTACGGCTTGCTGGCGGAGGACAACATCGGCGAGCTGGAGCACCTGGTCGCGGGCGGCGTGGCGGCGTTCAAGTGCTTCATGGGCAACACGTTCGGCAACCTGCCCTCGCCCTCGACCGGGGCGATGCTGGAGGGCTTCGAGATCATCGCCCGGCATGGCCTGCGCATCTCGCTGCATGCGGAGACCGCGTCCATCATGGCCTGGCGGCAGCGGCGGTTGGTGCAGGCCGGGCGGCACGACTCGCTGGCGCACCTGGCGTCCCGCCCGGCGGTGGTTGCGACTGAGGCTGTGTCGCGCGCCTGCGTGCTGGCGGAGTGGACGGGGGCGCGCATCCATATCCTGCATATCTCGTCCGGCGACGAGCTGCGGCCGCTGCGGGATGCGAAGGCGCGCGGGGTGGACGTGACGGGGGAGACCTGCCCGCATTACCTGCTGTTCGATGAGCGGGCCTACACCGAACTTGGCCCGGTCATCCGGGTGAACCCGCCGGTGCGGGAGCGGGCGCACCAGGAGGCGCTGTGGCGGGGCCTGGCCGACGGCGCCATCGACATGCTCGCCACCGACCATGCGCCGCACACGCCGGAGGAGAAGACCCGCGGCGATATCTGGCAGGCTGATTGCGGCTTTCCCGGCGTGGAGACGCAGATGAGCCTGATGCTGACCTGCGTGGGCGCGGGGCGGCTGTCGCTGAGCGATTATGTGCGGCTTAGCGCCGGGGCGCCGGCGCGGGCCTTTGGGCTGTTTCCGGCCAAGGGCGCGTTGCTGCCGGGGTCGGACGCGGACATTGCCGTGGTGGATTTGCGGCGCGAGGCGACCATCGCGGCGGCCGGGCTGCACTCGCGGGGGCGGGTAACGCCGTTCGAGGGGATGCGGGTGCGGGGCGTGCCGGTCCATACGCTGGTGCGGGGCCGCTTCGTGATGCGCGACCGGGTGCTGGTGGAGGACAGCCTGGGGTGGGGGCGGCCGGTGGCGCGCATCCAGGCCATGCCGCCAGCGCAGCCGCGCCATACCGATCAGACGCTGGCGGCGGTGACTGCGGCCCCCTTGCGGCATGATGGGTCGCCTTGAGCTGGAGCGGGCTGCCCGGCGGGTGACGCCGGGCCGGGATGGGCTTGGGCAGGATGCGCTGCTGGCCGCCCCGGCGCACGCAAGCCCGCCGGCTGCACCTGTCGCAGCCCGGCGTCGTTCGCGCGAACCAGGCGATGGTGGCTGCGGCACACAGGCTTTGCGGCCCGTGCAGCGGGACCGGCCGCACCCGGGTCGCCGGCGGCGCCTCCCCGGTCGGCACGGGCCGGGCGAGCGCCGCACCCATCGATGATCGCAGGCCGCCGATGCCCACCAGCAGCCCTGGTTCCGGCTCGTGCCGGTGCGGCAGGATGGCGCGCGTCACCGCGGTGCGCCCGCATCAGCGGCAGGCGGTGGGCGTGGCCGCCTGCATAGGCCGGCCTGGCACATGCATTGCGTGACGCCAGCGCGAACCGAGGACGCTGCCATGCCCCGCCGGAACATGCACCTGGTCGCCTTTCTCAAGACCGGCCCCACCTTCCACCATCATGGCGGCTGGCGGCATCCGGAGGCGCCGCTGGGCGACATCCTGAAACCCGAACGCTACGAGCATATCGGCCGCGTGTTGGAGGCCGGCTTGTTCGATGCCTGCTTCTTTGAGGACCTGGCCGGGGTGTACGATACGTTCCAGGGCAAGTTCGATGCGATCCTGGGCCGCGGTGGCCAGCTCAACCTGCTCGATCCGCTCATGGTGCTGCCCTACGTCGCCCGGGCGACCAGCCGGCTCGGGCTGGGCATCACCCTGTCCACCACGTTTTACCATCCATTCCATATCGCGCGGATGCTCGGCTCGCTCGACCATCTCAGCGCCGGGCGGATTGCCTGGAACGTGGTGACGTCCGCCTCCGACATGGAGGCGCGGAACTTCGGCATGGCCGGCATTCCCGACCGCAACACCCGCTATGACCGGGCGGAGGAGTCGGTCGAGGCCTGCCTGGCCTTGTGGGATGGCTGGGACCACGATGCGTTGCTGCTGGACAAGGCGAGTGGCGCCTTCGCCGATCCGGCCAAGGTGCGTTACGCGAACTACGCGGGCAAGCACGTGCAGACGCGCGGCCCGTTGCCGACCCCACGCTGCCCGCAGGGTCACCCGGTGATCATGCAAGCGGGCTCATCGCCACGCGGCCGCGCCTTTGCCGCCCGGTTTGCCGAGGTCATCTTCACGTTCCAGCACCAGAAGTCCGACATGCAGGCATTCCGCGCCGACATGCA
>CAXTFY010000061.1:0-18318 GCA_964243265.1 uncultured Acetobacteraceae bacterium | reverse complement strand
GAAATACCCGGGATCATCGAGGCCGACCCCAAGGTGCCCTACGACGTGCGCGAGGTCATCGCCCGCCTGGTGGACGGCAGCGAGTTCGCCGAGTTCAAGCCGGATTGGGGCAGCTCCCTGGTCTGTGGCACCGCGCACATGCACGGCTACCCCGTCGGCATCCTGACCAACAACGGCCCGCTGTTCTCCGAATCCTCCCTGAAGGGCGCCCACTTCATCGAGCTGTGCGACCAGCGGCACATCCCCCTGCTGTTCCTGCAAAACATCAACGGCTTCATGGTCGGCAGCGAGGCCGAGCGCGGCGGCATCGCCAAGCACAGCGCCAAGCTGGTCTATGCCGTAAGCTGCGCCCGGGTGCCGCGCTTCACCGTCATCATCGGCGGCAGCTACGGCGCGGGGAACTACGGCATGTGCGGCCGCGGCTTCGGCCCGCGCTTCATGTTCGCCTGGCCCAACGCCCGCATCGCCACCATGAGCCCCGACGTCGCCAGCAACGTGCTGCTCGAACTCCGCCGCAGCAGCCTCAAGCGCGGCGAGGCCGACCCGGCGGAACTCGCCGCCCTGGACAAACAGACCCGCGACCAGTTCACCGAGCAGAGCGACCCCTACTACGCCACCGCCCGCCTGTGGGACGACGGCATCATCGAACCCGGGCAGACCCGCGACGTCCTGGGCCTATGCCTGGCCCTGGCCGCCAGCGAGCCGCACGACATGCGGCGCGCGCCGGTGTACCGGATGTGACGGTGCCAGCAACGCCGTCTAGGACTTCGTCATTGCGAGGAGCGCTTGCGACGCGGCAATCCAGGGACCGCAGGAGCAATCCTGGCCGCCCCTGGACTGCCGCGCCGCCGGCCCGCAATGACTGCGCTGCCCATCGACAGACCGGTTCCCACAGTTTGACGCAGACATGAAGCGCATCCTGATCGCCAACCGCGGCGAGATCGCCTGCCGCATCATCCGCACCTGCCGGCGCATGGGCCTGGGCAGCGTCGCCGTCTACTCCGACGCCGACGCCGACGCCCTGCACGTCCGCCAGGCCGACGACGCCGTCCGCATCGGCCCGGCCGACGCCGCGCGCAGCTACCTCGACGCCGACGCCATCATCGCCGCCGCCCTGTCCAGCGGCGCCGACGCCATCCACCCCGGCTACGGCTTCCTGTCCGAGCGCGTGGTGCTGCCGGAGCTATGCGCCAAGAACGGCTTGACCTGGATCGGCCCCTCCGCCACCCGCATCAGCCGCATGGGCTCGAAGATCGAGGCCAAGCGGATCGCCCGCGACGCCGGGGTGCTGTGCGTGCCCGGCTACGACGGCGACGACCAGTCGGTGGAGCGCTTCACCGCGGAGGCAGCGGCCATCGGCTACCCCGTGCTGGTCAAGGCCAGCGCGGGCGGCGGCGGGCGCGGCATGCGGCGGGTAGCTGCCCCTGGCGAGCTGCCCGACGCCCTGGCCTCCGCTGGGTCCGAGGCGCAAGCCGCATTTGGCAGCCCCGTGCTGCTGCTGGAGAAGCTGATCCAGCGCCCCCGCCACATCGAGGTGCAGCTAGCTGGCGACCAGCACGGCAACCTAGTGCATCTATGGGAGCGCGAGTGCTCCATCCAGCGCAGCTACCAGAAGGTGATCGAGGAGGCCCCCGCCCCCAACCTGCCCGCCGCAGTCCGCGATGCGCTGCTGGACGCCGCGGTGCGGCTGGGCCGGGCCATCGGCTACGACAGCCTGGGCACCGCCGAGTTCATCCTGGAGGAGGGCGACGACACCCCCTGGTTCCTGGAAATGAACACCCGCCTGCAGGTCGAGCACCCCGTGACGGAGCAGGTGACCGGCCTGGACCTGGTGGAATGGCAGATCCGCGTCGCCCGCGGCGAGCGCCTGCCCCTGCCGCAGCACGCCATCCCGCTGCACGGCGCCGCCATCGAGGCCCGGCTGAACGCCGAGGACCCCGGCCAAGGCTACCGCCCCGGCACCGGCGCCCTAGTCCGATTCGATCCCCCAGCAGGCGAAGGCATCCGGGTGGAAACCGGGGTGGAGGCCGGGTCCTTGGTCACGCCGTATTATGACAGCATGATCGCCAAGGTGATCGCCTCGGCGCCCGACCGGGCCGAGGCGGTGGCCCGGCTGGCGGCGGCGCTGGACCGCCTCGTGGTGCTAGGGGTGCCGAGCAACCAGGCCCTGCTATGCGACATCGTGGCCCATCCCGCGTTCACCGCGGGCCGGCTGACGACGGGCTTCCTGGCGGAGGTGTTCCCCGATGGCTGGACGGCAGGCAGGGACGATGACGATGCAGCGTCGAATGCCGCGGTGGCAATCTGGCTGGCGTCGCAGCGGGGCACGGCGCCGGGACCTTGGAGCACCTTGGGCGGGCTGCGCCTGACGGAGGCGGCCGGGCGGCCGGCGCGGCTGTTCCTGACGCTGCATGGCCCGGCCGGCGCGCAGGACGTGGTGGTGATGGGGACCGCCGATGCGTTCACCGTGGACGGCGTTCCCGTGGCTGCCAGCCATGCCGGCGGCTTCGTAACGGTGCGGGCGGGCGGGCGGGCGGTGCGCTTTGCCGCCGCCGGCCGGGACGGCGAGGTGCTGCTGTCGGCGCACGGCCGTACGCATGCGCTGCGGGTTGTGCCGGCCATCGACGCCTCGTTCACCAGCAGCGCCGCGGCGGGCGGCCCACGGGTGACGGCGGCGATGCCCGGCCTGGTCACGGCAGTCGAGGCCGCGGTGGGCGATCAAGTGGCGCAGGGGCAGGTCGTCGTGGTGATGGAGGCCATGAAGGTCGTCATGCGCCTCCCTGCCCCCGTGGCCGGCCGCGTGACCCGCGTGGCTTGCGCGGCGGGCGAAACGGTGCGCAGCGGCGACCTGCTGGTGGAGATCGAGCCGGACACGCCGGGGTGACGCCAAGCAGCCTTCTTCTCCCTCTCCCTCCCTCCGGGCTACGGCGGCCATACTTGTCCGGGACGAGTTGTGTGATCCGTGGCAGGGATGGTGTTGGATGGGCGAGGGTGAGCTTGGTGGGTTTGGCGATGTGCGGCTGCGCCGTGTGGGTTCGGCGTTGCTGGGTGCGTTGCAGGCGTCGCCGACGGTGTGATTGCAGGCGCTGGCGCGGGACCGCAACCAGGCGGCGCAGTTCGGCTGTTTCCTGGGCAACCGCGTTGTGAGCGCGGACGAGATGCTGTGCCATGGCGGGCAGGTGACGGCGGCGCGGGCGCTGGGCCGGCATGTCGTGGCGGTGCACGACACGACGGAGCTGCACTTTGCTGGCAGCACGCGGCGCCGCCAAGGGTCCGGCACGTCGGGCAACGGCGCGGGCGTCAGCCTGTTCCTGCACCCCGTGCTGGCGGTCGATGCCGGGCACGGCGGCATCCTGGGCCTGGTGGACGCGCAGGGGCTCAACTGCACGGGCGGGCCTGCGGCGGACGACAAGGAAAGCCGGCGCTGGCTGCGGGGCGCCGAAGCCGCCGGCTTGGTGCTGGAGGGCGCTGGGATGGTGACGGGGGTGGGCGACGCCGAGAGCGACAGCTACGACACGTTTGCCCGCTGGCCCGCGGGCGTGCACCTGCTGGTGCGCGCCGGCCAGAACCGCACGCTGGTGGGTGGCGGCACGCTGAGGTCCGCTGCGGCTGCCTGGGCCGTGCGGGACCGGGCGGAGGTGGCGGTGCCCCGGCGCGGGGCGCGGCCGGCGCACACGGCCACGCTCGCGCTGCGGCTGGACGAGGTTAGGATGGGCGAGGTGAGCCTGGCACGGCCCGCAGCCGCCAGTCGCCGCCTGGCGGCAAGTCTTGAGCGGCGCGTGGCCGATGCCGCCGAAGTGGATCCGCCCGTGGGCAAGCCGCCCCTGCACTGGTGCCTGCTGACCACGCATGCCGGGGACAGCCTGGACCAGGCGCACGCCGTGCTGGGCTGGTATCGGGCGCGCTGGAGCCTCGAGCCGGTGTTCCGCACCCTGACGAGCGCCGGCAAGGCGGTCGAGGCGTCGCAGGTCCCCGAAGCCCGGCGCTTCGTCAAGTTGGCCACCACGGCGCCGATCGCCGCCGTGCGCACCATGCAGCTCGCCATGGCGCGCGTCGCCAGCACCGGCCAGCCGCTCGGCAACGCCGCCGCGGACGGCGACAAACCCATGCTGCACGCCTCCTGCGCCATGGTGGAGGGCCGCACCGCGGCGCAACCCTCATGCCCCGCACAGCCTGGCCTGGCTCGCCTGGATCGTCGCCCGCCTGGGCGGCTGGTCCGCGAATGCCTTCGAGGGATACAAGCCGCCGGGACCGCTCACCTTCACCCGCGACCACGCCAAGCTCGACGCCATCGCACAAGGATGGACCCTAGCTCGTTCCAGACAAGTATGACCGCCTGATCCGGGAGCCGCATGGGCCGGCGCGGCTGTGGGGGATTGGCAAGCAGAAGCTGCGGATTTGGCCGTTTCCGTACTAAAGTGTAGTGTTTGGACAACCAACACGGAGGCTGGTGCCTGGGCCGGCACAGGATCGCCTGCCACCGTGGCCGCTTCTTCAGGCATAACCGGCGCGGGCGACGGGGCCGTCGGCCCGGATGTTCCCGTCCAGGAACTGGTTCCGCCCTCGGGTGGTCATCGCGCTTACCTCATCGGAGCATGCCCTTGCCGCATTCACGCACGCCGGAAACCATGGCGACGACACGCAGCAGGCACGGAGGTGCAGCAGCACCCGCCCTGCCGTGTAGCTACGCCAGGCTGGTTCAAAGGCGTTCGGGACCGGGAGCTGGCGGCCGGCGCCCGTGATCTGCACCATCCTGATGCTGCTGGCCGCGTTCGGCGTGATGCAGGCGGTCGCGGGGCTTTGTGCTGTCTGGGCATTCACCCGGACCCGCAACCCCGCATCCGCCACGGTGCCGTCCGTGACGATCCTGAAGCCCGTCTATGGCGACGAACCTTTGCTGCAACAGGCGATCCAGTCGTTCTGCGAGCAGGACTACCCGCATTTTCAACTGCTGATCGGCGCGCAGGACGCCGGCGACCCGGCGCTCGACGTGGCGCGCCGCTTGCAGGCCAGGTTCCCCGCCTGCGACATCGGCATCGTCATCGACCCGGCGCTGCACGGGCCGAACCGCAAGGTCAGCAACCTGATGAACATGCTGGCAGCCGCCAAGCACCCCGTGCTGGTGATCTCCGACAGTGACACCCACGTGCGCCCGGACTTCTTGATGCAGGTGGTGTCGGCGCTGGAGGTTCCCGGCACCGGGCTGGTGACCACGGTGTGCGGCGGCGTGGCGGCCTCGACCGGGATTGCAGCCCAGCTCGGCGTGATGCACCTTTCGCATTGCTTCTTGCCCGGCGCCCTGGTCGCTGCGGCCATCGGCCGCAAGGACTGCCTGGGCGGCATCATGGCGCTGCGGCGGACGACGCTGGCGCGGGCGGGCGGGCTGGATGGGCTGGTGGCGCACCTGGCGGACGACAACGTGCTGGGCCAGCGCGTGCGCCAGCTTGGCCTTGCCGTCAGGCTGGCAGCGACGGTGCCGGCGATGACCGTGCGGGAGCGCTCCCTACGGGACGTTTGGCAGCAGGAACTGCGGTGGGCCCGCACGATCCGTGCCTTGGCGCCGCTGGCGTTCGGTGCGTCGATCCTGCAGTTCCCGCTGTTCTGGGCGCTGTTGGCCATCCTGGTCTCGGGTGGCGGCGGCATGGAAGCCTCCGTCTTCCTCATCGCCTGGGTTGTCCGGTTTGGCGTGACGCGGGCGATCGACCGGGGCCTGCGCCCCCTGCGGGCCGGGCACGCCATGCCCACGCCTGGCTTGCTCCTGCCGTTCCGGGATGTGCTGTCCGCTGTGGAGATCATCGCCAGCTTCTGCGGCGATGCCGTGGTCTGGCGCGGCCACGCCATGCGCGCCGACGGCGGCGACGTGACGCTGCGTGCGCCGCCCCACGACGGGCCTGTCGCAATCACGGCTGAATGGGTCTCTGGCCAACCCTGCGCCCGAGTCACGGACGGCAGGGGATGATGGCGCGACCGCTTGCCGGGACCATGCCGGCTGCACGCCCATGAAAGCCCTTTCGCTGGGCCTGGGCTTTGCCGGGCTGTTGCTTGGCACGGCGGTGATCGGCTGGTTCGGCTTCGCGCCCGTCCTGCTGGCGACCGCCGCGGTCGGCGGCTGGGGCTTCGCGGCGGTCTGCGCCTGGCAGGTGGCGCTGTTCGCGCTGCTGGGCCTGTGCTGGTACGTGCTGCTGCCGCCCGGCGACGCATGGCGGCTGCCGGTGGCGATCTGGGGCCGGATGGTGCGCGATGCCGCGGGCGGCCTGTTGCCGTTCTCGCTGGTGGGCGGCTTCGTTCTGGGCGCCCGCGCGGTGACCGTGGCTGGCGTGGCCTGGCCCGCAGCGGCCGCGTCCACCGTCGTGGACCTCACCACCGAGTTCCTGGCGCAGATCGGCCTGGTGCTGATCGGCGTGGTCCTTTTGCTGACGCGGTCGCCCGGCGCCACGCCAATCCTGCCAATGGCCCTTGGCCTGGCCGCGGCGCTGGCGGCCGGACTTGCGTTCATGTGGCTGCAACGGCAGGGCACGGCGCCGCTGCTGCGGCTGAGCCGCCGTGTGCTCGGCGGTTCGCTGCCCGGCGTGGATGCCCAGGCCGCGGCCGTCCAGCAAGCGTTGGCTGCGATCTATGCGGCGCCCTGGCGCGTGGCGCTGGGCACCGCGTTGCACCTGCTCGCCTGGTTCGGCACCGGCGTCGCCAGTTGGATCGCGTTCCGGCTGCTCGGCGCCGACATCGGCTTTGCCGATGCGCTCGGCATCGAGGCGCTGCTGCATGCCGTGCTGGCCACTGCCATCCTGGTCCCCGGCTACGCCGGGGTGCAGGAGGCAGCCTATGCCGGGGTGGGCACGTTGTTCGGCCAGCCGGCTGAGCTGGCGCTGGCCGTGTCCCTGCTGCGGCGGGCGCGCGACGTGGCGCTGGGCGTGCCGATCCTGCTGGCCTGGCAGGCGCTGGAGTGGCGCCGCCGGCGGACGCGCCAGCCGGCCTTGAACGGGATGACCGGGTGAGCGGCCTCGCTGGCCCTTCCTCGTGCTGCTCCTCCGGCCATGCTGCCTGCGTTCGTGACGGCCTGTGCTTGCCATTGCCTGCGGGTCGTCCTGCCCGTGCCGGTTGCTGCGGTCAGCAGGATGTCAGGCTGCCGCTCCTATCCTGATTTCCAAGGTGATACCAACCGCCATCCGCTCTGACCCTTATTCCACCGCACCAAGTCTGCCGCTATCATTGCGGGCCGCGCATGTGGCGTGGCGATCCAGGGATCAGGGGCTGCGGTCCCACTCTTGCACCCCTGGATTGCCGCGCCGAAGCCGGCTCGCAAGGACGGCGCCTGACTGGATGCAGCATCGTGGGGATCAGAGCAGAGGGCCGCTGATCTCACAGCAGCGGCTCGTCCAGCAGCCAGGTGCCGGCGTCAAGCGGCACCCGCCTGCGTTCCGAGGCCGCGAGCCAAGTAGGCGCGGCGCCTCTACTCGTGAAACTGCGCGAATGCCTCCACCGCCACCCGCTGCGTCGCCAGCCGGTTCGCCGGCTCCGCCGCGTCGGCATGGCCCAGCGCCATGCCGCAGGCGACGATATGCTCGGCGGGAATGTCCAACTGCCGGCGGATAATCGCGTGGTAGCTGGCGAACGCCGCCTGCGCACAGGTGTCCAGTCCGCAGCCGCGGGCGGCCGTCATCACCGATTGCATGAACATGCCCAGGTCCAGCCAGCTCCCCTGCCCCAGGCCCCGGTCGATGGTGAAGATCAACCCCACTGGAGCGCCAAAGAACTCGTAGTTGCGGCCATGCTGCCGGGCCGTGGCCTCCCGGTCGCCCTTGGCGATGCCCAGCAGGCCATAGAGCGCCCATCCGACATCCCGCCGCCGGCCAAGATAAGGATCACGCCATGTAGCGGGGTAGTACTCGTATTCCATCTCCGGGACCTCCCCGGCCTCATGCGCCGCCAGCACCGCCGCGCACAGCCGCGCCCGCGCCGCGCCAGTCAGGACGTGGACGTGCCAGGGCTGGGTGTTGGTCATGCTCGGCGCACGGCTGGAAGCGGCCAGGATGCGCCGCACCACCTCCTCCGGCACCGGCTGCGGGGTAAAGCCGCGAACGCTGCGGCGGGTCAGCAGCGCCGCCTCGACGGCCGGGTCCATGGGGGAGCAGGTCTTTACCTCATCGGGGAACATCGGCTCTCCTCCTGCGCGAAGCATGGGTTGGAACGCGGCGGGCCTGCGCCCTGTGCTCTGCGGTAAGCCGAACCTGGGAACCCGCTCCAGGACCAAGATGGCTCCGGTCCCCTTGGCGCCAAATAGTTCACGCAGCATGCGGTCCAGGGACCCGGGCATCGCCGGGCTGGGCAGTCAACCCTGGGTCAGCGCGCATCCGCCCTCCCCTTCTGGCCGCACGGCCTCCTCGGCCGGGATGGTGCGGATCAGCTTGTAGTAGTCCCATGGCCCCTTCGACTCCGCCGGGGACTTCACCTCGAACAGGTAGAAGTCGCGCAGCACCCGGCCATCCCGGCGAATGCGGGCGCCCGAGGTCATGAAGTCCGAAACCGGCGTTGCCCGCATCCGCTCCGCCACGGCTAGCCCGTCGGTGCCGCCAACCGCGGCGACCGCCTTCAAGTAGTGCGCGGCGGCGCTGTATACCCCGGCCTGCGTCATCGTCGGCTCCCGTCCGCCGAACCGCGCGGCGAACCGGGCGGACCAGGCGCGGGTGGCGTCGTTCTGGTCCCAGTAGAAGCTTTCGGTCAATTCCAACCCTTGCGCCACCTGCAGGCCCAGGCTGTTCACATCGCTGATGAACACCAGCAGCCCCGCCAGCTTCTGCCCGCCGGCGACGATGCCGAACTCCGCCGCCTGCTTGATGCTGTTGATCAGGTCGTTGCCCGCGTTGGCCAGCGCCACCACCTTGGCCCCGCTGCTGCGCGCCTGCAGCAGCGGCGAGGACATGTCCGCCGTCCCCATCGCCACCCGCACCGACCCCAGCACCTTGCCGCCCGCAGCAGCCACCAGGGCGCGTGCGTCGGCCTCCATGGCGTAACCAAAGGCATAGTCCGCCGTGAGGAAGAACCAGGTGTCGCCGCCGGCCTTCACCACCGCGCTCGCGGTGCCCTTGGCCAGCGCCACCGTGTCGTAGGTCCAGGCGAAGCCGGTCGGCGAGCACGCCTTGCCCGTCAGGTCCGAAGACCCGGCAGCGGAGAACATGACGATCTTGTGCCGGGTCCGCGCGACCTCCTGCACCGCAAGGGCGACCGAGGACACGGGCACGTCCAGGATGGCGTCCACCCCCTCCCGGTCGTACCAGCGCGCGGCGATGGCAGCGCCCACGTCCGGCTTGTTCTGGTGGTCGCCGGACACGACCTCGACCGGGCGGCCCAGCACCGTGCCGCCGGCATCCTCCACCGCCATGCGGGCCGCCAGCACCGAGCCGGGGCCGGCCAGGTCGCTATACATCCCGGACTGGTCGTTCAACACGCCCAGGCGGATCGGCGTTTGCGCCTGGGCGGAGGCGGCCAGCCACAGGCACGCCAGCCCAGCCATGATCGCTCGCATCGGTGCAGCCTCCTGCCACAGCCCGGCGGTTGATCCTGCCCCGGCTGGTCCGATCACACCCGCCCCGTCCCGCCAATGCAAGCCGGTTGCGTCCTGCTCCCTCTCCCTCCGGGTGAGGGCCGGGGTGAGGGAGGCCACAAGGACTAAGTTCCGGCCCTGCTGGACCTGCGCCCAGCCGCGCATCACCAAGTTCCGCTCTTGCGGCTCCCCTCACCCCAGCCCTCTCCCGGAGGGAGAGGGGGAAGGCAGCTTGCCCCTGGTTTCGCGGCGCGCGACACTCCGCCGCAAGGAAACAAGGGGGCCAACGTGCTCGAACGCCGCCCGACATATGCCGAAACGCGCGACGCCTTTGCCTGGCGGGTCCCGCCCCGCTTCAACATCGCCCATGCCATCTGCGACCGCCACGCCGCAACCGGCGGCGACGCCCTGCTGACCGAGGCTCCGGACGGCACCCCGCGCCGCCTGACCTTCGCGCACCTGCAGGAGATGTCCAGCCGCCTCGCCAACGCCCTGCAGGCCCACGGCATCCAACGCGGCGACCGGGTGGCAATCCTGCTGCCGCAATGTGCCGAATGCCTGGTAGCGCATCTCGCCGCCTATCGCATGGGCGCCATCGCCCTGCCGCTGTTCACCCTGTTCGGGCCGGAGGCCATCGAGTACCGCCTGGCCAACAGCGGCGCCCGCGCACTGATTACCGGCGACGAGGGCCTGGCCAAGCTGCACGGCCTGCGCGACCGCCTGCCCGAATTGCGCCTGGTCCTGAGCACCGACGGCGCACGCGAAGCCGGCGTGCTGGACCTTCACACGGAGCTGTCCCGCGCCGCGCCCACCCACGCCCCCATCGACACCGCCGCCGACGACCCGGCGCTGATCCTGTACACTTCCGGCACCACCGGCCAGCCCAAGGGCGTCCTGCACGCCCACCGCGTCCTACTCGGCATGCTGCCCGGCGTCGAGCTGCCGCACGACTTCTTCCCGCAGCCCGGCGACCGCATGTGGACCCCCGCCGACTGGGCCTGGGCCGGCGGCCTGCTGGACGTGCTGCTGCCCAGCCTGTTCCACGGCGTCCCCGTGCTGGCCCACCGCCTGCCGAAGTTTGACCCCGACGCCGCCTATGCCCTGATCGCCCGGCACGGCATCCGCAACGCCTTCATGCCGCCCACCGCGCTCAAGATCATGCGCGGCGTCCCCCCGCCGCGCGACCCGCCCCGCATGCGCAGCGTCGCCAGCGGCGGCGAGCGGCTGGGCGAGGAAATGCTGGACTGGGGCCGCGCCACCTTCGGCCTGACCATCAACGAGTTCTATGGCCAGACCGAGGTCAACCTCGTCGTCGGCAACTGCGCCACCCTGATGCCGCTGCGGCCGGGCTCCATGGGCCGCGCCATCCCAGGGCACGACGTCGCGGTGCTGGACGAGGACGGCGCCGCGGTCCCACCCGGCGAAACCGGCTCCCTGGCAATACGCGCGCCGGACCCCGCGATGTTCCTGCGGTATTGGAACAACCCGGACGCCACGGAACGCAAGTTCCGCCAGGGACCGGACGGCGCGCGCTGGTGCCTGACGGGCGATGTGGGCCGGGCAGATGCGGACGGCTACCTGTGGTTCCACGGCCGCGACGACGACGTGATCATCAGCGCGGGATACCGCATCGGCCCCGATGAGATCGAGGACTGCCTGATGCGCCACCCCGCCGTGGGCATGGTCGCGGTGATCGGCGTGCCCGACCCGGTGCGCGGCGAGGTCGTCAAGGCGTTCGTGGTGCCGACGCCGGGGCACGAGGCCGGGCCAGGGCTGGCGGCGGAGATCCAGGCGTTCGTCAAGGCCCGGCTGTCGGCGCACGAGTACCCCCGCGCCATCGAGTTCCGCGACGACCTGCCGATGACCGTCACGGGCAAGATCAGGCGGCGGGACCTGCGCCAAGTCTAGAAACGAGCCGCATAAGGGCGCAAGCATGGGCAAGCTGTATGACGAGTTCACCCCCGGCCGGTCCTGGACGACGCCGGGCCGCACCGTGACGGAGGCCGACATCATCGGCTTCGCCGGGCTGACCGGCGACTACAACCCGCTGCATGTGGACGAGGTGTTCGCCGCCGCGACCGGGTTCGGCGGGCGGATCGCGCACGGCCCCATGGGCATCGGCATGGCGTTCGGCCTGGCGTCGCGGCTGGACCTGATCGATGGGACGGCGGTGGCGTTGCTGGGCGTGCAATGGGATTTCCGCGGTCCGGTGCGGGCGGGGGATACCCTGCATGCCGCCATCACCGTGCGCGAGGCCCGGCCAACCCGGCGCAGCGACCAAGGGGTGGTGACGCTCGCCTTCACCATCCTCAACCAGCGTGAGGAGACGGTCCAGGACGGGGTGGCCCGGCTGCTGATGCGGCGGACCCAACGCGAGTAGCCGTGTCGTGATGCGACGGGTTCGCGGCTCGGGCGCTTGAGGCCCTGCTTCTGTAAAGAAAAAGGTGCTGAGCATGAAAACCCCGATGATCGCAACTGCAGCCGTCCTGGCTTTCGGCTTTACAGCCCACGCCCAGAATATCAACGCCCCAATTGCCCGGCCCTCGCCAACCATATCGACCGGCTCGCCCAGACCAGCAATCAGCACCCCACGCGGCCCAGATGTCAGCGTTGGTGGAACCCGAAGCTATCAGCAGCTTGTGGGACCGAATGGCGGCACCGGCATCATGACGCCGAACAGCAACGGCACCAGCACCATCGTCAGTCCCGGCGGCGGCAGCCAGGTCGTGCCGACGCCACGTTGACCGGCGGGCTGGCGCGGCTTCAGGCAGCCGGGCCAGCGTAGCCTCGGGGTGGGAGGGGTGCCCGGCCCATGGCGACGAACCCGAACGCATTGCGGTAGCACGCAATCAGGTTCAGCCGAGGCTGCACGGCACCCCAACACTTCGTGCAGGCGTTCCTGGCCATTTGTGCTGCGGCTGGCTGATCCCGTCCCATAGACGCAGGTCCACGCCGCCGTGCGCCACCATCGCGCACGCTTGGAGGGGCGCGACCTTCCAGCAGCCTCCATTTCGCCAATATCGCATTGCAGCATGGGCCGTGTGGCCCAGTGCCGGCAACCGCGGCAGCAGAAATGGACGATGCCCCGACCCAGACCCGGCCTGCACGCACTCAGCCACGCCGCCTACCCGGCCCGCGACCTGGAGCTGGCCACCTACCTGTCCCGGCTGCATGCCCCCACCGCTCACCACCTCAGCGCCTCCGAGTGCGAGACGACGGCGCTGGCAGACCTGCTGGCGCTGGCCGACACCGAGGACGCGGAACGCTGGGCGACGCTCAAGCTGGGCTATACCGACCCAGCCGGAGCACCCTGGCTGCGTGCGGCCATGGCGGCAGGGCACGAAGCCGTCACCGAACACGACCTGGTGTGCTTCGCCGGCGCGCAGGAGGCGCTGTATGCCGTCCTGCACGCGCTGTTGCAGCCGGACGACCACGCCATCGTCGTCCTGCCGAGCTATCAGTCGATGGAGACGATCCCGCTCGGGTTGTGCTCCGTGACCGGGGTGGCGCTGGATGCGGAGGATGGCTGGTCGCTGGATATGGACAGGGTTGCCGCCGCAGTCCGGGCCAACACCCGGTTACTGGCGATCAGCTTCCCAAACAACCCGACCGGCAAGCAGTTGGAGCGGGACCGGTTCGATGCGCTGGTGGCACTGTGCCGGCGCCGCGGCATCTGGTTGCTCAGCGACGAGGTTTACCGCGGGACCGAGCGCGACCCGGCGGCAAGGCTGCCCCAGGCCGCCGACGTATACGAGCGCGGCGTTTCGCTCGGCGCGACCTCGAAGGGGTTGGGGCTGCCGGGCCTGCGGATCGGTTGGGCGGCGTGCCGCGACCCGGCGCTGATCGGCCGGTTGGGGACAATCCGGCAGTACCTCTCGACCTGTAGCGCCGGGCCGAGCGAGGTGTTGGCGTGCATCGCGTTGAAGGCGGCGCCGGTGATCCTGGCCCGCAACCGCGCCATCGTGGAGGCGAACCTGGCGCGGCTGCTGCCCTTCCTGGTCCGGCATGGCGACCTGTTCGACTGCCGCGCGCCGGATGGCGGGATGGTGTGCTATCCCCGTTACAAGGCCGCGGAAGGCGTTGAGGCGTTCGCCGCGCGCATGGCCGCGGCGGGGGTGCTGCTGCTGCCGTCCAGCGTGTTCCGGTCGGACCTGCTGGCGCTGCCGGGGGAGCGGTTCCGCATCGGCTTCGGCCGGTGCAGCTTTGCCGCCGGGCTGGAGGCGTTGGAGCAGGCGTTGGGCTGACTTCGCCGCCAGCCCGCATTGCCGCCGTCAACGGCGGTGGCGGCCCCTCGATTGCTGCCCCGGCACCCTCGCCAGGATGACCGCGCCGCTGCGGCCACCGACGCCCCTGGCCGCGCTCCTGTTGGGATGGTAGCCCCAGCGGACGGGGTGACAACGTCAGGGGAACAGCAGTGCAGCCACTTCGCACAATGACGCCGGAGGTCGAGATGCTCGACGACCGGTTCCGCCGGCTGATCCATGGCATGGCGCGGATGTACCACCTGTTCGACGGCTGCCGCTGGGCGGAGGGGCCGGCCTACTTCCCCGCCCACCGCGCGCTGTACTGGTCCGACATCCCGAACGACCGCGTGCTGCGCTACAGCGAGGCCGATGGGGGCGTGGCCGTGCACCAGGAACCCTGCGGCTACTCCAACGGGCACACCGTGGACCCGGAGGGGCGCCTGGTGCGGTGCGAGCACGGCGGGCGCTGCGTGTCGCGCATCGAGCATGACGGCCGCCGCACCGTGCTGGCCCAGCAGTTTGCGGGCAAGCGGCTGAACAGCCCCAATGACGTGGTGGTGGCGCGGAACGGCGCGGTGTGGTTCAGCGACCCGACGTACGGCATCGACTCCGACTATGAGGGCGACCGGGCGCCGGCGGAGATCGGCGGGAGCTGGGTCTATCGCGTCGTGCCCGGCGGGGAGCCGGCGCCGGTCATCACCGACATGGTGCAGCCGAACGGGCTGGCGTTCTCCCCGGATGAGCGGGTGCTGTATGTGGGCGATACCGGGGTGAGCCATGTGGCAGGCGGACCGCGGCACATCCGGCGGTTCGGGGTCGGGGCGGATGGCGCCGTGAGCGGCGGAGAGGTGTTTGCGACGTGCGAGGCCGGGCTGTTCGACGGCATCCGGTGCGACCGGGATGGGCATGTCTGGGTGGCGGCGGGCGATGGGGTGCACTGCTATCATCCGGACGGGACCCGGCTGGGGCAGATCGGGGTGCCGGAGGCGGTGGCCAACCTTTGTTTTGGGGGGTTGAAGCGGAACCGGCTTTATATTTGCGCGACGACTTCGCTGTATGCGGTTACGGTCAATGCGAATGGAGCGGTTTGAGGGGCGCGCCGGCCGCCCAAGTTCGTTGCTCTACGTTGCGATCAGCAAACCCCGCTTCAGTGCCGGCCTTGGTGGACCGGCCTGCTTTGCTTAAAGTCTTAACGCCGCATCGCTGATTCAAAGTTGTCCGGATACGCAGTGAACTGTCCGCCAACCCCTTCTCTGTCAGTACCTACTCCGCCAGCGCCTGTGCTTTCCCCCAAGCGCCCGTCTTGTGCGGAGGCGCACACCGGGGCCTAGTGGACGCCCACGGCACAAGCAACAAGGCACCCCATGCAAGCCGTCGTCATCCACGCCGCCCGCGACCTGCGCATCGAGGATGCCGCCACCCCCGCCCTCGGCCTGCATGACGTGGCGGTCCGCATCGGCGCTGGCGGCATCTGCGGGTCCGACCTGCACTACTACAAGGATGGTGGCTTCGGCACGGTCCGCCTGCGCGAGACCATGATCCTCGGGCACGAAGTCGCCGGCGTCGTCACCGAGACCGGCGCCTCCGTGACCGGCGTCGCGCCCGGCGACAAGGTGGCCGTGAACCCCAGCCGCCCCTGCAACACCTGCCGGTTCTGCCTGGCCGGGCAGCCCAACCACTGCCTCGACATGCGCTTCCTCGGCAGCGCCATGCGGTTCCCCCATGTCCAGGGCGGCTTCCGCCAGGTCCTGGTTTGCGACGCCAGCCAGGCCGTGCCGGTTCCGCCCGACCTGCCCCTGACCTCCGCCGCCTTCGCCGAGCCGCTGGCCGTCTGCCTGCACGCCGCCTGCCAGGCCGGGCCGCTGCTGGGCGCACGCGTGCTGGTGACAGGCGCCGGCCCGATCGGGATGCTCATGCTGCTGGCCGCCCGCCACGCCGGCGCCGGAGAGGTCGTCGTGACAGACCTGGTCGATGCTCCCCTGCACCTGGCCCGGCGCCTGGGCGCGGACGCCGCCCTCAACACCCGTACCGACCCCGCCGCGCTCGACCGCTTCCTGCCCGACAAGGGCTGGTTCGACGCCGTGTTCGAGGCCTCGGGCAGCAACGCCGCCCTGGTCCAAGCCATTGCCGTCGCCCGCCCCGGCGCCACCATCGTCCAGGTGGGCATCGGCCGCGACGCGCCGCTGCCGGTCAGCACCCTCGTCGCCAAGGAGATCACCTTGCGCGGCAGCTTCCGCTTCGGCGAGGAGTTCGCCATGGCTGCCGCCGCCATCGGCTCCGGCCGCATCGACCCGGCGCCGCTGCTGACCGAGGTGCTGCCGATGGCCAGCGCCGTCCAGGCGTTCGAGTTGGCCGGGGACCGGGCACGGGCGATGAAGGTGCAGTTGGCCTTCTAAGCAGGCTTGCGCGGCTTGTCACACCGATGGCCTGCGGCCGTGCCAAGCCGCGCAAGCCTGCTTAGGTTTGCTTAGCGATTGTCGCCGCAGTTCATCTGATAAGCAGCCGGCCAGGGACAGGCGCACATCATGGCAGCGCCCTACGCCGCGCGCCTGCGAGCGACATCCCCGTGCCGCACCGGCGTCGCCCGGTCCCGGATCCGGCCAGCCCAGGCCGGGCTGCCCGTGCTGCGCCGGGTCGCCGGCGCACGTCACCGGCACAAGGGCGTCCAGAGGAACCGGTGGCCCTGCCTTTGCATCGCTCCGCCGATGGACCACCCCCCCGCCGCCCTATGCGACCCGGTCACGCTGGAAATCCTCCGCGGCGCCATCCGGGCAGCCCACGCCGAGATGGAGGCGCTGCTGGAGCGCACCGCCATCAGCGCCTTCATCCGCGAGAAGAAGGACTTCTACACCGCCCTGTTCGACGCCGCCGGGCGCCTGGCCGTCGGCTCCAACGTGCCGATCTTCGGCGACGTAGCCGCCCCGGTGCTGGCCCGCTTCCCCGCCGCCGCCATGCAGCCCGGCGACCTCTACTGGTTCAACGACTGCTACGGCTCGCAGGGCGCGGTGTCGCACAGCAACGACCAGGTGTTCCTGGCCCCGGTGTTCCAAGACGGGGCCTTGTGCGCCTTCGTCATGGGCTGGGCGCACTTCGCCGACATCGGCGGCCTGCGGCCCGGCTCTATCAGCCCGGACACCACCGACATCTTCCAGGAGGGCATCATCATCCCGCCCACCCGCCTGGCCGCCGCGGGCGTCGTGAACGAGGCGGCGCTGGAGATCTTCCACCGCAACTCCCGCTACCCCGCGCAAAGCCGCGGCGACACCAGCGCCCTCATGGCCAGCGTCGCCCTGGGCGTCCGCCGCACCGAGGAGATCGCCGCCCGGTTCGGCCCCCCCGTGCTGGCCGACGCCCTGCGGCAACTGCTGGCGCGGACCGAGGCGACGGTGCGCCGCCGCCTGCGGGAAACCTTCGCGCCGGGTACGCACCGCTTCACCGACGTGATCGACAGCGACGGCCAAGGCGGCGGCCCCTACCGCATCCGCTTCGCGCTGACCCGCACGCCGGACGACCGCTTCGTGCTGGACGCGACGGCGACGGACGACCAGGCCGGCGGCCCCGTCAACTTCCTGATGAACCCGCACGTCCCCGGCACCGCGCTGGGCCTATTTTTCCTGGGCGCCGACCCCGCCCAGGTCTGC
Organism: uncultured Acetobacteraceae bacterium; assembly: GCA_964243265.1. Taxonomy (GTDB): domain Bacteria; phylum Pseudomonadota; class Alphaproteobacteria; order Acetobacterales; family Acetobacteraceae; genus DASWOJ01. The sequence goes on along the minus strand of CAXTFY010000061.1, from coordinate 895 downwards.
AACGCCGGCGGACCCGCCGCGCTGGACGAGGTGCTGCTGCGCGAAGGCTCCCTGCTGCAGCCGCGCTTCCCCGCCCCGCTCGGCCTGCGCGGCCTGACGATGATGCGCGTGCTGGCCGCGCTGAACGGCCTGGTGAATGTGGCGGGCGGAGCGGCCCCGGCGGCGCACTCGGCCTACGTCATCCTGCTGCTGCGCGGCACCGCCGGAGGGCAGCCCTTCCTGATGTCGGACGGCGTCGGCGTCGGCTACGGCGCACGGCCGGATGCGGATGGGATCGACGCCGTCTACTTCGTCGCGCAGGAGAACTACCCCGTCGAGTTCCTGGAGCTGGGCTACCCCGTGCGGCTGCGTCGCTACGCCATCAGCCGGGACAGCGGCGGCCCCGGGCGGCAGCGCGGCGGGTGCGGCCTGGTGCGGGAGTACGACATCCTGGCCGACCATGCCGTGCTGGCGATGCGAATCGACAGCGTGGCGCACCCGCCCTGGGGCGTCGCGGGCGGCATGGGCGGCGGATCAGGCCGCGCCGTGGTGAACCCAGGCACCCCGGCGGAGCGCGTGCTGGCGCCGCTGTCGGACGGCAACGTGCTGGTGCGCGGCGACGTGCTGCTGCTGGAGACCGGCGGCGGCGGCGGCCACGGCCACCCCTTCGACCGCCCGGTGGATGCGGTGCTGGGCGACGTGCTCGACGGCTTCGTGTCGGAGGCAGCGGCGTTGCAGCACTACGGCGTGGTCGTGCGCGGGGACGAGGTGGATGCTGACGCCACCATGGCCCGGCGCCGAGACCGCCCAACGGGCGGCGCCTTCCATCGGCGGGAGTACGTCGATGCCCTCGACTGACGCCCACGGCTGCCACCAGTGAAGCAACCCCGTCATTGCGAGCCATGCTTGCGGCGTG
>CAXTFY010000060.1:5992-18333 GCA_964243265.1 uncultured Acetobacteraceae bacterium | reverse complement strand
AAACCGGCCGTTCTGACCAAGCACGGACGCCGCCATTCCGATGCGGGGGTCCTCGAACAGCCCGGCTGAGCCGGTTCCCACCACGCCGCAAACGGTCGCGAGATCCGTGGCCCAACCCCCGCGGAAGATGTCCGCAATCGTCTGGTTGGATGGGGCGCGAAGCTCAAACCTATTCCGATCCATGGCATACGTCCCACTTGCTATATGGCTGCCTTCGGTTCAATGCGACGCCATGGATAGGCACCGGCGGCGCAGCTTGTGACAGAGCCGCAGCCTGCTTCGGAAACTGTCCGCTAGCACAGCCGTTCACGTGCCGGAACAGCGTCACGCGATGGGGAATGCCCGTCCCGGGCTGCGTCTCGTCCGGCACCGATGTCCGCCGCGTGATGCGCTGGGACGCGTCATCGTACCTGTGCCGTGCTCGTGGCCGCCTGCGGTGGCCTGCGAGGCGCACGCGGCTGCAAGGGGCGCCGCAGCGGTTGCTGCCTCGGCTCGCTCGGCTCCGGATAGCGCTCGCCCGGCGGCAGCGCCGCCCGCGGCAGCGGCGCCCGCAGCAGCGACGGCGCCCGGGCAGGGGTCAGCGACGCCGAGGACAGCTTCTCGAACAGGCCGGTCTCATGCGAGAAGTGCGGGTTGTAGAACGGGTCGGCCTCAAGCAACGGGCGCCAGCGGTCCCACATCACCTGGTTCTCGCCGTAGAAGCGCGGCAGCTTGTGCTCGGCCAGGTCGTCGCCGCGGCTCAGGCTCTCATGGTGCTCGACCACCACGGCAGGGGTCATCACGATGCGGTAGCCGGCCTGGCCGACGCGCAGGCACAGGTCCACGTCGTTGAACGCGACCGGCAGGTTCGCCTCGTCGAAGCCGCCCACCGCGCGGAACGCATCCGCCCGGCACAGCATGCACGCGGCCGTCACCGCGGACACGTCCTGCGCACACACCGCCCGGAAGCAGTAGCCGGGATCGTTGCGCCGGTCGTAACGGAACGGGTGATCGGCCACGCCGCCAACGCCCAGCACGACGCCGGCATGCTGCACGGTCTGATCGGGATAGATCAGCTTGGCGCCGACGATGCCGACATGCGGGTCGGCCAGGGTCTCGTTGACCATCAGCCGCAGCCAGTCGGGCTGCTCGACGAAGACGTCGTTGTTCAGGAACAGCAGGAGGTCGGTCTCCAACTGCGCGGCGGCGCCGTTGTTGAGGCGGGAGTAGTTGAAGTCCTCCTCGACCCGCAGCACCCGCACCCGCGGATCGGCCTTGACCTCCGCCACCAGCTTCGCCGCGTCGAGGCTGGTGGACCAGTTGTCGATCAGCACGACCTCATAGTTGCGGTAGGCGGTCACGCCGAGGACGCACTCGATGCAGCGCCGGGTCGTGGCGGCCTGGTCTTTGAACGGGATCAGGATGGACACCTTGGGCTCGGCGCGGAACCGCCAGCGGACGTCGTACAGGGTGGACCCGGACGGCGCCTCGACCACCGCGGGCAGGCCGCGGCGGTCCAGGTGGTCCTGCACGGCGTGCCGGCCGGCCTCCACGGCATAGGACTTCGCGGACTGCGCCGCCGCGGTCGATCCCGGCGTCTTGCGCCAGTGGTACAGGACCTCCGGCACATGATGGATCGCCATGGCCGGCACGGCCTCCGACAGCCGCAGCACCAGGTCGTGGTCCTGTGCGCCGTCGTATTGCGGGCGCAGCGGCCCGACGGCGCGCAACGTCTGCGCCTCGACCATCAGCAGGTGGCAGACGTAGTTGTAGCCCAGCAGTAGGCGGGGGTTCCAGTCGGTCTTGAAGTGCGGCTCCTGCAGGTTGCCGGAGCGGTCGATCTTGTCCTCGTCGGAGTACAGCACCGTGGCGCCGGTGTTGGCGGCAGCGAGCAGCATCACCTCCAGGGCGGTATCGACCAGCAGGTCGTCGTGGTCGAGCAGCGCCACCCAGGCGCCGGTGGCGGCGTCGATCCCCGTGTTGGTGGCGGCGCTGATGCCCTGGTTGCGGCGGTGCGGCACGGCGCGGATGCGGGGGTCGGCGGCGCACATCTCCTCGATGGCCTGGGTCAGCACCGGCGACCGACTGCCGTCATCGACGATGATCAGCTCCCAGTTGGCCCAGGTCTGCCGCCGCACGCTGTCGATGGCGTGGACGAAGTCGGCGAGGCCGGGCTTGTACGCCGGGCAGATCACCGATACCTTGGGCGGCGCGTCGCCGATCAGCCCGGCATAGCGCGGGCCGCGCCGCTCGGCGACCAGGCGGGCGCGCAGGGCGCCGAAGTACGGCTCCGCCCAGGCGTTGTAGCTGTCCAAGGCGTGCTCGTCGGCGGCGGTGATCTGCCGGAGCTGGTCCTTCAGGGAGTAGAGCTGGGTGCAGAGCGCCTCGACCTTGGCATACATGTCGAGCAGGCGGTCGGCGTTGTCGCGGACCAGCACGCTGCCGGTGAACGGGCTGCCCTCCAGGTGGGTGCCCTCCGGCGCGGCACGGAACTCGACCACGAAGGGGCGGCCGTCGCGGAAGCGCGGCGGAACGGCATACAGGAAGCCGCAATGCGGCTCGCAGCCATGCACCGCCGCCACGTCGCTACGGGTCAGCCCGGCCTTCACCCGGCCGATCCTGACGCCACGCGCCCAGACGTCCAGGGTGACGCCGCCGGTCCGTTGCTTCGATTGCTTTTCGGTGCGGAAGGCCCAGCCGCGGATCGCCGAGCCGAACATGCCATCGACGACGCCGTGCACGGTCGTGGGGTGGAACGTGACCGCCGCCTCGTCGCGGACCCGTCCCTCGGCGTCAACGGTCAACGCCTCCCCGGTGCGGAACCGGATGGCCAGGCGGTGCGGCTGCCCATCGACCAGCGCCGCCGGGGTGCTGAACTGGAAGCCGAGCCGGGTGCCCGGCAGGTCCAAGGCATTGAGGTCGGGCCGAGCCTCGGTGCAGACGAAGGAGCCGACCAGGTGGTCGTCCACCAGCAAAAGCAGGGCAGCCGGACGATCGCGCTGGGTCAGGTCGATGGCCCAGCCGCGCACGACGGTGTCGCTGACCACGTCGATGTGGCCGAACCGCACCTTGGCATCGCTTGGCTGAGTTGGGGCGTCGGTTAGCTTGGTCGGCATTGCACCCTCGGTTCGCTTCCACAACTTACGGTGTGGCAGCATTTTGCGTCAACGCAACCACTGCTTGCGCTGCGTGCTGTTTGCCAATCTGGGCTTGCTATTCTGGGTGGGCCATTCCGGGCGAGCTTATGGGGGCGCAGCCGCGCCGCCGCCCAGGGCCGAGCCGAACTGGCCGTCGGTCAGGCGGTCGATCAGGCGGCCGTACCGGCGCAGGTGCTCGTCCATGCGCAGGTTGGTCTCGGCATAGCGGCGCGCGCCGCCGCGCACCCGGTCGGCAAGGGCGCCGTCCTCCAGCAGAGACGCGACGGAGCGCGCCAGGGTCAGCGGCTCCAAGAACGGCGTCAGCAGCCCGGTTTCGCCGTGCGACACGAACTCCTGGACCGGTGGCGTGTCGCTGGCGACGATGGCGCAGCCGCAGGCCAACGCCTCCCGTAGGGACCAGGATGCGACGAAGGGGTAGGTGAGGTAGACGTGCGCGTCCGAGCGTTGCAGCACGCGCAGGTAGGTCGCGTAGTCCAGCCGGCCGCAGAAGTGGACGCGGGCTTCGTCCAGGTGCGGCCTGACCTCGCGCATCAGCCACTCGCGCCAGGTCATGTCCACCAGGCGTGCGCCGTAGCTGACGCCGTCGGCGCCGACCAGCAGCACCTTGGCGTCAGGGCATTGCCGCAGCAGGGACGGCAGGGCGCGCATCATGATGTGGAAGCCGCGGTAGGGTTCTAGGTCGCGGGCGACGTAGGTGACGAGCTTTTGGCCGGGCAGCACCTCGAAGCCCGGCAGCCCGAAGGGTGTGGCGCGGGTGGCCGGGTCGGGGCGGCAGGTTTCGAGGTTCACGCCCTCGGGCAGCACGGTGATCGCCTGCCGCGCCCAGGGGGGGTAGGAGCCGTGCTGGAACAGCGTCGGGGTCTGGCCGTGGCCGGGGTTGGCGAGCGCCAGCAGGTTGATGGCGTTCTTGGCGCGGATGCGCGGCAGGGTCTCGACGGGGGAGGGAAACTCCGGGTCGAAGTTCACGTCGAAGCCGCTGATGTTGTAGTAGAATTCGCAGTAGCCGAGCACCGGCGCATCCGGCCATACGTCCTGGATGTTCAGCAGCTCGCCCCAGCCGTGGTGGCCGATGATGATGTCGGGGCGGAAGCCGAGCGACTTCAGGGTGCCGCCGACATGCGCGACCAGTTGGGCGCGGATCATGCAGGCCTCGAACTCCTGGGCGTCGCGGTTGGTGTCGGGGCGCGGCGAGGGCGGCATCCGGTAGGTGGCCTTGCGGACGCCGGGGATGGCGTTGCCGTTCTCCTCGGTGATGAAGACGACATCGTGCGCCTGCGCCCGCACCAGGTGGCGGACCAGGTGGAGGAACTGGCCCGGGAAGTTCTGGTGGACGAACAGGAACCGCAACGGCGCTGCCCTGCGCCGCGGGGGGTGCGGTCAGCGCCGCCGGGTGGTGGCCGGGGTGCGCTTGGCGGGCGGCTTTGCGGTGGGCTTGGGGGGGGGGGGGGGGGTAGGCTGCAGGTCGGGCTTCTTTGGCTTGGGCGTTTGCAGATTGGGGGACGGCGGCGGCATCGCTGCCGCCGCGGACGCCTTGGAGCGCCGGGCGGGCTTGGCGGGCGGTTGCGGCTCGGGCGGGGTGGCGGCCAGGGCGGGCGTCTTGCCCCGCTTCGCTGGCTTGGCTGGCTCGGGGGCCTGGATGGCCGGCGCCGGGGCAGGCGCGGCGCCGCGGGTGCCCGCCATGCGCCGTGCCGCCGGGGCTGCCGCGGCCTGCCCGATCGGATGGAGGCTGACGTTGAACGCTTCCAAGGGCGATAGGCTGGGCGCCTCGCAGGCGGCGCCGTCGGTGACCGGGCCGACCTTGGCACCGTCCACGAACGTCGCCGAGACCGCAACCTTGTACGACGCCGCCGCGGCGCCGCGCAGCCGGACCCGCAACCCAAGGATTGGCAGCGACATGCCCCGGCTGCCGCAGAACTGGCCGCCCTCCGCCCATGGCGAGAGCCAGCCGCGGCCGAGCACGGCCTGGTACTCGATGTCGGCGGCGGCGACCCCGCTGCTGGGCGCCAGGCCGAAGCCCTCGATCCAGCGCTTGCTGCCGGGGTCGCCCATCCAGTCGCCGAGACGGCCGCCCACGTCGCCACGGCCATAGATGTGCGCGGCGACCTCCAGCGGCGGACCGGCCACCGGCTGCGCCGGCTGCTCGGTCGCGACCGTGGATACCGTTGCGGTTGCTGTCGTGGCCTGGGCTGCCGTCCCGTCCGTCAGGCGGATCACCTGCAGCTTTGGGGCGTCGTGCGCGCCGTCGGCCGCCTGGTACACCGTCACCAGCACCTGGGCCGCGCCGCCGAGGATGCGCACCAGCGCCGCGCCATCGTCGCCCGCCAGCCAGCCGTCGCTGCCGAATCCGCTGATGCTGACCCGGCCGTTGAAGCCGCCCTGCCCCGGCGCGGCAGTCAGGCGCACGCCGGGCAGGCCGGTGGCGGCGTCGGGCGACGCCGATCCCGGGGTGTTGTAAACGCAGAACAGGCCCTCCTCCATTGTCATCAGGTGGCCGGAGACCTTCAACTCGGTGATCGGGTTGGTGGCGGACTGCTTGGCGACGTCGGACATCAGGTTCTCTTTGAGTTCCGCGGGGAGGTTCGCGGGGAGTTCTGCGGGCGGGCTGCGTCTGGCGGTACCGGAACGACCATAGCGACGGGCGGCGACGCCGTGCAAGCCGCCCTGCCCCGCGGCAGCCGCAGCAGCGCGTCGTTCACCGCGGCGGGCGGCAGGCCCAGCGGCAACAGCCAGCCCCGCCCGGTGGCGCGCAACCGCTCCGCCGGGGCGCCGAGGTCGAAGGCGGCCACCTGCAGGCCCGCCTGCCAGGCGCGGCTGAGCGCGAAGCACCAGGTTTCCGGCCATACTGACGGCAGGAAGCACAGGTCGGCGGCCTGGGCGCGGATCAGCGCGACCGCCTCGGCGTCCTGGTACTCGCCGGTGACGAAGACCGGGCCGGCCGACATCAGCCGCTCGTCGTCGCTGGTGTAGCCGACCACGGTGAAGCGAATCGACAGGCGGCGGCGGCGGGCGTCTCGCGCACAGTCCAGCAGGACGTCGTAGCCCTTCTCCAGCCCGATCGCGCCGATGATGCAAACGTGGCGCGTGGCGCCTGATGCTGCGGCATGGGGCGCTGCGGCATCGGGTGCTACGGCATCGGGTGGCGGCAGGGCGGCGTCGTGCTCCCAGGGGCGCACCACCGGGCGCACGGCGGGGAAGTGGCGGTGGATGCGCTTGGCGGCGTCGGCCGAGGGGGCGATCACCAGGTCCGCCGCGGCCAGTTCGGCGGCGGAACGGGCGATCAGCGCCGGCACCGCCAGGCCGTCCTTGAGCTTGCTGCCGAGGTCGGCGATGCAGGCTTCGCAGCCGTCGATGTCCGGCTCGCCGCAGTAGCCCCGGTTGGTGCCGACCAGCGCGATGCGTGGGCAGAACCGGGCGTAGTCATGGATGAAGGCGTGGGTGGGCGCACGCAGCAGCGTGGCGATGGCGCCGATGCCGGGCTGGTGGCCGAGGTGATGATGCACCTCCACATGGCGCACCCGGTCGGGCCGCAGCAGCCTGGCCAACGCCGGCAGCTCGCCGGGCACGGCATAGGTCAGGTTGGGGAACTCGGCGCCTGGGGTGTCCACGCGGCATCCGCCTGGGATGGGGCGCAGCACGATTGGCCGTCGGCGCTCCGCCGTCAGGGCGTCGCAGCGCTCGGCGATGATGCGCTCGACGCCGCCGCCGCCGCCGTGCGTTATCAGGAGCACGGCTCCGGCGGGGTGGCGGCCTGCGGCCCACCGTTGCTCGTCCATGCGGCGGCGGGCCGGGGCGAGCGGGTCGGCAGCCTGGTGCGCCGCCACCAGCGCGTCGTAGCCGGGGTGCAGGCGGTTCAGCACCCGCAGGTTGCGGGCGATCAGGTGGCGGCGCGCATCGCCGAAGGAGGCGGCGCCGACGTGGCCGACGAAGACGCCCAGCGCGGCCACGCTGCGCCAGCCCAGGTGCCGGGCGCGCAGGCATAGGTCGTTCTCCTCGCCGTAGCCCTGGGCGAAGCAGTCTTCGCGGAACAGGCCGACTTGGTCGAGGCAGTCCCGCCGGAGGTATAGGCAGAAGCCGATGCCGGTCGGAAGGTCGGCCACCGCGCCGCCGTTTACCGCCTGGGCCAGGGCGTCGGACGCGGCAACGGTGGCGGCGTCGGGGGTTGGGTTGCCGCCATTCGGGTCGGGGTAGCTCAGGATGGTGGCGTCGTTCGACAGCGGCGTGGCGGTGCCGATGTCGGGCGACGCGTAGGCCGCCGCACGCAGCCGTTCCAGCCAGCCCGGGGGCACCAGGGTGTCGCTGTTCAGCAGCACTGCGTCCCGTCCGGCGCAGGCGCGCAGCCCGGTGTTGGCCGCGGCGGGGAAGCCGAGGTTCTCACCGTGGCGGATCAGGCGGATGCGGCGCTGGCGGTGCAGGGCCTGCAGCGCCTCGGCCAGGTTCGGCTCGGGAGAGGCGTCGTCCACCACCACCACGCGCGTCGTCCGCGGCACGGTCGCCAGGACGGCGGCGATGCAGTCCAGGGTCAGCTGCAGGCCGCGATAGGCGGGGATGACGACATCCACGGCTGGTCGCGACGAGGCTACGGCGGGGGAGTCGCCGCCCGCATCGGCCCAGGCGGGCATGGCGCCATCCCGCACTGCCCGCGCGAGGGCCGCCGCCGCGCGCCGCTCCAGTCCGGGATCGACGGGGCTGCCCAGCAGGTGACGCCCGTCGGCGCCGCGCACCGCCACGGGACCGGCCTGGCCGGCAAAGGCGGACGCCGGGACGGAGAACGCCCAGGGCCGCGCCATTGGGCGCTGCAGCAGCACGCCATTGGCTGGCTCGGTTGCAGAGATGCTGAGCGTTGTGGCGCTGCTGGCCAGGACCAGGGTCGGCCGGCGAGAGGGGTCGGCGGGGTGCCAGGCCCAGCCAGCCACGCCGCCGTCGCGGGCCTCGACGAAGCCCTCCACTGCCAGGAACGCCGCGACCGGGAGCGGGCTGCCCAGGTAACCCTCGACGTGCACCAGCCGGGCGACGGTCCACGCTGGCGGCAGGCGGGCGCGGCGACCGGTCCAGGCCAGGCGGATGGGCGCGTCGTCCAGGCGGACCCGGCCAGGGCGGGTGGGCCCGGCATGCAGCACGCCGTCACCGTCCAGACCGCACCAGCCGGGTAAGCCGGCGTTGGCGGCGATCGCGGCGCCCATGCCGGGCAGCAGCGGCGATGGCACGCTGCATCGTAGGGCGGCGGCCATGGCTTCGGCTGCCTGCTCTGCTTCGCCCAGCAGGCGGTGGCTCGCCGCAAGGCCGGCCCAGGCCTCCGGCATGCCGTCGCGGTGGGCCAGCGGCCGGAACAGGGCGGCTGCTCGGGCGGGGTCGCCGGCCTGCAGCAGGGCGCCGGCCAGCGCTGCGGCGACCGCGCCGTTGCCCGGCGCCATGCGGTGCGCCCGTTCCAGCCAGGCCAGCGCGGCGGCGGGCTGTCCCGTTGCGGCGGCGTCCTGACTGCGGCGCCAGGCGTCCTCTACCAGCGACTGCCACATGCCGTCGTGGGTTTGGCCGTCTTGGGTTTGGCGCGGCCCGGATTGCGCCTGCACATCGAGTGGCGGGGCATCCGGGGCTGTGCGCCTCACTGGCCCTGCCCGTGCGGCAGGCTATTGGGCGGCGACGCGCGGCTCCGGCGCATCGGCGGAGGCCACCTGCATTGGCGGCAGGCGGGCCAGCTCCTCGGCGGCCTCGACGGTGCCGGCGTCGCGCGCCTGTTCCAGCAGGCGGCGGGCCTCGGCGAGATCCTGCTCGCCGGCCAGGCCGCGGGCCAAATAGCGCCCGAGCATCAGCCGGGCATAGGGGTGGCCCTTGTCGGCGGCCTTGCGGAACCAGGTCTGCGCCGCCGGGCGGTCCACGGCGACGTCGTGCCCGCCGCCGAGCAGGGCGCCCATGGCGAACTCGGCGCCCATGTGGCCCTTCTCGGCCGCGGCGCGGAACAGCGCCTGGGCCGCCACCATGTCCTTGGGTCCGCCGCGGCCGTTCACCAGCATCTCGGCATAGGCGGTCTGGGCGTCGGGCATGCCCTTCTCGGCGGCGCGGCGTATCCAGTCTCGGCCCTCGACCGGGTCGGCCGGGACACCGCGGCCCTCTGCCAGCATGCGGCCATACCAATACTGCGCGTTCACCACGCCGTCGGCGGCCTTGCGGAGCCAATGCGCGGCCCGCACGTCGTCGCGCTCGACGCCAACGCCCTGGGCCAGGCAGACGCCGAAGTTGAATGCCGCCACCAGGTCGCCGGCGTCGGCGGCGGCCTCGAACCACTCGCGGGTCCGCACGCGGTCCTCCGGCTGACCGGCGCCGCGCAGGACCAGGTTGGCCAGGTCGGCCTGCGAGGACTTCACGCCGCGCTCGGCTGCCAGGCGGAACCAGCGGGCGGCCTCGTCGGGGTTGCGGGCCATGCCGGCGCCGGTCAGGTGCAGCATTCCCAACGCCCGGGCGGCGGCGCCGTGCCCGGCCTCCGCCGCGCGGGTGAACCAGGCGGCGGCCTCGGCGTAGTTCGGCGGCAGGTCGCCGCCCTTGGCGTATAGGTCGCCCACCATGGCGGCGGCCTCGGGATCACCCTGCAGGGCGGCACGGCGCAGCCAGGACTCGCCGTTCACCACGTCGCGCGGCACCCCGCGGCCCTCCAGCAGCGCCAGGCCCCAGCGGGCCATGCCGGAGCGGGCGCCACGCTCGGCGGCGCGGCGGTAGAGTTGCGCCGCGCCGGGCAGGTCGGTCTGCAGGCCGGTGCCGGACTCCAGCATCACGCCGAGCAGGTAGAGGCCGAGGGGCAGGTTCGCCGCAGCCGCCTTGCCGATGTTGACAGCGGCCTCCTGGCGTTGCGCGTCGTTGGTCGCCACACGCAGCAGCGCCATGCCGTGGCCCAGGGCGCCCTGGGCGCAACCCAAGTTCGCCGACTGCTCATAGAAGCGGTCGGCGGCGGGCAAGTCGCGCCGGTCCTCGGGACCGGAGGCGGCGATGTAGCCGAGCAGCGCCAGCGCCTCCCCGGACCCCTGCCCCGCAGCCTGCTTGGCCCAGTGCGATGCCTTGTCGTAGTCGGGCTTACCAGGGTCGTTCGCCGCGAACAGCCCGGAGGCGGCGCTGGCGTCCGCCACGCCGGCGCCGGTCAAGTACAGCGTCGCCAGCGAGATCTGCGCCTCCAGCAGGCCGGCGCCGGCTGCCTGCTCGAGCCACTGCACCGCCATCGGCCGGCTGGCCGGGACGCCGGTGCCCTGCAGGTAGGCGCGCCCGATGCGCAACTGCGCCTGCGGGTCGCCACGCTGTGCGGCCTTGGCCAGCACGGGGAACGCCTGCGCCCACTCGCCGGCGTCGGCCTGGCTGATGGCACGGCGCAGGCGGGCGGCCGGGGTGACGGCCACCTTGACGCGGCCCAGCAAGCTGCTCACCAGCGGCGGCCCGCCTGACGGTGATGCGCCTGGCAGCGATGCGGCGCTGGGACGGCTGGCCTCATGGTTCGCGCATCCCGTCCATCGCCACCGGCAGCACGCGGCTGAGCAGGTAGGACACCAGGGTGCGCTTGCCGACCTTGATGTCGGCCGTGACCGGCATGCCGGGCACCATGCGGAAGTTCGCCGGGGTGTCGTGCAGCTTCATCGTGTCGAGCGAGACGTAGCTGCGGTAGAACGCCGTGGCCGAGTTGGGGCCGCCGGGCGGGGCCGCGCCGCGCACCTTCTCGTCGGGGTTGCTGGTGAAGCTGTCGGGGCTGACGGTCTGCACCTGGCCCTCCACCGAGCCGTACTGGGCGGCGGGGAAGGTGTCGAGCTTGACCGTCACGGTGTCGCCGGAGTGCACGAAGCCGGCGTCCAGCCCGGCGATGTTGACCTCCGCCTCCAGCTCGGCGTTGAGCGGCACCAGGGTGATCAACTGCTCGCCGGACTGCATCACCGATCCCGGCGACAGCTTGGCGACCGTGAGCACGATGGCGTCCTGGTCGGCGCGCAGCTCGACCAACTGGCGGCGCAGCACGGCCTTGGTCAGGTTCTCCTTGGCGTCGCTGAGCTTGCGGCTGGCGTCGGTCAGGTCCTGGCCGACCTGGCCGCGCCATTGCTGGTTGTAGCCGTCACGCTCGGCCATCATTGCCTGCAGGTCGCGGGCGGCCTGCGTGGCCTGGGCGATGGAGCTGTCCAGCTTCTGCTTCACGTCCATCCGGCTGTCCGTCGCCTGCAAGTGGTTGAGCTGGCTGCCGACCTGCAGGCGCTCCAACTCGGCGCGTTTTTGCTCTACGGTCTCGGCGACCTTGAGGCGGTCGGCATAGCCGGCCTGGTCGGACATCGCGCGTTGCACCTGGGATTGCAGGCTGCTGATCTTTTGCGCGTAGTTCTCCATCTTGAAGCCGCGCTCGGCCTGGCGCTGCAGGAAGATCGCGCCCTGCAGCAGCGCCATCGGTCCGTTGTCGGTCGGCGTGTAGGTCCGGCCCGATGCCTCCGCCTGCAGGCGGAAGACCTCGGCTTCCAGGCTGCCGACCGAGCTTTGCAGGGCGGCGGCGTCCGAGGTGGCGAAGGTCGGGTCCAGCCGGGCCAGCAGGTCGCCCTTATGCACCGTCTGCCCCTCCCGCACGGCGATGCTGCGCACGATGGCGGTCTCGAGCGGCTGCACCACGCTGGTCGGGGATTGCGCGACGATCTTGCCCGGCGCAGTCACCACCTTGTCGATCGGGATCAGCGCCGCCGCCGCCACGCAGGCCGCCGCCAGCGAGCATACCACCCAGATCGTGCCACGCGCCGCGCCGATCACGGGGGCATGGGTCAGCGCCAGGGACGGCGAGTGGAACTCAAGCAGCGAGGGCAGTTGCATCGCGTCGGCCGCTGTCGCCTTGCGGATGGTCAGTCCAGCCATGGAAAACTCCTATCGTCCAGCCGTGCGGCGGGGATGGCCCAGCCAACCGGCCACTTCGTCAGTTCAGGCGATCAGTCGCCCAGCCTATCAGTCACCCTGGGCCAGCCGCGGCGCCGGGGTGTTGACGCGGCCCATGCCGCCGTCCATGTGGCGGTTCTGCTGGCCCCATAGGATCTTGTAGATCGCGCAGCGCTCCACCAGGACCTTGTGCGGCGCGATGTCCACGACCGTGCCGCGGTCCATGACCATGATGAGGTCGCAGTCCAATAGCGAGGACAGCCGGTGCGACACGATCACCATCGTGCGCCCCTTGGCCAACCGGGTCAGGTTGGCGTTGACCAGGGCCTCGCT
>CAXTFY010000060.1:2804-5892 GCA_964243265.1 uncultured Acetobacteraceae bacterium | reverse complement strand
CCATCGTGCGCCCCTTGGCCAACCGGGTCAGGTTGGCGTTGACCAGGGCCTCGCTCTCGGGGTCGAGCGCGCTGGTCGCCTCGTCGAGGATCATCAGGCGGGGGTCGGCGATCACGGCGCGGGCGATGGCCAGGCGTTGCCGCTGGCCGCCGGACAGGTTGGATGAGCCTTCCTCGATCCAGGTGTCGTAGCCGGCCGGCAGGCGTTCGATGAACTCCTCGGCGCCGGCGAGCCGGGCGGCGCGGATCACGTCCTCCAGCGTCAGGCCGGGGCGGCCGGCGGTGATGTTGTCGCGCACGGTGCCGCGGAACAGGAAGTTGTCCTGCAAGACCACGCCGAAGCTGCGGCGCAGGTGGATCAGGTTGATCTCGCGCAGCTCCACGCCGTCGATCTTGAGGAAGCCGCTATACTCGCGGTTGATGCCCTGCAGCAGGCGGGTGACGGTGCTTTTGCCCGAGCCGCTGCGGCCGACCACGCCCAGCATGGTGCCGGCGGGGATGCTGAACGACATCCGCTCCAGCGCGGGCTGCTTGCTGCCGGGGTAGCGGAAGGTGAGGTCCTCGAAGGAGACCGCGCCGGCGAACTTGGGGCGCAGGCCGCCCTGCATGGCGGCGGTCTCGCTCGGGTTGTTCAGCACCAGGCCGACCTGGGCGATGCTGGCACGCACCTCCTCGAAGTCCTCGATCAGCCGGGCCAGGCCGACCAGGGGCTGGGTGACCCGGGCGCCGAGCATCATGAAGGCGACCAGCCCGCCGACCGCGACGCCGGTGTTGTCCGACAGCGCGATGTAGGCGCCGACCATGATGATGCCGCGCTGGATGAACGCCTCGATGGGGGTGATGATGGTCTGCGGCCAGTTGGCCAGGCGGCCGGCCTTGAGCTTCAGGTTGCCGGCGACGGCGACGCGCTGGTCCCACTCGGCGCGGCGCTGCGGCTCGAGGGCGAGCGACTTCACGGTGCGGATGCCCTGCACGGTCTCGACCAGGGTGCTGCCCTTTTCCGACTCCGAGTTGGTCAGCTTGCCGACGACGCTGCGCAGCGAAGGCAGGAACAGCAGGATGACGCCCGCGATCACCACCGCGCACACCAGCACGATCCAGGCCAGCGTCGGCTCCATCCAGAACAGCAGCGGCAGCAGGAATATCAGGGTGAACATGTCGAGGAAGGTGCCCATCAGCTTCCCGGTGAGGAAGTCGCGGATCTTCCATACCTGGCTGAGGCGGTAGGTGGTCTGGCCGGCGGGGGTCTTCTCGAAGTAGTCCAGCGGCAGGCCGAGCAGCTTGTTGAACACGTGCAGGTTGAGCTTGGCGTCCACGCGGGTGGAGACGACCTGGACCAGCTCGCGCCGGGCATAGCCGAGCAGGGTCTCATAGACGGTGGTGATCAGCAGGATGGTGCTGAGCAGCACCAGGGTGGAGATGCTGTGGTGCGTCACCACGCGGTCCACCACGGTCATCACCAGCAGCGGCGGGATGATGGTCAGCGCGCTGAGCATGACGGAGCCGATGCTGACGTCGCGCAGCAGGCGCTTTTCCAGCAATACGAGGCCCATCAGCCAGCCCAGGGAGAACGGGCGGTCGGCCTCGGAGTCGCCGCGGGCGCGGCGGATCAGCAGGACTTCCCCGGCCCAGGCCTGGGCGAGGCGCAACTCATCGACGGCGACGGCGGAGGCGTCGCCGTCCGTGCGGGGGTCGCGGACCCAGACGACGTTGCGGGTCTGGTCGGTGGCGACCAGCAGCCCGGCGGTGCCGTCCTTGAACAGCAGCACCACGGGGGGCGGCGGAGTGGTGGAGCCCTGCACGCGGAACAGTTGTTTCCAGCGCAGCCGCTCGGCCTTGGCGGACAGGCCCTGGTCGCGCGCCCAGGCCACCAGGGAGGCTGGCGATGGCGTGGCTTCGCCGGGGGTCGGGCGGAAGTCGGCGATGGAGAGATCGACGCCGTTGTGGCGGGCGACGGCGGCGACGGCGAGCAGGCGGGATTCACCCTCCATCACCGCACGGCCGACGCCGATGGTGCCGACGTCGATGCGCGGCGCGGAGTCCTGCGGGCCGGCGCTAGGCGCCATGCCTGATCCTGTGCCGTTTGGGGCGGGGCGGGGGGCGGGTGGGTTGGAGCCTGATTGGTCCACAGATCGTTCCTCGTGCCACGAGCGGCGGGTCGCCGGTCCAGGTCTGCCTTATGGATTGCCGCTTAACATATAAGCGCCAGTTAACAGCAATACCGTGCCGGCTGTATGTCATGCCAGCGTGGCAGGGCGCCATTGCTGAAGTGTAAATAAACAAAACATGACGTTAACGCAGGAATGAGGGACATCGGGACCGAAAGCCATCGAGCGCGGCAGCAGGCAGTTGGCCGCCGTGCCCGCACGGGTTATGGCACGGGACCGAGGAGCCACGCATGAACATTCAGCCCGCCGCAGCATCCGACATCCCGGAGATACAGGCGATCTATGCCCACCATGTGCTGCATGGCAGCGGCACGTTCGAGGAGGTGCCGCCATCGGTCGAGGAGGTGCAGGAGCGGTTTGCGGCGATCGTCCGGCGCGGCTGGTCGTTCCTGGTGGCGACGGATGGGACCGGGGTGCTCGGCTATGCGTATTATGCGCAGTTGCGGGAGCGGTCGGCGTATCGCTACACGGCGGAGACCAGCATCTATGTGCGTGACGACGTGCGGGGCCAAGGTGTCGGCAAGGCGCTGGTCGGACGGCTGCTGGGCGATGCCGAGGCGGCCGGGTTCCGGCAGATGATCGCGGTCATCGGCGATTCCGAGAACACCGGGTCCATCGGCGTGCATGCTTCGCTTGGCTTCCAGCGGGTCGGGTTGCTGCGGGCGTCCGGGCTGAAGTTCGGGCGGTGGGTGGATACCGTTTATATGCAGCGTGCGCTGGGGCGAGGGGATGCGGACGTGCCGGATTAGGGTTTTGGCCGTACGGCTGCTGCTTGCGCTGGGGTGGGGGCCGTGAGGGCTATCCTTGCGAGGTTGGGAGCTAGGTCCGTGCTTCGACGGCTGGGCTAGGCGCTTACCGCTTCGCTCACCCCTGCCCTCTTCCGGAGGGAGAGGGGGAAGGACGAAAGCGGGCGGTGGTTAG
>CAXTFY010000060.1:0-2704 GCA_964243265.1 uncultured Acetobacteraceae bacterium | reverse complement strand
ACCCCTGCCCTCTTCCGGAGGGAGAGGGGGAAGGACGAAAGCGGGCGGTGGTTAGGGGATCGGTGTCCAGCGCGGCGCGGACCATTGCAGCCTCCGCGGGACCCGTGACGGCCAGCACCTGCCGGAACCAGCCGACCTCGCCCCGGGCGCGGCGGAGGAACAGGGCGGCCAGGGCCTGCGCGGCGGCGTTGCGCGGCTGGCAGCACGCGCAGCCTGCGGCATGGCCGGGCAGCGCGTCCGATAGCACTTCGGCTGGCCAGCCGGCTGGCGGCGGCATGCCGGATGGCAGCAAAAGGGCGTCGCCCTCGCCGGCGTCGGCAAGCTCGCCGAACCGCACCGGAACCCTTGCGTCGATCCGCATCGCATCCCCGTCCTGTCGCAGGCCGCTTATCACATGGACATAAGGATATCTTTATGTAATACACAAGCCATGGAGCCGCTTCTCATGTCCCTGCGCGCCTGCGCCGAGCCGACCCGGCTGCGGCTGCTGGCGCTGGCCGCCCGCGGCGCGTTCTGCGTGGTGGAGTTCACCGAAATCCTCGGGCAAAGCCAGCCTCGTTTGTCACGGCACCTGAAGCTGTTGTGCGACGCCGGGCTGCTGGAGCGGGTGCGGGAGGGCGCCAACGTCTGGTTCGGGCTGCCGCCGGATGCCGGGCCGGGGGTTGCGCCGGTGCTGGACCTGCTGGCCCGGCTGCCGGAGGACGACCCGGTGCTGGCGGCCGACCGGCGCGGCGCGGCGCGGGTGCTGGCGGAACGGGCGCGCGTCGCGTCCGATACTTTCTGCCGCCAGGGCGCGGACTGGGACGAGATGCGGGCGCTCGGGCTGCCGGCGGGCGATGTCGAGGCGGCGTTGCTGTCCTTGCTGCCGGGCGACGGGTTGGGACGGCTGCTGGATATCGGCACCGGCACCGGGCGCATGCTGGAGTTGCTGGCGCCGCGGGTGCGGTCCGGGCTGGGGATCGACGCCAGCCGGGCGATGCTGGCGCTGGCGCGGTCCCGCCTGGCGAAGCCTGGGCTGGGGCACCTGGCGGTTCGGCAGGCCGACATGTACCGCCTGCCGCTGTCGGGCGGCTACGACTTGGTGGTGCTGCAGATGGTGCTGCACTATGCCGAGGACCCGGCCGCCGTGCTGGCCGAAGCTGCCCGCGTGCTGGCGCCGGGCGGGCGGCTGATCGTGGTTGATTTGGCCGGGCATGGGCGGCGCGACTTGACGGACCGGCTGGCGCACCGTTGGCCTGGCTTTACCGATGCCGCCATGCGCGACCTGTTGGGTGGCCCTGGCTTGGCGCCGGGCCGCCCCATATCGGTGGCCGGCCCCTTGGAAGTCCGTCTTTGGCCGGCCCTGATGCCTGCCGCTGTTCCTGTACGCGAACTCGCCACCGAGGATGCCTGATGACCCGACCCCACCTGCTTGATGCCCTGCGCGACCAGGTGCTGCTGTGCGACGGCGGCATGGGCAGCCGCGTGCAGGCGCTGACGCTCGACATCGAGCGGGATTATTGGAACCAGGAGAACTGCACCGAGGTGCTGAACCTGTCGCGGCCGGACCTAGTGCGGGAGATCCACCGGGGTTATTTCGAGGCCGGGGCGGATATGGTGGAGACCAACACGTTTGGCGGCTCGCCCATTACGCTGGCCGAGTTCGACCTGCAGGACCGCACGCATGAGATCAACAAGGTCGCGGCGGAATTGGCGCGGGAGGCGGCGGACAGTTTTTCCGATGGGCGGCATCGCTGGGTGCTGGGCAGCATCGGGCCGGGGACCAAGCTGCCGTCCTTGGGCAACATCGCCTATGATCCGCTGGAGGCGGCGCTGGCGGCGCAGTCGCGCGGGCTGATTGCGGGCGGGGTGGATGCGATCCTGATCGAGACTTGCCAGGATACCCTTCAAATTAAGGCTGCGGTGAACGGGGCGAAGATCGCGCGCAAGGAAGCCGGCACGGATACGCCGATCTTCGTGCAGGTGACGGTGGAGACGACGGGGACCCTGCTGGTCGGCCCCGATATCGCGGCGGCGGCGACGGTGATCCATGCGCTGGACGTGCCGCTGATTGGATTGAACTGCGCCACGGGGCCGCAGGAGATGGCCGAGCATGTGCGCTGGCTGGCGGCCAACTGGCCGGGGCTGCTGTCGGTGCAGCCGAATGCCGGGCTGCCGGAGCTGGTGGATGGCAAGACGCATTATCCGCTGGACGCCGCGCAGATGGCGAGCTGGGTGGAGCGGTTCATCACCGAGGATGGGCTGAACCTGATCGGCGGCTGCTGCGGCACCAACACGCCGCATATCGCCGCGCTGGATGCGATGCTGCGGCGTCGCGCGGACGGGAGGCAGGGCGGTTTCCGGCCGGCGCCGGTTGCGCGCAAGCCGGTTTGGGTGCCGTCCGTCGCCAGCCTGTACGGACAGACGCCGCTGCGGCAGGAGAACAGCTACTTCTCCATCGGCGAGCGGTGCAATGCCAACGGGTCCCGGAAGTGGCGGGAGTTGCAGGAGACCGCCGACTGGGACGGCTGCGTCGCCATGGGACGCGAGCAGATCGCCGAGGGGTCGAATAGCCTGGACCTTTGCACCGCGTTCGTTGGCCGTGATGAGATTGCGGAGATGAACGAGGTCATCACCCGCTTCACTAGCAGCGTGAACAGCCCGTTGGTGATCGACAGCACCGAGGCCATCGTGCTGGAGGCGGCGCTGCGGCTGCACGGCGGCA
>CAXTFY010000059.1:0-18414 GCA_964243265.1 uncultured Acetobacteraceae bacterium | reverse complement strand
ACCGTCCGCTCGTGCGGCTCCACCGACAGCATGACGTGCCGGGCATGGCGGCGGGCGTTGTCCACCAGGTTGGTCACGGCCCGACGCGCCGCATCCGGGCGCAGGTTCAGCGTCAGGCCGTCGGGCGATTCCACCTCCACGTCGGCGCCGGCCCGGCGGGCGCCGGCCGCCACGTCCGACAGCATCGCCGTGAGGTCCACCGCCTGCGCCTGCTCCGCCCCTTCCCCGCGGGCAAAGGATAGGTAGCCGGCGACCATGCGCTCCATTTCCTCCACGTCGGCGGTCATGTCGGCCACGTCGTCCTGCAGCTCGGGCGTGGGGGGCAGCACGGCCAGGGCGAGGCGCAGCCGGGTCAGCGGGGTGCGCAGGTCGTGCGACACGCCGGCCAGCATCTCGGTCCGCTGCGCCAGGAACCGGGTGATGCGCTCCTGCATCCGATTGAAGGCGACGGCGGCTTGGCGGACCTCAATGGCGCCCTCGGGCTTAATGGGGCCGCGGTCCCGGCCCATGCCGAACGCCTCGGCGGCGGCGGCCAGGCGGCTGATCGCGCGGACCTGGATGCGCAGGAACAGCGCCGCCACGGCGAACAGCAGCAGCGCCGTGCCGACAATCCATAGGACGAACAGGTAGATGGTGCTGGCATACAGCCGCTTGCGCGGCGCCTCGACCTCCAGGACGGCATTGTGCAGGCCGACACTGATCAGCACGTTGCGGGGATCGGTCGTCCAGTCCATGCGGAACGGACGGTGCAGCTTGCCGTCCAGGGCGGCGGCCAGGTCGTCGTCCATGGGGCCGAGCTGGTTCACGTGCGTGTCGGGCGGCAGGGTGGCGCCGGGCACCAGACGCATCGGCACCTCGAACTGCAGCCAGGCGGTGCGGAGGATCCACTCCTGTTCGGCGGGGAAGCGGTCCAGCAATTCGATGGTCTGCGCGATCTCCCCGGCGATGCCGCCGGACAGGCGGCGGGAGATGATGTTGAGGTGGCTGCCGTAGAAGAACGTGAAGGCAACGGCCTGCAGCACCACCAGGGGCACCAGCACGATCAGCAGGCTGCGCGCCAGCAGGCCACGCGGCGCCAGGGTCTTGAAAGGGGCGGTGATCCTCATCGGGCAGCCATCTTGCACCGTCCGGGAGAGGACTGGGGTGGGGGAAGCCATGAGGGCCGCGTTGGATGCTCGAACGCCATTGCGGCGCCTTGATAGCATGTCTCGCTCAAGCGGCCCTGTTTGATTGCCCATCACGAGGATGAGGCAGGCTGCCACGGGATGCCGTCAGGGGAGAGGGTGAGTGCCGAAGCCTGCTACGCCTGTGCCGAACTCGCCGACACCGCCCGGGAGACCGAACCGGTTGCACGAACCGTTCTGGCTCCCTCCCCTCCGGGAGAGGGTTGGAGTAAGGGGAGCGGCAAGCACTGCAAACCGTTGCACGAGGACCAGTCCGTCCAGGGGCGGGATCGGTCCGTGCAGCCTCCCTCACCCCGGCCCTCTCCCGGAGGGAGAGGGAGAAGAAGCGGTTTTCATACCGCTACCTTCAAGCGTGCCGGCTGGTCCGTCACCTCGAACATCTCGCCATGCGGCATGATGCTGATCTGGCCGAACTCCTGGATCAGCTTGCGGTAGGCGTCCGCCACCGGGCGCGGCTTGCGGTCCAGGTCATAGAGGCCGCAGCGGAACACCTTGTCGTCCTTGCGCGCCATCTGCGAGTCCCAGTCCATCTGATCCGTCAGGCTGTACCAGGTGAACCCCAGCACCGGCACGCCGTCCTGCCGCATCCGCAAGATGTTCATCCACTGCTTCCACAGCCAAGCCGGCGCCTGAGCCGGGTCCTCGACGTTGGTCTCGGTGTGCATCACCGGGCGCTTGTAGCGTTGGTAATACTCGTGGGTGATGGCGTACCAGCCCATCACGTCCTCGGCCATCAGCGTCTGGCCATCCGGGGTGATGATGTGCTCATTGCGGCCGTAGTAGTCGTTGCCCATGATCTGGTGGCCCGGCGGCTCGCCCTGCATGAACCAGTCGAACTCCGCGCGCGTCATGCCGTTATCCAGCAAGTACAGCATGATCTCCGCATCCGGCGCAGTGCCGTACAGCAGGTCCAGCGCCAGGAAGCGCTGCTTGTTGGTCATTCGCACCGTGGCGGACTGCACGGCGCGGGCTTCATGGGTGTATTCCGCCGACTCGCTTTGCACGATCACGGCGTCCGGGCGCTGGCGAACGATGGCCTGGGTCGCCAGGATGCTGGCCGCGACCAGGTGCTTGGTCGCATTGACAAAGCCCCGGTCGGTCCGCAACTGCTCGTTCCACTGCCCGTCCTTGGCGCTGATGCGGGCCGTGACGTAGATTTCGTTCACCGGCGTCCAGTGCCGCACCCAGGGATAGCGTTCGGCGACGGCGCCAGCATAGGCGGCAAAGTGCAGCGGCAACTCCGGGTTCTGGAAATCGCCGAGCCAGTCCGGCAGGCCGAAGTGCAGCAGGTCCAGGATGGGCCTGATGCCGCGCTCCCGCATCGCCGGCATTACCTCGTCGGCGAAGCTCCAGTCGTAGCGGCCGGGACCCAGGTGCGTCAGGTGGTTGGGCAGGCCATAACGCAGCACCTTGAGTCCCAGGCCGCGCACCAGATCGAAATCCTCGCGCCAGCGGTCGTAGTGGCCGCACTCCGCCAACTGGTCGCGGCGGATGCGTCCGTTGGCGATGTGGGGGTTGCTGCACTCGATGCCGGTCGCAAAGGCGAACTCCCCCGCGGATCCGGTGGGCAGGCCACTGCCCGAAGCCCCGGCGGCGCCGCCATACTCGTCGCCGCCATAGCCGCCGTCGCCGAACTTGCGGTTGATGATGTCGAGGAAACCTTGCGCCAACTAACGTGCCTCCAGGAAGCGGTCAGCGGTGCGCAGCGAAACCGCCATGATGGTGAGCGCCGGGTTGCAGGACAGCGCGGAGGGGAACACCGAGTTGTCGGCGATCACCAGGTTAGGATGCCCGAACGCCCGGCCATCCGCATCCACCACCGCATCGTCCTCGCTCAGGCCCATGCGGCAGGTGCCGATGGTGTGGGCATAGCGCGGGAAGGCCCACACGTCCGTGCCGCCCGCCGCCGCCCAGATGGCGCGCATCTTGGCCTCGGCATGTGCCGTCATGCGCTTCTCGTTCTCCCCGGCGGTGAAGTGGATGCGCGGCTTGGGCAAGCCGCGGGCGTCCAGCTCGTCCGACAGCTCGACGCGGTTGCCGGGATACGGCAGGCAGTCGCCCAGGATGTTGATGCCGGCCATGTGGTTGAACCGCTGCATGTGGTCCAGCATCGCCTGGCCCCACAGGCCGCGGCCCCGGGCGGCCTGGCTGGCATAGGTGACCGGCATGACGCCGATGCTTTGCAGCAGGTAGCCGCCGGCGAAGTCGGCATCGGCGGGGCGGTGCGTATCCTCGCTGATCAAGCCGCCGGGGATGCCCTTGTATGGGCGTACATCCTCCGGGAAGGTGCCCCAGACCTGGACGCCGGTATGCGCCATGAAGTGCTGGCCGACGGGTCCGCGTCCCAGGCGGTTCAGCAACAGCAGCCGCGGCGTCTCGATGGCGCCGGCGCACAGGAACAGGGCGCGGCAGGGCTGCCGCTGCTCCACGCCGTCATGCATGGCCACGACAGCGGTCACGCGGCCGGATGGGTCGGTCTCGATGCCGGTGACGAAGGTGTTGGTGCGCAGCTCCGCCCCGGCGGTGAGGGCCAGGGGTATGAACGTGGTGTCCATGCTGCCCTTCGCACCGGTGCTGCAACCGGCCTGGCAGAAGCCGCGATTGGTGCACGCAGGCGCCGGGCCGATGCCGGGGCGATGGTAGGTGCGGGACGGCGCGGCGTTGGCAGCGGGCGAGGTACGGATGCCCATGGCGGCGCAGCCCCGTTGCATCAGTTGCGCCGCACCGTTCAGCGGCAGCGGCGGCAACGGGTAGGGCGTGCGCGGCGGTCCCCAAGGGTAGGGCGAGGGGCCGGAGACGCCCAGGACGGCCTCGACCTCGTCGTAATAGGGCAGCAGCTCGTCATGCGGAAACGGCCAGTCGGCGCCGACGCCGAACTCGGTGCGCAGGCGGAAGTCATCGGCGTGGGCGCGGGGCACGTAGGCGGTGTAGTGCAGCGTGCTGCCGCCGACGCCGGTGCCGGAGTTGTTGCGGCCAAACGACACCGGGTCGGCGCCGGCGCTGAGCCGCTCGTCGTTCCAGAACAGGTCGTTCTGCGCCCGCTCGTCGGTGGCGAACTGGCGTGGCGGGTCCCAATGCCGCCCGGCCTCCATGATGACGACGCTGAGGCCAGCCTGCGCCAGCCGTGCGGCCAGCGGCGCGCCGCCCGCGCCGGAGCCGATGACGACGGCATCCACCAGATCAGCCATCATGTTCTCCCTTGGGGAGAGGGCCAGGGTGAGCGGGTCCTGCTCCGAAGCTGTAAATGGCGGTTGCCGTCAGCAAGCATCTCTTGCTCGGCGAAAATCGTGCGCGAAGGCTTCGTCACCCCGGCCCTCTCCCGGAGGGGGAGGGAGAAGGCTCCCGGTCCTCGCGCTCATTCAGGCCGATGCGCTGCCAGCCCGGCGCGTCCGCCATGCCGACGTAGCCGATGCTCTCTTGCGCCAGGGGGTGCGCGAAATGCACTTCCGTCGCCTCCGCCAGCAACTCCTCGAAGAACCGCGCCGCTGGCAGGCGTTGCCATGCGGCGCCCGGAGGCGACCCGTCCTGCACAGCCTGCACCACCTTGTCCTGGTCCGCGGCCGCCAGCCGGGTAAAACCCTGGCCGAACAGCGACTGCGCCGCCTGATCGAACCCGGCCATCCCCGCCCGGTAAGCATCCCCGTCCGGCGGCAGCGCATCGTAGCGCCAGCCATCGCCGGCGCCATCGGCCAGCCGTGCGTCGATCGGCCCGGCCACGTCGATGTCCGCGTTGCTGCCTACTCCGGGCAACAGGCGGTCGCACACCGCCTGCAAGACAGCGAACCCGGCCGCATCCAGGAAACGCGGCGCCGTCACCGGCGGTGCGGCCAGCCGGTCCTCCAGCGCCTTGCGCGTCGGCGGGGTGACGGCGTTTGTCCGCAACAGGGCACGGACGGTGCCGGCCGGATACTTGTCCGTCATCCCGCCACCCGCCCCGGCGCCAACGGACGCATCCGCATCAGCAGGTGCGGCGGCTGGTCCCCCCGCGTGCCCCCGTTCAACGGCGCTGCCAGCGGCAGTTGCGACGCCGTGACGTACAACATCCCGTCCGGCCCCCAGGTCAGCCCATCCGGCCAGAACATCCTCGGGTGCTCCGCCAGCCGCCGGTAGGTCCGGTCCGCCGCCGGGATCACGCCGATGGCGCGTCCGCCGATCTCCGTCATGTACAGGTTGTCCTCCGCGTCGATGGCGTAGCCGCCGGCATTCGGGCGGCTGGCGTAACACTCCACACGTGCGGCCAGTTCCGCATCCGGCAAGCCCTGGTCCAGAAGGTCCGCCACCCGCACCCGGTACGACGTGCCGCCGCTTGCGGGTCCGTAGTGCAGCCACTCCGAGCGGTGATCGAGCATGATGCCGTCGCAGCCGACATGCATGGGGGAGGTGCTGCCACCCCTGCCCGTCTTCCGCACCTCGCGCCCGTCCACCAGCATCGGCACCGCCTCTGCCCGCGTGGACTGCGAGCCATGCAGCCGCCGCCGCGACAGGCCGGTGCCGAGGTCCACGACGATCAGCGCTCCCCCGCTGCCGTCGCCGTCGCGCCCGACTCCCTCATCGGCGATGTACGCGGCATTGTTCCGGACATCGAGCACGAAGTCGTTGGGTTCAGAGTGCCGGGACAGCGCGGAGGGGGTGATCGGCAGGATGCGGTCCAGCCGGCCGCCCTCGGTGTCCCACACCACGAAACGCGGCGGCGTCCCGCTGCGCGATCCCATGTCGAGCAGCCAAAGCCGGCCCTCCGCGTCCGAACGAAGCCCTAGCACCGCATCCAGCCGTTGGTCTGCCGAGGCAGTAGAGTCATTCCAACGCAAGTCA
The DNA here is from genome assembly GCA_964243265.1 of uncultured Acetobacteraceae bacterium. Lineage (GTDB taxonomy): Bacteria > Pseudomonadota > Alphaproteobacteria > Acetobacterales > Acetobacteraceae > DASWOJ01. The sequence continues at coordinate 12,418 of CAXTFY010000059.1, read as the reverse complement.
GGGAAGGGCCGCAACTCGCCGGGCGCCACGACCTCGGATACGCGGACGGCGGTCTCAAACATCGGGTGGTGCGACACGAACAGCCGGCCGTCCGGCGTGAAGGCCGGGTTGCCGAGGGGCAACGGAAGCCGTTCCGCCACCTCCGCAGTCGCGGCCGGCATCAGGCGGCCTGCCTCGGCGGCACGGCTGCCATGGCGGCGAGGTTGGACCGGGGGAACCACTCCGCGATCTTCACGGCAACGCTCCGGGTTGTGGGGGACGGTGGCTGCTCTGTAGCGAACCCGGGCGTAAACTGGACATGGGACAGATGGTTCCCGCCTGCTGGGCCGCATCGGGCCGGACCGATCAGAACGTGATGATAGCCCGCAACCCTGGCATCGCCGCGCCGGGCTGGCGTTCCGACGGCTGCATCGGGTTCGACACGCCGCGGTTCAGGTTGGAGAGGCAGCGCTCCAGTGCCGTGGGCATCCGGCTTGGTTCCCGGCGGGGACGTTGCGCCACCGGGGACCTGCCGCGGCCCATGGCTCTGAAGGCTGCGGGCGTGCCGTCATGGCGGATTGCACTTGCGGCGCGGCAATTTCGGGGTAGCCAGCGCAGTCCCTACAGCCCCGGATCGCCGCGCCGAGGTCGGCTCGCAGTGACGGTCCGGGATGGGACCGGGCCGCTTGAAGACACAGGCGGTTCAGGTCACGCCGCTTGCGGCTCCTCCTCGGCGAGGATGCGCCGCGTCTCGGGCGCCTCCAACTGCCAGGGCACCATCAGCACCGACACGTCGGCCCCGCCATACCGTAGGACCTGGGTCCGCAGCCGGTGGGTGCGGCGGGTGTGCAGCACAGCCTCCCACCACCGCGCCCCGGTCAGCTCGCTCAGCACCACGATCACTGGGCGGGCCGGGCAGCGCTGGCGCAGGGCCTCGACCTCGCGCAGCAACGGGGCCAGAACGCTGCGGTATGGCGACGGCTCGATCACCAGGGTGGGCAGGGGTAGGCCGGCCTTGGCGGCAGGCTGCTCGACGAAGCGCGCCCACTCGTTGCGCAGCCGGGTTTCGTGCTCGATAGCGTCGGGGCCTTCGAGGTCGGTCAGGTGCAGGGCGACCACGTCGGGGGACATCCGCGCCGCCACCTGGATCGCCCGCTGCGCCATGCGGTCCCAGCGTTCGAGCGGGATGACGACGGTCGGCGCCTCATGGTCCCGCAGGTCCATGCCGCGGCGGCTGCCTTGCAGAACCTGGTGATCGAGGTTGCGGTAGTAGCGCCGGGTCAGGCGGAGCAGCAGCAGGGTGAGCGGGATGACGATGATGGTCAGCCACGCGCCCTCGGTGAACTTGGCGACCAGGATGATGGCCAGCGCCGTCCCGGTGGCGACCGCGCCGACGCCGTTGATGCCCAGCCGCAGCCGGTCGGCGTGGCCGCCGTTCTGGCGTTTCCAGTGCACCGCCATCCCAGCCTGGCTGAGCGTGAAGGACAGGAAGGCGCCGACTGCGAACAGCGGGATCAGCCGGTCGGTGATGCCGCCGAACACCGCCAGCAGCACGCCCGCGCCCGCCGTCAGGAACAGCACGCCGGCCGAGTAGACCAGCCGCCGCCCCGGCATTGCGAACGCCTTGGGCAAGTAGCTGTCGCTGGCCACTAGCCGGCACAGGCGGGGGAACCCGACGAAGCTGGTGTTGGCCGACAGGCACAGCACCGCCAGCACCGAGCCGATGGTGACGTAGTAAAGCCAGCCCCGCCCCCAAACCGCCGCCACGAGCTGCGAGAGGATGCTCTGGTAGCCGTCCGCGTTCTGGTCCATCGCCTGCAGCCCATAGCACCGCGCAAGGTAGGCGATGCCCAGCAGCAGCAGCCCCAGCACGCCGCAGATGATGGCCAGCGTGCGGTGGGCGTACTTGACGGTCGGCTCCTTGAACGCGCCGACGCCGTTGCTGACCGCCTCCACCCCCGTCATCGCCGTGCAGCCGGCGGCGAAGGCGCGCAGCAGCAGCCATAGCGTGACAGCGCCGGCCGCGCCGTCCGGGTGGGGTGGTGCGACGACCGGCGCCGGGTGGCCGTCCGCGGCCCAGGCCGCCCAGGCGCCCGCCGCCAGGATGAACACCAGCGTGGCGATGAACAGGTAGGTCGGCACGGCGAACGCCAGCCCGGATTCCTTGGTGCCGCGCAGGTTCACCAGGGTGATCGCCGCCAGCACCGCCAGGCAAAGCGGCAGCGTGAAGGCGTGCAGCACCGGGACCGCGGAGGTCAGCGCGCCGACCCCGGCCGAGATGCCGACGGCGACGTTCAACATGTAGTCCACCATCAGCGCCGCCGCCGCCAGCAGCCCGGCATCATGCCCCAGGTTCTGCCGCGCGACCGTGTAGCTGCCGCCGTTGGTGGGATAAGCGGCGATGGTCTGCCAGTAGGACAGGCACAGGATGGCCAGCAGCGCCAGGATGACCGCGGTGATCGGCTGCACCACGCCCGCGCCGGCTGCGGCCAGCACGGTCAGCATCGCCTCCGGCCCGTAGGCGGCGGAGCCAAGCCCGTCGAGGCCCATGGCGGGCACGCCCTCCAGCGCGCCGATCTTGCGGCCGTCGGCCTCGCGGTTGGCGAGCCTGCGGCCGAACAGGGCGGTGGTGAGCGACATGGGGGTCCCTTCCTTCTGCTCCCTCCTTCTGGAGGCCCGCCTTCTTCTGAAGGAAGGCCGCCGTCGAGGGAAGCCGCGAGAACCGGGTTTGGAGGTTGAAGTTGCAGGTCCTCGCAGGCGGGCTTGGTTTTTGCCGCCAGGCCGCTTTACCACTGCGTTCAATCGTTGCGAATCTCAGCAGGCTTGCGCCGCCTGGCTTTGTTTGCAGCCAGATGTAGGCCACGCCGCGGAAGGCTGCTTAGGCCAGGCAGGAGGCATCTATGCCGGGTCATAGGCGCTGTCAGAGCGAGCCATACCTGTGGCGCGGCAAGCCAGCGGAGGTCAGCGCAGCTCCTGTTGCTCCGGAGTGCTTCGTGTCGCAAACGCCCTTTGCGTTGATGTGCGTGCTCGGCGCCGATTACTGCTGAGTTATACCAAACGCTCTATCTTTTGACCGTTTTGATCCAGGGCGTGGTTGCGATGGAGCGGATGCGGACTGGGGCGTCCATGAGCCAAGTCCAGGCGGTGCAGCAACGCCCTGCCGGGCCGTCCCTACTCACGTTTGAACCCCTCGTTTGCATGAGAGAAGATGGTTTCTGGAACGATACGGTAACGCACCGCCGGAGGATGCAGATGAGCCGGCCCAGCGCCGCCGGGAACGCGCCCGACTACATGGATGTCGTGCCGCGGCCGGGAATACTGCTGGTTACCGCCTGAGCCATCCGACGGGCCGCAGCATTGGCCAAGGACTCAATACTCGGTTATCCTCCTAGCCCTGGATGCACGGGGTAGCCAATGCTTATGTCGATGGTCTGCCGCTATGAGCATTTCAACCAGGAGTGGTATTTGCGGTGGGCCGAGGAAATGCGGCTTGAGCCCGGCGGAACACACTGCGACGCCAGCCAGCGGAACATCTCTCGGAAAGCCTGGGAGTGGTGCGGCATTGCCGAGGCTTTGCAGGAGCGAAATATGCTTCGTTCTGGCCGGTCGGGGCTGGGGTTTGCGGTAGGGCTGGAACCGCTAGCGTCCGTGTTCGCCTCTCGCGGTGTCACCGTGCTCGGGACCGATCTGGCTACGGACGAGTCCGGTTGGGGGACGACTGGTGAGCACGCCGCCGCTAGGGAAGCTCTCTGGAAGCCTGAGTTGGTCGATCGCGACACGTTCGACAGGAACGTTGATTTCCAGCCAGCCGACATGAACAACATCGAGGACCTTCGGTCCGAGGCTTACGACTTCGTTTGGAGTTCATGCTCGTTCGAGCATCTTGGCAGCCTGAAGGCTGGTCTGCGGTTTGTCACGGACGCGATGCGACTGGTCAAGCCAGGAGGGGTCGCGGTTCATACGACCGAGTATAATGTTTCTTCAAACCAGGAGACCCTGACCAGCGGTCCGAACGTCATTTATCGGAGACGGGACATCGAGGACTTAGACTACGCGCTCAGGAAGGTAAGCTCGGCACTGGAACAGGTGGACTTTTATGCAGGACACCACCAGCACGACATTGACTACGATTTTCCGCCATATTTCTCGACCGACCGCAAGCATGCGAAGCTTTTACTCGGCGGTTTTATTTCAACGTCTCTGCTGCTGATCATCCGCAAGGGCAACGTGCCAAAGACTGAGTGATACCAAGCGCCATCTGCTCTGAGTCAAACGAGGGGCTCAAACGTGAGTAGGGGTGGCTCGGCAGGGCGCGTGATGCGGTTTGCTTCCATGATGATGGGGGTCGGCATGACGGGTGCGATCAGGCGGACGGAGCACACGACGGCGAACCTGCGCCGGCTGGCGGGCGGGTCGGACGACGCGACCGCAGCCCGGCTGCCTGCTGGCGCTGATCCTGGATGGCCGCAAGCGCGCCGACGCGTCGCGGCGGCTTCGGCCCGCCTGCCCAGCCAGTTGCGTGCGATCCGACCGGCCGGGTGCAGTCAAGCGGGCGCGGACGCCGCCTCGGCCAGCGTCACGTCCAAGTGGACCGGGTCGTGCAGCGTGTTGGCGACCGGAGACCACAGCAGCGCGTGGGCAACCAGAGCGCGCAACGCCTCGGGCGGCGCATCCGCCTGCATGTGGACAGCAACGCGGATGGCCTCGAACCCGACCGGCCCCGGCGCCTGGCCTGTCCGCCACATCGGGTTGCTCGCCAGGTCAGCCTCCACCTCTACCTCCAGGCTGTGCACCAGGACGTTGCCTGACGCCGCATTGGCCTGGATGTGCGCGCTGAGGCAGGAGCCGAGCGCGGCGAGCAGGGTTTCGGACGGGGTCGCCGCCGGTGAGTCGCCGGGCGGGCCGAACCGCTCCTCCACCAGCAGGGGCGGCAGGGTGCGGATGAGGTTGACCTGCTTGTAGCTGCCGGTGGCGATGGTCCGGCAGCGCAGGTTGAGCCTGCGAGATGGGGGGGCCGGGCACGGCGGATCAAAGGCCATGGTGCGTTCCCTTGCGCTGGTCCGCTGACCCCGCTTCTGATCCTGGGAAAACTTCGGCGGGATGGGACGGCACCTTGCTACGCTAGGCGTTTGCGCCCCTGCGTGGCATCAGCGTTCCTCGACAGGGTACACGCAGGAATGCGTGGTGACGGAGGCGTGCGGTGCAAGCTGAGCGAGGACGGTCCAATGCAGCCAATGGCGGCGCGCCGCTGGAGCTCTGGGGCGGCGTGGAGTGCAGCGTCGTCCATGCCGGCGGCCGCTGGCGCGACCAGGTGCGCGAGACCGGCCACCACGACCGGCCCGGCGACCTCGGCCTGATCGCGGCGCTTGGCCTTCGCACCCTGCGCTACCCCGTGCTGTGGGAGCGTTGCGCGCCCGGCCCGGCCTGCTGCGGCTGGGACTGGCATGACGCACGGCTCGCCGGGCTGCGCGATCTGGGCGTCACCCCGGTTGTCGGCCTGGTCCACCACGGCTCCGGCCCGCCCGGCTCGGACGTGCTTCACCCGGACTGGGCCTTGGGCCTGGCCGCCCATGCCGCGCAGGCCGCCGCCCGCTATCCCTGGGTCGAGGCGTGGACCCCGGTGAACGAGCCGCTGACCACTGCGCGGTTCGCAGCGCTTTACGGCTACTGGCGCCCCCATGCCACCAGCGCGGCGGCGATGGACGCCATGGTGGTGAACCAGTGCCTCGCCGTGCTGCTGTCCATGCGGGCGATCCGCGCCCGCATCCCCGGCGCCCGGCTGGTGCAGACCGAGGACCTCGGCCGCGTGTTCGCAACCCCCGTACTGGAGCAGGAGGCGGCGGAGGCGAACGAGCGGCGCTGGCTGTCGCTCGACCTGCTGCATGGCCGGGTGGACCGCCATCACCCGGCCTGGCCGCGCCTGGCCGCCCTGGGCCACGCCCCGGCATTGGAGGAGCTACGCGGCGGCGAGGCCCGGCCGGACCTGCTCGGCATCAACCACTACGTCACCAGCGACCGCTTCCTCGACCACCGCATCCACCTGTATCCGGAGAAGCAGCCGAACGGCGGCGGACGTGATCCCTTCGTGGACATGGAGGCGGCGCGGATCGACCTGCCGCCATCCATGACCGGCTGGGAGGCCCGGCTGCGCGAGGCGTGGCGCCGCTACGGCACGCCGCTCGCCATCACCGAGGCGCAGCTTACCTGCGACGACGCCGCCGAGCCGGTGCGTTGGCTGCTGGAGGCATGGCAGGCCGCGCACGCCCTGCGCGGCGAGGGGGCCGACATCCGTGCCGTGACCGCCTGGGCGCTGTTTGGCGCGGTGGACTGGGACAGCATGATGCAGCGCAATCAGGGCCGGTATGAGCCTGGTGTCTGGGATGCGGGCGGGGGCACGCCGCGGCCCACCCTGCTCGCCCGGGCCGCTGCCAGCCTGGCCGCGACCGGGGCGTTCGCCGCACCGGAGCTGGAGGGGCCGGGGTGGTGGCGCCGGGCCGACCGGCTGCATCCGGCCGCGGCCGCGTCCCTCGGCTGCTGATGCCCCTCACTGGCGCTGATGCCATGACGGGTGAAATGGTTTAAGGGGGAAGCAGCCATGCTGACCGACCTTCCCAACCTGCTGACCCTGTCGCGCATCGCGGCGATTCCGCTGCTGGTGGTGCTCGTCGCCCTGCGCACGCCGGTCGGCGACTTCGGCGCCTGCGTGGTGTTCAGCGTCGCGGCGATCACCGACTACTTCGACGGCAAGATCGCCCGCGGACGCCTGCAGATCAGCGATCTCGGCCGCATGCTGGACCCCATCGCAGACAAGCTGCTGGTGGGCGCGGCGTTGATGCTGCTGGCCGGGCAGGGTCGGCTGACGGCTTGGGGGCTGTATCCCGCCATCGTCATCCTGCTGCGGGAAATCCTGGTGAGCGGGCTGCGGGAGTACTTGGCCGGCCTGCGGATCGGGCTGCCGGTGACAGGGCTGGCCAAGTGGAAGACCGGGTTCCAGATGGGGGCCTTGGGCACCCTGCTGGCCGGTGATGACTCGGCGGTGTTGCTGCACCTGCAGTTCCTGCCGGTGTCGATCATCGGCGAGGCTATGTTGTGGGTGGCGGCCGGGCTGACGCTGTGGACCGGGTGGGACTACCTGACCGCCGGGTTGCGCCATGCCGCCGCGCCCGACAATGCGGTGCGCCGTCCTTAACTTTGTACGGTAGCAGCAATTTTTCCGGTAGGCTGGCCCGACTTGAGCATTCCGTACTGCACATGCACATTCGCCGCGCCGCAGCGGCGGTTCTGGAGTCCTGATCCCATGCGGCGCATCGCCCTGCTCGGCCTGTTGCTTACCCTGCCCGGCTGTACCGGGTTCAGCACGTTCCTGTCCCACACCTTCTCCCCGCCCCCGATCAACCCGAACCTGCCGATGACGGACAGCCAGAACCTGCGGCACGCCCTGGGTCAGCCCATCGAGTTCGCCCCGATTGGGACAGAGCCCGGCAATGTCTGGCCAGGTCCGGAAGGGCCGGAGCCGACGCTGTCCGACGTCGCCAAGCAGGAGGGAGGGAACATCGGCGCCCCGTCCACCACCGTGCCAGGCGCCACGCCGGGCCTGCCCGCCGGACGGCAGCCGCGTCCCACGACGCGCGGCAGCAGCACGCCGCCGGGGTCGGTGCAGGACGGGCTGGACCGGTTGCCGAACCCTGGGGTGGCGCCGCAGCCGCAGTCGTCCGTGCCGAGCGCCGGGCCGCAGGGGCCTGTGGTGCTGACGCCGCAGGGGCCGGCGGTGGACACCGGCGGCACCAGCGGCTACCGGACACTGACGACGCCGCAGGGACCCGGGGCGATCATCGTGCCGAACGGCAACGGCACCAGCACGGTCATCAACCCGAACGGCAGCGTCCAAACCGTGCCGACGCCGCGCCGATGACCCCACGCTGATGATACGCGTGCTGTATTTCGCCTGGATGCGGGAGCGGATGGGCCGGTCGGAGGAGGAGCTGCCGCTGCCGCCCGGCGTGGCAACGGTCGAGGCGCTGGTGGACTGGCTGCGCGCGCGCGATGCCGCGGGGGGAGCGGCGTTCGCCCATGCCGGCGTGGTGCGTGCGGCGGTCAACCAGGAGTTCGCCACGCCGGGAACCGCGGTCGGCGATGCGGATGAGGTCGCGTTCTTTCCGCCGGTCACGGGGGGCTGATGGCCGAGGTTCGCGTGCAGGCGGAGCCGTTCGATGCCGGGGCGGAGATGGCGGCGCTGTTGGACGGGCGTGAGGATGTGGGCGGGCTTGGCTGCTTCGTCGGCGTCGTGCGCGGCGGCGACATCGTGGCGATGACGCTTGAGCACTATCCCGGGATGACCGAGCGCGCCCTGACCACGATTGCCGCGGAGGCGGAAGCGCGTTGGGACCTGCTGGGCTGCACGGTCGTCCACCGGCATGGCCGCCTGCTGCCTGGCGATCCGATCGTGCTGGTCCTGGCCGCAAGCCGGCACCGTCAGGCGGCGCTGGACGCGACGGCGTTCCTGATCGACTGGCTCAAGACCCGCGCGCCGTTCTGGAAGCATGAGGAACGAGCGGACGGCGCCAGCCGGTGGGTGGAGGCGCGGGAGACCGACGACGCCGCTGCAGCGCGGTGGGCAAAATAGCTGATTTTCCCCCTCTCCCTCCGAGCTTGGGCCGTGAAACGGACCAAGCCCGGGGTGAGGGAGGCCGCCAGCACTGGACGCGGCGGTTGGCGGACCGGGTTCTGCTTGGGGATGGGTTGCGCTTGCCGCCTTCCTCACCCCACTCCTCTCCCGGAGGGAGAGGGAGAAGCAGTGCCGCGGTTGCCGTTGGTGCGGCCTTGCTCGTGTGGCCTGCGCTGGTCAACGGCTACCCGATCCTGTTCAGCGATACCGGCGCGCTGCTGGAGATGGCGCTGGACCCCAACATGGGCTGGGACAAGCCCTGGGTATACGGCCCGTTCCTGACGCCGTTCCATCTGCGGCTCAGCCTGTGGGGGGCCGTGGCGGCGCAGGGCCTGCTGGTGTCGTGGATGCTGTGGCTGACCCAGGCGGTGCTGATGCCGCCGCGGCCCTGGCGCCATGCAGCGCTATGCGCCGTATTGGCAGTGGCGACCGCAGCGCCGTGGTTCACGGCGCTGCTGATGCCGGACGTATTCACCCCCTTGGTCGTGCTGGGCCTGTTCGTCCTGGTCTACAGCCCCCGCCGTCTGGCGCGCGGCACGCTGACCGGTGTGGGAGTGGTGACCACCATCGCCATCGCCGCACACCTGGCGCACCTGATCCTGGCGGCCGCAGTGATTGCCACAGCGGCGGTCCTGCGGCGCCGGGTGCCGTGGCGGCCGGCGCTGCCGCTGGCCGGGGCGTTGGCGATGCTGCTGGTCAGCAACGTTATTGGCAACGGCGTGCTGTCGGTGTCGCCCTACGGATCGGTGTTCGCACTGGCCCGGCTGATCGGCGATGGGCCGGGGCGGGACTGGGTGGACGCGGCCTGCCCGGCGGCGAACCTGCGCATCTGCGCCTGGCGCGGGCGGCTGACGGCGGACAGCGACCAGTTCCTGTGGGACCCCTACGGACCCGTCTGGGCGGACGGCTTCGGCCCGATCCGCTACGCGCCGGAGGCCAAGCTCCTGGTGCCCGCGATCATCGCCGCCTACCCCGGCGGCGTGCTGCTGGCCGCGACGGCGAACACACTGCGCCAGCTCGGCCGGGTGCAGATCGGCGACGCCCTGGCCGCCCTGCACGTGGATGTGGCCGTGCTGCCGCGGCTGGAGCTGTACTTTCCCCCGGCCGAGGCCGCGCAATACCGGGTGTCGCTGCAGGCCGCCGGCCGGCTGCAGGCGGTGGCGGCGCCGTTCCGCCCGCTGCACCTGCTGGCATTGCTAGCAGGGGCTGCCGGAACCCTGGGGATCGCGCTGCGCCGGCGCGGGCCGCTGCAGGGCCTGGCGGTGCTGGTGCTGGTGGGCCTGCTGGCCAACGCAGCCTCCACCGGGGCGCTGTCCGGCCCGCACGACCGCTACCAGGCGCGCATCGCCTGGTTGGTCGTGCTGCCGCCGCTGCTGGGCTACGCGGCTGCCAGGGACGCCTCGCGCCGGACGACCTCCTCCGGCGCCATGCGCACCAGCGCCTCATAGTCGCGCAGCAGGGTCTCGGTGATCGCGCCCGGCGTGTAGCCCTGCCCGGCGATCTCCCGCACCGGCGTCACCTCGGCGGCGGTGCCGGCCAGGAACACCTCCGTGGCGCGCGCCATCTCCTCGGGCATGATCACCCGCTCGACCACCTTCATCTGGTGGCGGCGCGCGAGGGACATCACGGTCCGCCGGGTAATCCCATCCAGGAAGCAGTCGGGAGTGGGCGTGTGCACCTCCCCGTCGAACACGAAGAAGATGTTGGCGCCCGTTGCCTCCGCCACCCGGCCGCGCCAGTCCAGCATCAGGGCGTCGTCATAGCCCTCGGTCTCCACGGCATGCTTGGACAGGGTGCCGGTCATGTACAACCCGGCAGCCTTGGCGGCGGTCGGCGCGGTTTCCGGGTGCGGGCGCTTCCAGGGCGCATTACCCAGGCGGACGCCCTTCATGCGGCCCAGCCGGTCGTCGCCGAACAGGTTGGGCCAGGCCCAGCAGGCGATGGCCAGGTGGATGCGCGTCTGCTGCCCCGACACCGACAACTGCTCCGAGCCGCGCCAGGCAATCGGGCGCACATAGCCGTCCAGCAAGCCGTTGGCGGCCAGGACCTCCTGGCAGGCGGCGTCGATCTGCTCGGCCGAGTAGGGGATCTCGAAGCCCAGGATGCGGCCGGAGGCGATCAGGCGGTCAGTGTGCTCGCGCAGCTTGAACACGTTGCCGGAATAGGACCGTTCGCCTTCAAAAACGCCGCTGGCATAGTGCAGCCCATGCGACAATACATGCAGCTTAGCCTCGCGCCATGGGACCATGACCCCATCCATCCAGATCACGCCGTCTCGATCGTCGAAGGGAACCAGCGCCATAACCGAACCTCCACGCAATATTGTTGCTTGAACGAGCCTTACGCTATAATGGAGTGGGTTTTAAGTCAATAAACCTGCCGTAACCAACACGGCGACTTTGGGGATGGCTGCTATGCCGGAACGTATGCCTTTGACCCCCGGCGCGGCGCCTAGCGGGCCGCTGGGCGCCGATGCCCGGAACGGTGCGGCTGGCCCGGCCGGGTCGAGCCTGCTGTTCCTGCGGGAGGAGCAGATCAGGCTGGCGCAGGACCTGATGTTCTTTGCCTACCGCGACTTCACCGGCGCCGCCGACGTGATCCTGGACGAGCTGGGCCTGGGCCGCGCGCATCACCGCGCGCTGCACTTCATCGGGCGCAGCCCGGGCATGACGGTCGGCGACCTGCTGGCCATCCTGCGCATCACCAAGCAGAGCCTCGCCCGCGTGCTGACCGCCCTGGTCGATCAGGGCTACGTGGCGCAGGCGCCAGGACGCAACGACCGCCGGCAGCGCCTGTTGACGCTGACCGCCGCCGGGCAGGCGCTAGAGCGCCGCCTGTTCGAGCGCCAGCGTGAGCGGCTGGCCGTCGCCTTCCGCGAGGCCGGGGGTCCCGCGGTGGAAGGGTTCCGCCGGGTGATGCGCGGCGTGATGGACCAGGCGGCCCGCGCCTACGTGGACCAGGCGGAGGCGCCCCTGCATCCCGGCGCCCGTCCGCATGGGGGACGCACGCGGTGAGCGACGCCGAGAGGACGGGCGCGCACGTCCTGGTCGTGGACGACGACGCCCGGTTGCGCGCCCTGCTACAGCGTTACTTGGCCGAGCAGGGCTTCCGCGTCACCACGGCGCGCCATGCGGCGGAGGCGCGTGAGCACCTGCGCTCCATGCAGCCTGACCTGATGGTGCTGGACGTGATGATGCCCGGGGAGACCGGCCTATCGTTGACCGAGACGCTGCGGGCGGAGCGTTCGGACGTGCCGATCCTGTTGCTGACCGCGCGGGGCGCGCCGGAGGACCGGATTGCCGGGTTCGAGGCCGGGGCGGACGATTATCTGGGCAAGCCGTTCGAGCCGCGGGAGCTGGTGCTGCGACTGCGCGCCATGCTGCGCCGGGTGACCCCGCCGGTGCCGGCCGAGCCGGCCGGTCCCGTGCGGCTGGGCGCCTTGGCGTTCGACACCAGCCGGGCCGAGCTGCGTGGGGCCGATGGGGTCATCCACCTCACGGGCGGCGAGGCGGCGCTGCTGCAGGCGCTGGCCCGGCGGCCGGGTGAGGTGCTGTCGCGCGAGTGGATCGGCGAAACGCTCGGCATGGACGAGACTGGGGAGCGCGCCATCGACGTTCAGGTGACCCGGCTGCGGCGGAAGATCGAGGCCGACCCGCGCGAGCCGCGCTTCCTGCATACGGTGCGTGGCCGCGGCTATGTGTTGAAGCCGGGCATCTGATCACGTCTCCCTCTCCCGGAGGGAGAGGGAGAAGAAGGGCCCGATTTCCTGCCTGA
>CAXTFY010000058.1:0-18422 GCA_964243265.1 uncultured Acetobacteraceae bacterium | reverse complement strand
GCAACGCCAAGGCGAACGTGCCGCGCAAGACGCTTGAGGTCCTGAAGGCCAACGGATTGCGCCTGTTGCTGGTCGGCTACGAGAGCGGCAACCAGCAAATCCTGCACAACATCAAGAAGGGCCTGCTGGTCGATGTCGCCAAGCAGTTCACCAAGGACTGCCACGAGCTGGGCATCAAGATCCACGGCACCTTCATCCTCGGCCTGCCCGGCGAGACCAAGGAGACCATCGAGGAGACGATCCGCTACGCCGTCGAGATCAACCCGCACACCATGCAGGTGTCGCTGGCTGCGCCGTATCCCGGAACCTACCTGTACGACCAGGCGGTGCAGAATGGCTGGCTGGACGCGGCGAACGCCGAGCTGATCGACGAGCGCGGCGTGCAAATCGCCCCGCTGCATTACCCGGGCATCCTGACGCACACCGAGATCTTCGACAGCGTGGAGTCGTTCTACAAGCGCTTCTATTTCCGGGCGCCGAAGATCGCCTCCATCGTCGGAGAGATGGTCCGCAGCCCTCAGATGATGAAGCGCCGCCTGCGCGAGGGTGTGGAGTTCTTCCAGTTCCTGCGCGAGCGCAACAAGGCCGCCTAGCGCTGCTTCCCCCTCTCCCTTCGGGAGAGGGCCGGGGTGAGGGAGGCTGCGCGGACCGAAGCCTGCTGGGTTTCGAGCAGCCCTTCACCTATGCCCGTGTGGGCCGAGTGCCTGCCGCCTCCCTTACCCCGACCCTCGCCCGGAGGGAGAGGAAGCAACGAGCGGGCTTCTAGGCATTCGCCAGGTCATCATCTCCGCCGACGATTTCGGGCTGTCCGAGGGCGTCAACGAGGCCGTCGAGCGGGCACACCGTGAGGGCATCCTTAGCACCGCCAGCCTGATGGTCGCCGGCCCTGCTGCGGCCGACGCGGTCCGCCGCGCCAAGGCATTGCCGGACCTGCGCGTCGGCCTGCACCTGGTCGCCATCGAAGGCCCGGCTGCCGATCCCGCCGCTGCACCGGACTTGGTGGACGTCGGCGGCCAATTCCCGTCAGGTCAGCTTCGCCTTGGCATCGCCTACGGCTTCCACCCCGCCGCCCGCCGCCAACTCGCCGCCGAAATCCGCGCGCAGTACCGCGCCTTTGCCGCCACCGGCCTGCGCCTGGACCACGCCAACGCCCACAAGCACATGCACCTGCACCCGACCGTGGGCCGCCTGCTGATCGAGATCGGCCGCGATCATGGCCTGACCGCGCTTCGCATCCCCGCCGAGCCGCCTAGGACCATGGCGGCCTGCGGCGTGCCGCAAGGGCCCGGTGCGCGGGCGCTATTCGCCTGGACCCGGCTGCTTCGCCGGCAGGCGCGGCAGGCCGGGCTGCGGACCAATGACCACGCCTTCGGCATTGCCTGGAGCGGCCACATGACCACCCCGCGCCTGCTGCGGCTGGTCCCTAACCTGCCGCCGGGCTTGTCGGAAATCTACTTCCACCCGGCCACGCAACGGGATGCCCTGCTGTGCCGGCTGATGCCAGGTTATGAACACGAGGCCGAGTTCAACGCGTTATGCGACCCCGCCGTGCGCGCCGCGCTGCTCGGCGCTGGCGCGCAGCTTGCGGCCTACTGCTCGACCTGACTGGTCACCGGCAGCATGGCCGCTGGCAGGATGTGCGCCGAGGGTTGTGACCGGACCGCCATCCAGCCGAGCAGCAATGCCACGATGATCACCAAAGTACGCACGAACGCCATGACACGATCCTCGGGTCCGGGGCCGCCCGGCCCCAGGAATTACACCGATGTAGTCTCAGCTTGTGGCGGCAGCGTGGCAAGCAGCGCCGGCACGAACACCAGGCTGGCCAACAGGGTGCAAGCCAGGCTGAGCAGCAGCAAATCTCCCATGCTGGCGGTCCCGGGATGCTGCGACAGCGCCAACGACCCAAAGGCGGTCCCGGTAGTCAGCGCGGAGAACATCACCGCGCGCGCCGTCGCCGTCGTCAGCGGCGACCGCAGGCCCAGCTCCCAATTCATCACGAAATAAATGTTGAACGACACCCCCACCCCCAGCAGCAGCGGCAAGGCGATGATGTTGGCGAAGTTGAGCGGCAGCGGCAGCAGCACCGCCAACAGGGCCGTCAGCAGCGCCGACAGCAGCAGCGGCGCCAGCACCAGCAGCACGTCGCGCAGCCGGCGCAGGGCGGCGAACAGGATCACCGTGATCGCCAGCAGCGCGCCGCCTGCCGCCTGCTCGAATGCGGAGATGATGGTCTGCGCCGTGGCGGAGATCGCAACCGCAGCCCCGCCGGCGTCGGGCGCGACGCCCTGCACCTCGTCCACGAAGCGGCGCAGCCCGACGCTGCCCTCCGCCTGCACCTCCGGCTTTGCCGCCACCTGCACCCGCACGTGCCCGTCCGACAGCAGCCAGTCCCGCGCGACGTCCGGCGGGATGGTCGCAAGCGTGACGGGAACGGCGCTAAGGGCCAGGCGCAACCGGGCGATCTGATCCGGCAAAAATCGGGTCAGCGCGGCGTTGGCGGTCATCAGCACGTCGTCCGTCGCGCCCTCCAGCGTGTGCAGGTCGGCGGCAACCAGCGTCAGCGGGTCTCCGGCCGGCAGGCGCTGCACGGCGCGGTCGATCTGGGACAGGGCAGTATGGGCCGCCAGGCGCAGGTCGGCCGGGGTGACGGGCGCGGCCGGGCTGCGCGGCGCCAGCGTGGGGCCGAGCAGCCCGGCGGCGTCGGCGATCAGCGCCAGCTTCTCCGGCTGGTCCGCCGGCACGAAGCTGCCCAGGCTGATCACCTGCCCCACTAGCGGCAGCGTCGCCACCTTCACGGCAATGGCGGCCGCAGCGGTGGCGTCCGGGGCCAGGATGTCGATGGTGTAGGGGTTGGTCAGCGGGTTCGCCGCCAGGTCCGCCAGGGTCCGCATTGCCTCGGTGTTCGGGTTCTTGGTGTGCAGCGGGTCGCTGTCGAACTGCAGCCGCGTCAGCGAGCCGACGCCCAGCACGCCTAGCAGAGCAAACACCCCCAGCACGACCCAGCGCCCCCGGACGATGGCCTGGTCCACTGGGCGCAGCGAGGCGAAGCCCACATCCCCCGCCGCCGCGCGCGGGCGGAACACCATCAGGGCAGCCGGCAGGAACACCATCGTGCAGGCGAAGGCGATCAGCATGCCGGCGCCGGCGATCTTGCCCAGCTCCGCCACGCCGCTGAAGGCGGTCGGCACGAAGGCCAGGAACCCCGCCGACGTCGCCAGCGACGCCACCATGATCTGCCGCCCGGCCCGCGCCGCCGTCTCCCCCAGCGCTGTTGGCAGGTCCGGCGCAGTCAACTGCGCCGCCCGCACCCGCACGCAGAACTGGATCGCGAAATCGACCGCGATGCCGACGAACAGGATGGCGAACGCGACCGAGATCAGGTTCAGCGGGCTGCTGGTCAGCGTCGCGAACGCCGTCGTCAGCAACAGGCCCAGCACCAGCGTCAGCAGGATCGGCACGATCATCCGCCAGCTCCGCACCGCGAACACCAGCCACACCACCACCAGGGCCAGGCTGCCGGCCAGCCCGGCCACGGCGCCCTGGGCGACGGTGGCGAACTCCTCGTCCGCCAGAGCCACCGATCCGGTGACCCGCACCCGCGCCTGCCCGGACTGCACGAACTCCTGGCGGCCGGCGGCGGCGCGCAGGGCGGCGGTGGCGGCGCCGCCGGGCTGCAGGGCGCCGTAATCCTGCACCGGCTGCGTCAGCACGAAGCGGTAGGGGCCACCGAGGTCCGCCACCGGGCCGGACAGCAGGCGCTGCCAGGACAGCGGCACCGGATGGCCCTCGGCGGCGGCGGCCAGGGCGGTGTGGAAGCCGCGCAGCGGGGCCTCGAACGCCGCCAGGCTCTCGCCGTGCTCGACGCCCATGCCGACCAGGGACAGCGCGGAGAACAGGCCGCGCGCGCTGGGGTCGGCGACGAGCTGGCCCAGGAACGGCTGGGCGTCGATGGTTTGGTCCAGCAGGGCCGACAGCACCGGGCGGTCGAGGAACAGGAAGCCTTCCTGGCCGAAGAACGGGGCGGCGTCCGGCCGGCGGACGGTTCTGAAGTGTGCGGGATCAGCTTCCAGCGCTACGGCCAGCCCGGCGGCGGTGGCGTTGGCCATCTCCGGCTCATCCGCTTCCACGACGGCGACCAGCAAGTCGTTGAATTGCGGGAATAGGCGCTTCTGCTCTGCCTCTCGCTGCTTCCATGGCAGGGTGGCGGCGAACAGCTCGCCCACGTCGGTGGTCACGCCCAGCCGGGCCGCGGCAAGCCAAACAGACCCGGTAGCCGCCAGCAATCCCAGCGCCATCACCAGGACTGGACGGTGGACGGCGGCAAGGACGATCCGGCTCAACACGGACCGGCGGGGGATGGTCTTGAGGGATGGAGGCATGTGCAAGGCTAAAGCCGAAGCCGGGCGGGGCCGCAACCCCGGATCGCGCCGGGGCGCTACCTTCTGCTTCCTCCGGGGGAGGAAGCTAGGCCGATGCGGCTTTCACGTTCCATAGGGTTGCTCCGCCTTTCACCGGCGAGCCACCCGCGCTATCTCTCGCACGTGGGAACATTGCCGGAACCCTTCGCGGGCTGGTTCGCGCGCCGGGGCTGGGCGCCGCGTCCGCACCAGCTTGCCATGGTGGACGCCGCGCAGGCCGGGGACGGCGCGCTGCTGATCGCCCCGACCGGCGGCGGCAAGACCCTGGCCGGCTTCCTGCCTAGCCTGATCGACCTCGCCGCCCGCCCCCGGCCCGGCCTGCACACCCTGTATGTCAGCCCGCTCAAGGCGCTCGCCACCGACATCGCCCGCAACCTGCTGACGCCCATCGAGGAGATGGGCCTGCCCGTGACCGTCGAGACCCGCACCGGCGACACTCCCGCCAACCGCCGCGCCCGGCAGAAGGAGGCGCCGCCCAACCTGCTGCTGACCACGCCAGAGAGCCTGGCGCTGCTGCTGTCCCAGGGCGCCGCCGCTACGGGATTCGCCGGGCTGCACACCGTCGTCATCGACGAGGTCCACGCCTTGGCCGGCACCAAGCGCGGCGACCAGCTTGCCCTGTGCCTGGCCCGGCTGGGCGCCCTGGCCCCCACCGCCCGCCATGTCGGCCTGTCCGCCACCGTCGCCCACCGGCAGGCGCTGCTGGACTGGGTCGGGGCCGGCACCCCGCCCCGGCTGATCGAGGAGCCGCAGGGCGCCCCCCCGGTGCTGTCGATCCTGCTGCCCGACGACCGGCTGCCCTGGTCCGGCCACATGGGGCTGAACAGCGCCAGCGCGATCTTGGCCCGCATCGCCGGCGCCGGCATGACCATCGTGTTCGTCAACACCCGCGCGCAGGGCGAGCTGCTGTTCCAGGCGCTGTGGAAGATCAACGCCGACACCCTGCCCATCGCGCTGCACCACGGCAGCCTGGACATCGGCCAGCGCCGCAAGGTGGAGGCCGCCATGGCCGAGGGCCGCCTGCGCGCCGTGGTCGCCACCAGCAGTCTGGACCTCGGGATCGACTGGGGCGGCGTGGACCAGGTAATCCAGGTCGGCGCCCCCAAGGGCACTAGCCGCCTGCTGCAACGCGTCGGCCGCGCCAACCACCGCATGGACGAGAGCAGCAACGCCATCCTGGTCCCCGCCAACCGCTTCGAGCTGCTGGAGTGCGAGGCCGCCATCGAGGGTGTCGAGGCCGGGGAGCAGGACGGCGAGACCCCTCGCCCCGGCGGGCTCGACGTGCTGGCGCAGCACCTGCTGCTGATGGCGTCCGGCGCGCCGTTCCATCCCGATGCGATGCTGGCCGAGGTCCGCCGCGCCCAGCCCTATGCCGGGCTGTCGCAGAAGGACTTCGACGACACGCTGGGCTTCGTCGAGGACGGCGGCTATGCGCTGGCCGCCTATGACCGCTACCGCAAGCTGTTCCGCGACAGCGAGGGCCTGGTGCAGGTGATGGGGGAGCGCGTCGCCCGGCAGGCCCGCATGAACCTGGGCACCATCGTCGAGGCGCCGCTGCTGAAGGTCCGCTTGGCCGGGCGCGGCGGCGGGGCGCTGGGCGAGGTGGAGGAGGGCTTCGTCAACATGATGACCCCCGGCGACACCTTCATGTTCGCCGGCCGCCTGCTGCGCTACCTGCGCCTGCGGGAGACCACGGTGGAGGTCGCCGAGGGCGGCAAGGGCGAGCCGATGGTCCCCGCCTACGCCGGCAGCAAGTACCCGCTGACCAGCAACCTCGCCGCCCGCGTCCGCGCCATGCTGCATGATCCTTCAACGTGGTCGCATTACCCGGAGCAAGTGCGGGACTGGCTGGGCATGCAGACGATCCGCTCCGAATTGCCCGGCCCCGACGACCTGCTGGTGGAGACCTTCCCCCGCAACGGCCGCTGGTTCCTGGTGGCCTATTGCTTCGAGGGCCGCAACGCCCACCAGACCCTCGGCATGCTGCTGACCCGGCGCATGGAGCGGTTCGGCTACGCTCCACTCGGCTTCGTCGCCACCGACTACGTGATCGCCGTCTGGTCCGCGCAGGAGCCGGACGAGGTGCCGGCGCTGTTCGAGCAGGACATGCTCGGCGACGACCTGGAGGCGTGGATGGCCGAAAGCAGCATGCTGCGCCGCACCTTCCGCAACGTGGCCGTGATCTCCGGGCTGATCGACCGCAACATGCCGGGCCAGGAGCGCAGCCGGCGGCAGGTCACGGTCAACACCGACCTGATCTACGACGTGCTGCGCCGCCACCAGCCGGACCATGTGCTGCTGCGCGCCACCCGCAACGACGCCGCGGGCGGGCTGACCGACCTGGGCCGGCTGTCGGCCATGCTGGGCCGCGTGGCGGGCAAGGTACGGCACCTGCGGCTGTCGCGCGTGTCGCCGCTGGCGGTGCCGGTGCTGCTGGACATCGGGCGGGAGACGGTGCGGACCGGCGCCGGGGAGGACGACCTGCTGGCCGAGACCGAGGCGCTGGTGGCCGAGGCGACCGGCGACGCCGAGCCGAGTCAGGCGCCGATGCGGGTCCACCCGATCCACCGCGCCAACCTCGCCATCCTGCAACGCAAGCCGCGCAACACGGCGGCTTAGGACAAGGGAATACCTGCGCCAGATGACCGCCGCCGCGCTGCACTTCATGGGCGAACGCCTGATGCTGGACCCATTGGGCGCTGTCTGGTGGCCGGCTGCCGGGCTGCTGGCGGTGGCGGATTTGCACTTTGAGAAGGGTTCCGCCGCTGCCGCCCGCGGGCAGTTGGTTCCACCATGGGATACGCGGCTGACCCTGGACCGCCTGGGGCTGCTGCTGCGCCGCTGGTCGCCGCGCACCGTGGTGGCCTTGGGTGACAGTTTCCACGACCGGCACGGCGCCGCCCGCATGGCCGCCGGCGACGCCGCCCGGCTGCGCGCCATGACGGAGGCCGCGCATTGGGTGTGGGTGCTGGGCAACCATGATCCCCTTCCCCCCGCTGACCTGCCTGGCGAGGTGGCGGACGCCTGGACTCTGGGGCCGCTGACCTTCCGGCATGAAGCCCAGCTTGGCGCTCTGGGAGAGTTGTGCGGCCATCACCACCCCAAGGCGGCCATCGCCACCCGCGCCGGGGTGGTGACGCGGCCGTGCTTCGTGACGGACCCGCGCCGGGTCATGCTGCCGGCGATGGGCGCCTACACGGGCGGGTTGGACGTGGCGAACCCCGCCATTGCCCGGCTGTTCCCGCGCGGCGGCCGGGCGTTCCTGCTGGGGCAGGAGCGGCTGTTCAGCTTCACCCTGGCGCAGTTGCGGAGGCCAGGAGACGCACTCGACGCCGGCCCGGATGAGCGGTCATTGTTGCGTGCCGCCGCAGGGCGATCCGCTCCTTCCCAACGGGATCGCTGATCCCTACTGCCCGGTCTGTCCTGCATTGGCCCGCGCCCAAGATTGGAAAACATGGAAGTCGTTCAAGTAGTTCTGCGACCATTCACGAACGAACTCAGAAGGATTTTGCGCTGCCAGCTTCTGCCCATAGTCCTCGATTTTCTTGCGAAAGGCTTCTTCTGATATCTCGTCGATAACACCGTATGATACTATCATATCGAAGACTAAGCGCAGGCTTGAGAACACCCGCAAATAGCCGTCGCCGTCAACCGCAATGGTTAGGGAGCGCTCGTTGGTCCAGGCGATGGCTGGAAGCTTGTTTGCCGCATATACCGTCTGGCATCGGCTTTTGAGTGACGAAGCGCACACCCTGACCTCGCTCCATGTGCTGGCGCCGCCAATGTACATCATGCTGACGCAAGACATGGCCGATACGATATACCTTCCGCCCGGAACGGTTGCCGAAACCTTTTGGCTGCAAGCGGGGGCTGGACCAGGGCTGAGCAACGGCCAGGCAAGCAGGCCGATGACTGGCAGCATTGCAACTCCCACCATGACCAGAAGAAGCAAGCCCAGCAACTCAAGGCAGTCCTTCAGCAGGGATAGGAACCGACCAAGGCTTTTCATCACACCTCCACGGCTGCCGCACGCCCATTCCCAAGCCTGACAGCGGTTTGAACATATGCGGTATGGACGCCGTCGCCGGGCGTTCCCACACTCATAGGCTTAGTTGCTCCCGACTCGGGGAAGGATGCACGATGACCAAGCGGCACGGCACGTCCGGCGCCCCACCGCCGGCGATCCTTTGGTTCCGCGGCGACCTGCGCCTGGCGGACCATGCGGCGCTGGATGCTGCGATGGCAGGTGGGCGCTCTGTCATCCCGGTCTATGTGCTGGATGACGAGACGCCGGGCCATTGGCGCCTGGGTGGCGCGTCGCGGTGGTGGCTGCATCACAGCTTGGCCTCCCTGACCAAGGGGTTGGCGCAGCGTGGGGCCTCGCTGCTGTTGCGGCGCGGCCCGGTTGCGCACGTGCTTCCGGCCTTGGCACAGGAGGCCGGAGCAACCGAGGTCCATGCCGGCCACCAGCATGAACCCTGGGCACGGCGAGCTTCGGCTGCTGTGGCGGAGGCGCTCGGGGCCGCCGGCGCCAACTTGCGCCTGCACCGCACCCAGACCCTTTTCGACTTGGAAGGCATCCGCACCAAGACCGGCGGCGTGTATGGCGTGTACACCCCCTTCGGCAAGGCTTGCCGCCTGCGCGGTGATCCCGGCGCGCCCACCCCGGCGCCGGACCAGATCCCGGCCGGCCCCGCCCTGCCGTCCGACGACCTGAACAGTTGGGGCCTGCTGCCCACGCACCCCGACTGGTCCGGCGGCTTCAACATTTGGCAGGTCGGAGAGGCCGCGGCGCATGCCCGGCTGGCGGTGTTCCTGGACAAGGCGGTGCACGGCTACGACACCGGGCGCAACCTGCCGGGCCAGGAGGGCACCAGCGGCCTGTCGGCGCACCTGCACTGGGGGGAACTCGGCCCGCGCCAGGTCTGGCACACCGCCGCCAAGGCAGCCGAGGGGTCCGGCAAAGGCCTCGACACCTTCCTGGGCGAGATCCTGTGGCGCGAGTTCGCCGCCTACCTGCTGTTCCACAACCCGCACATGCCGGAGCAGCCGATGCGCCCAGCCTTCGCTGCCCTGCCGTTCCGCGATGCACCGGCCGAGTTGCAGGCGTGGCAGCGCGGCCATACCGGCATCCCCATCGTGGACGCCGGTATGCGGCAGCTTTGGCAGACTGGATGGATGCACAACCGGGTGCGGATGATCGCGGCATCGTTCCTGGTGAAGCAGTTGCTGATCGGTTGGCAGGCAGGCGAGGACCATTTCTGGGACACCCTGGTGGACGCCGACCTGGCCAGCAACGCCGCGTCCTGGCAGTGGATCGCCGGCTGCGGCATCGACAGCCAGCCGTTCTTCCGCGTGTTCAACCCCGTGAGCCAGGGGGAAAAGTTCGACCCGGAGGGCGTGTATGTCCGCAAGTGGGTGCCGGAGTTGGCCAACCTGCCCAGCAAGCACCTGCACGCACCCTGGGATGCGCCGGGCGAGGTGCTGGCTGGGGCCGGGATCAGGCTTGGCTCGACATACCCACAGCCCCTGGTGGAGTTGCCTGCTGCCCGGCAACGGGCGCTGGACGCCTACCGTGGCGCGGTACGGCGTCAGCCCACGGCGGAAGACCCGGTGGCTGCGTGAACCCTGCCGAGCCAAGCGCTGCCAGCAGGGTTCCATCTAACGTTGGCCTGCGTATTGTCGGCGACGTGCACGGGGACCTGCGCGCCTTCAAGGCGGCGACGGCCACGGACCGCTTCGTGGTGCAGCTTGGCGACCTCAGCGACCATGGGCCGGACAGCGCCGGGGTGCTGCGGACGATGTTCGGCCTGATAGACCAGGGGCGCGGACTGTTCATCCTGGGCAATCACGACCGCAAGCTTGGCCGCGCGCTGTCCGGGCAAGCTGTGCGAATGGATGCGGCGCTGGAAACCACGCTGCGCCAGTTGGACGATCCTCTGCGGAGCCGCGCGCTGCAGGAGGTATCACGGGCGCCAGCTTGGATGGCGCTGGGCCGGGTCGCTTTCGTGCATGGGGGGTTCCACCCGGCGATGCTGCACGAGCCGCCGCCGCCGCCACTGGGCCGGGTCGATCCGCTGCTGTCGCGCGCCCTGTTCGGGGAGACGACGGGGCGGATGCAGGCGGACGGCTATCCGGAGCGGGTGCTGCGCTGGGTGGACCGCATTCCGGAGGGGCTGACGGTGTATTGCGGACACGATCAGCGCAGCACGGATGGGCGGCCCTATGTGCGCAATGGCGCGGGCGGCGGGACGGCGATTTTCCTGGACACTGGGGCTGGGAAGGGGGGGCATTTGTCTTGGATTGATTTGCCCCCACTCGCCCAATGAGACTCTGAAGGAATGTAGTCTGTGCGGCTCGAGTGGCTTCTGTCCCTTTTCGTGCTGTTGTCACTCCACGCCTATAAAGACCCATCTGGAACTATACCATGTCATATGCTACTCAGCACATCTCGTCACGGCAACTTCTTTGGTAATGGTCTGTCACGAAAAACCGCACTGATTTCTGGTTTTATATAGCTGGATAGTGTAGTTCCGTTCGCCATGAGAAGGATCATGGTAATGTCGAGGGCTACGATTTAGCAAGATGTAAAGCGGCTTGGCTGTAAACTCATCTGCGGCGCATAAGGAGGCAGCCTTGCTCACTACATACATCGGACCAAAGCCAAAGCTCGATAGAGTGTTGTCAATGGTAAGTTGGAGCTGTTCGGCTCCTGGATCACGCGATCTGGCCATAGCTGTCATTTTGTCGCTTCCGGTGCCCATCATCATGGGCTTCACGTCCGTCGTCCGCTTGAACTTCGACTACCACGACGTCTTCATCCCGCTGGATGCCGCTTGGCGCACCGTGCAGGGGCAGTGGCCGCACTCCGATTTCTACTCGCCGATCGGTCTGGCTTATTTCTGGCTGCACGGCGCGGCGGCGTCGCTGTTCGGGATGAACGGCCGGGTCGTGATCTGGGCCAGCCTGCTGGCGCTTGCGTTCGTCATCCCGCCCGCCCTGGTGCTGGCCTGGCGGCGGCTCGGCGCACTGGCTGCCATCGCGCTGATCGTCATGCTCACGGTGCTCGTGGCAGCGCCCACGTTCATAGACGGGCCTAGCACCGTCATCGTCCACCTGGCCAATTACAACCGGATTGGGGGAGCGCTGGATGCCCTCGTGTGCTTGTGGGCCTTGTGCGCTCCCCGCAACCTGTCACGCGGGTTGAACCTCGTCGAAGCCTTGATGATGGGCGTCGTCCTGTTGATCCTGCTCTATCTCAAGGTCACGTTCTTCGCCTTTGCGGTTGCCGTAACGATGATCGGGTGCCTCACAGTAAGGGGCTTCTGGCGTCCGGCGGCCGTGTCCGCGGCGCCCGTCATCCTTGGCGTGGCCGCGCTGGAGGTGCTGCATCCTGGCTTGATGGCCGGATACCTCCACGACATCGCGCGCGCGGGCGCCGCCAACGGCATCCTGTTCAGGCGGTTCTATGTCGTGCGGGCCGTGCTGGGCAACGCGGAAATGGGCGCGCTGCTTGCCGGGCTAGCGGCGCTCACGGCTTGGCTGGCGCCGGGCCAGCGCCGCGCGGTGGCCGGCATCGTCATTGTGGCGGGGGGATGCGTGCTGGTCAGCACGCAGAACTTCGGCGCTTTCTCACCCTCCCTGGCCGTCCTGGTCATGCTTCTCGCCCAGCAGATCGGGGCGAAGATTGGCGGCAAATCCGACGGGCCGACATCCGGGTCGGTGCTGGCCAGCGCAGGTGTGTTCGCGGTTCTGCTTGCATCCGCTCCGTTCATCCTCACGCAGCTTGCGGGCACGATGGGCCATCTTGCTTTGACCCGCGCTGAGGGCGTCGTGGTGGACGATGGGCGCACACGGCCACTGCACGATGTGATGTGGTACAAGCAGCTATTCGAGCCCTACTCCATGCCGGACGACTTCACCGTGGAAGACGCGCTCAAGTGGCAGCATAACCTTCCCCCCAAGACTTTGAGCCTGATCTTGGGAGACGGCTTCGACCTGCTGCGGCGCGAAGGCCTTGCGCAGCGGCGCATAGCCAACCTGAACTTCAGCAATCCCTTTCCGGTTGGATTGGCTGCCCCATCTCCTCGGGGCGTGGCCCTGTGGTGGGACCCCGACCGGACGTTCGTGAAAGGCAAGGTTACTGCCGATATGATCGTGGGCGATGCGGACGTGGTCATGGTGCCCAAGCTGTGGCTATACTACTTTGTCGTGACCAACCTGACCGACGTAGCGGGTGACCTGCTACAGCGTGATTTCGTGCCGCATGAGAGCCGTTTCTGGACCGCTTGGGTCAAGCGTTGAAACGTTTCCGATGTCAGATGCTTCGGGACGATTTTTAATCCTTACTGACCTAATTCACTGTACTTTGCCTGAGAACCCGCCTCATACTACGTTTGCAATGATCTGAGATGGCTGTATTCTGAACAGGTTGGCTGATACGAGCAGCACTGAGCAGCAAACGCCAACCCAAACGGACCCTAGATAGACTTTTAAGTTACGGCATTGTGCTAGAAACATAAAGCAGGTTCTTATACACGCTCCCCCGCATCCATCGCCGCCAAGAACCCCGCCGCCTGTGCCCGCAGCGCCGCCAGCTTCTCCGGCTCCATCTTCGACAGCGTCCGCAGCGGCATCGCCATGCGCGGGTTGCGGGCGAAGCGGTCGCCGTGCCGGGCCATGAAGTCCCAGTACAGCGCGTTGAACGGGCAAGCCCCCTCCCCCACCGCCCGCGTCACATCGTACGAGCACCCATGGCAGTAATCGCTCATGCGGTTGATGTAGGCGCCTGAAGACGCATACGGCTTCGATCCCATGATCCCGCCATCCGCATGCAGCGCCATGCCCCGCACGTTGGGCAGCTCCACCCACTCATACGCATCGGCGTAAACCACCAGGAACCACTCGCAGACCTCGTCCGGGTGCAGCCCGGCCAGCAGCGCGAAGTTGCCCAGCACCATCAGCCGCTGGATATGGTGGGCGTAGGCGTGCGCCTTGGTGTCGCTGACCGCGTGGTGCAGGCAGTTCATCCGCGTGTCCGCCGTCCAGTACAGCGCCGGCAGCGGCCGCACCGCATCCAACCCGTTCAGCCCGGCATACTCCGGCATCCGCAGCCAGTACACGCCGCGCACGAACTCGCGCCAGCCAATGATCTGCCGGATGAACCCCTCCACCGCATTCAGCGGCGCCAGCCCCATGCGGAACGCCGCCTCCGCCGCCCGGCACGCCTCCAGCGGGTCCAGCAGCCCGGTGTTCATCGACGTCGAGATCAGCGCATGGAACAGCACGCCCTCCCCGGCGCGCATCGCGTCCTGCCAGTCGCCGAACTGCGCCAGGCGGTTCTCCACGAAGTCCGCCAGCGCCAGCCGCGCATCCCGGTTGGTGACCGGTAGCGCAAAACCATCCACGTCGCCGAAGTGCGTGGGGAAACGGGCGGCCACCAGCGCCATCACGTCCTCGGTGATTGCATCTGGCGGAAAACGCGGCGGCGGCGGGGCGGCCACGGCGCGCGGCAGCGGCTTGCGGTTCTCCGGGTCGTAGTTCCAACGACCGCCCTCCGGCTCCGCCCCGTCCATCAGTAGGCCGGTCTGCAGGCGCATGGCGCGGTAGAACGTCTCCATCCGAAACGCGCCGCGCCCGCGCGCCCAGGCGCGGAAGTCCTGGATGCGATACAGGAACCGCGTATCGTCGCGGATGTCGCACTCGACGCCGGCGGCGTCGTGCCAGGTCCGCATGTCCTCCAGCACGCGCCACTCGCCGGGTTCGGTGACGACGATGCGCGACGGCTGGTGGCGGGCGCAGGCGCGCAGCACCTCGCCGCGGAAGCTGCCAGTGTTGTCCGGGTCGTCCAGCCGGATGTAATCGACCCTGACGCCGCGCGCCTCCAACGCACGGGCGAAGTGGCGCATGGCGGACAGGATCAGCACGATCTTTTTTGGGTGGTGCGGGACGTAGGTGCACTCCGTCATCACCTCCGCCATGAGGACGACATCGGCCGAGGGGTCCAAGTCCGCCAACGAACTCAGCCCGGGGGTGCACTGGTCGCCCAACACGACGCGAAGCGTCGTCATCCGCGGCGTGCCCGCAGGCTGACGTCGCACCGCCATTCTCCAAAACCGTCCGTGCGCAACGCCGTGCCTCCTTGATTCGCCCGCGACCCGGCCATTGGACGGTGCGGACCTGTGCATGCTGGCGGCTTGCGGCGTCGCGCAGGCCGGGATGGCAGGCCGCCGGCTGCGCCGGAACCAGCGACATGGCCGGGAACTGCGAAAGATCAATTCCCCGGCCCCGCCCGTGCCGCCAACCTTGCGACCCGGGCGCGCTGCGGGCAGTCTGCCGCCATGCGGCAACTCCTCCTGCTACGCCACGCCAAGTCCTCCTGGGACGACCCGAGCCTGCCGGACTTCGAGCGCCCGCTGAACCCGCGCGGCCGGGCGGCGGCGGCGGCGATGCGCGGGGCGATCTCCGGGCTGGGGCTGCAGCCGGACCAGATCCTGGTCTCAACCTCCCGGCGCACGATGGAAACCCTGCAGGGCCTGGAACCCTGGGACGAAACGCCGCTGATCGATCCGATGGACAGCCTCTATCTTGCCTCCGCGGCCAGCCTGCTGCTTGCGGTGCAGGATCTGCAGCCGACAGTCCGCAGCGTGATGGTGATCGCCCACAACCCCGGCCTGCACGAGCTGGCGCTGCTGCTGACCGGGCAGGCCGCCGCGGCCGGGGAGCTGGGCCGCCTGCGGGAAGGCTTTCCGTCCGGCGCCCTGGTGGAGCTGCTGGTGGCGGCGCCCTGGGCCGCATTGGGCGAGGGCGGCGCCCGGCTGGTTCGTTTCCTCTGCCCGCGCGACCTGCCGCAAGCTGCATGACCGACGCACCCGATGTCAGCACCGGAGCACGCAACGCGTCCAGCCGCAGTCCCCCAAGGCGGAGCCGCCCCGGCTCCCCCTAAGGTACTGCTGGAGTTCTCGTTGCCGCCTGCGGACCTTGCGCGCCTGGTCCGTCTGCCCGGCCTGCAACGGTCCGGCCGCCCTGCCCGGATGGCACTGGCCTGGCATGATACGGCGGATGCAGCGCTGGCGGCCGGCAACCAGGCACTCTGCGATCCCGGATCGACCGAACCCTGGCGGATCGAGGCCCTGCACTCCTCCCCCGCCCTGTTCTGGCCGCCAGCAGCGCTGCCTCCCTTGCTGGCAGAGGCGGTCGAGGCCATCCTCGCGCCCTCCCTGCCCGGCCACGTCCTCCCCATTGCAACCTTCCGCGGCCGCCGCCACAGCTTCACCAACCTGGACGCGGACCAGCAGGCGGGGCCGGTCGAGGTCGTGGTGCAGGAGGGGCACCTGCGTGGCCCCGCCGCCATCCGTCCCCTCTGCCGGGTAAAGCTCGCTGGACCCGCGGCTGCGGTTGCGGAGCAGGTTGCAGCACTGGGCGCAGCCGTGCGCTTGGGGGTACCGCGGGCCGGACTGCCTGCCGAGGCCGTGGCGCTGGCCCACGGCACCATGCCGCTACCGGGCCATCTCGGCCTGCCGCCGGTGGCGCCGGGCCAGTCGCTGTCCACCGCAATGGCGGTGGTGATGGGCAGCCTGCTCGGCGTCATGCTGCACTGGTCCGCCTCTGCTGGTGAGGGAGCCGGGCCGGTGCCGGTGCACCAGATGCGGGTCGCGACGCGGCGGCTGCGCTCGGCGCTGTCCATCTTCAAGCATCACGCGGCGTGTGCGCAGATGGCCCCCCTGGGCGCGGCATTGCGCGTGACTGCGGCGCAGCTAGGGGCGGCGCGCGACTGGGACGTGTTCCTGACCGGCCTGGGGATCCAGGTGGCCGAGGCGTTCCCGGACGACGCTCGCGTGGCCGCGCTGCTGGCGGCAGGCCAGCGCCGCCGTGCCAAGGCCTATGCCGCCTTGCGTGACCACCTGGGCAGCGCGGCATTCCGGGGCGTGTCGCTGTCCCTGGCCTGCGCCGCCAACCTGCGCCCCTGGGACGGGTTGGACCCGGCGCGGGACCAGGTGCTGCAAGCGGACGCGGCGGCCTTTGCGTCCGAAGTCCTGGCCCGCCGACTGCGCCGGGTCCGCCACGCAGGGCGCGGCCTCCGCCACCTTCCAATCCCCGCCCTGCATGAGCTGCGCAAGGACTGCAAGCGCCTGCGCTATGCTGCCGAGTTCTTCGCCCCCTTGTTCCCCGCCAAGCCCGGCCGGCGCTTCCTGCGCCACCTGGGCGCCTTGCAGGAGGTGCTGGGGCTGCTGAACGACGGGGCCGCCGCCGCGGGGCTGCTGGCGCAGCTTGGCCGCGCCGGGGAGGGCTATGCGGCCGGGCTGGTCAATGGCTTCGTAGCTGGCGGCGTCGGCGCCACGCGGACGGCGGTGCGCCAGGCGTGGCACGGCTTCCGCCACGCCGACCCATTCTGGCTATGACGGACGCTCCTGGCTTTGTCGGCTGCGACGCGACCGATGGTGCAGCATTGCGGCAGGCCCGGGTCGCGTGTCTGACCCACGCCAGGCTAGGCCCCACCGCCAAAACAGCACCGCGACGCATCTTCCGCAGCCAGTTCGCCACCCGCCCGCGCCTGGTGCGGCCTGCGATGCTCCCGGCCGCGCCATCGTCGCCAGCGGCTGGGCGGGTGCCGGAACTGGCTGGTTTGGGCAGCCGGGCATTGGCCTGCAGGCGGACAGAGCGTGGCTGCCAGCACCCTAGGCGCACGAATCGGTTTGCTGCGGCTGCGAAGGTTGCGCCCGGGCGCACCTCGCCCTTATTTTGACACCAACGGCGCGGGACCCCCAGCCGAAGTGGACCAGCAACAAGGGTGAAGCAGCATGGATGGTATCGTTAAGGGCACCGAAGGTCTGACCGGTTCCGTCACGATGACGATGGACGGCACCAATAAGTCGCTCTCCCTGCCGCTGAAGCCCGGCACCATCGGTCCGTCGGCCGCCGACATCGGCAAGCTTTACAGCGCGATGGGCATCTTCACCTACGACGCCGGCTATGGCACCACCGCCGCCTGCGAAAGCAAGATCACCTACATCGACGGCGACGAGGGCGTGCTGCTGCACCGCGGCTACCCGATCGAGCAGTTGGCCGAGGGATCGTCGTTCCTGGAGGTCGCTTACTTGCTGCTGAATGGCGAGCTGCCGACCGAGGCGCAGCGCCACGAGTTCGAGCATGGCGTGATGCGCCACACGATGCTGCACGAGCAGCTCCGCCGCTTCTACGACGGCTTCCGCCGTGACGCGCACCCAATGGCCGTGCTGTGCGGCGTCGTGGGCGCGCTCAGCGCGTTCTACCACGACAGCCTCGACATCACGAACGACGAGCACCGCCGGATCAGCGCCTTCCGCCTGATCGCCAAGCTGCCGACCATCGCCGCGTGGGCCTACAAGTACACCATCGGCCAGCCGTTCATGTATCCGCGCAACGACTTGGCATATTCCGAGAACTTCTTGTACATGATCAACGCCGTGCCGGCCGAACCCTACGTGGTGAACCCGGTGCTGGCCCGCGCGATGGACCGCATCTTCATCCTGCACGCCGACCATGAGCAGAATGCATCAACCAGCACGGTGCGGCTGGCCGGCAGCACCGGCGCCAACCCGTTCGCCTGCATCGCCGCCGGGATCGCCAGCCTGTGGGGTCCCGCGCACGGCGGCGCCAACGAGGCGGTGCTGAAGATGCTGGCCGAGATCGGCCACAAGGACAATATCCCCGCCTTCATCGAAAAGGTGAAGGACAAGAACAGCGGCGTCCGCCTGATGGGCTTCGGCCACCGGGTTTACAAGAACTACGACCCGCGGGCGAAGATCATGCAGCAGACCTGCCAGGAGGTGCTGGCCGAGCTGGGCATCAAGGACGATCCGATGCTGGACATGGCGGTCGAGCTGGAGCGGATCGCGCTGCACGACGAATACTTTATCAGCAAGAAGCTGTATCCGAACGTCGATTTCTACTCGGGCATTATCCTGAAGGCGATGGGCTTCCCGACCAGCATGTTCACCGTGCTGTTCGCCGTCGCCCGCA
>CAXTFY010000057.1:0-18453 GCA_964243265.1 uncultured Acetobacteraceae bacterium | reverse complement strand
GCTTCTTGGAGAAGCTGCGCTACTACGGCTATGACAAAATTTGGATGAGCGCCCTGGTGGATGCAGCCCGATGATGACCGCGATGCTTGCCGTGGTCGGCGGTGTGACCCTGCTGGTCGGCGGCGGCGGAATCATCCTGCTGGAGGCACGGGGCGACACCGTGATGCGGGAGCGGGTCCGCATCGCCGGCGGCCGGGCGGAGGGCGGTGCAGCACCGGTCATCACAGCGCTGCAGAGCATCCGCAGCCGCAACGTGGACGCCAGCGCCGGCACCGTACGGCTATTCCGCTGGATCGGCCACAAGCCCGAAATGGGATCGACCGAGCGTCTGCCATGGCCGGTGCTCGTGCTGATCGGCATCGCCTTCGGAGCCCTGGGGGCGTGGCGCTCCCGCGGATGGGTGGGCGATTGGCTGTTCTTGCCGACTGGCATCCTGATCGGGATCAAGGCGACACGGATGCTGTTTAAGCGGGGACGGACGAACTATGCGCAAAAGCTGTTCAAGCAGATCCCCGACGCGATCGGCCTGATCATCCGCGCCATCCGCGCCGGCATCCCGATGGCGGAGGCGCTGCGCAGCGTGGCGCGCGAGATGCCGGAGCCGACACGAGGCGAATTCGGTCGAGTGGTCGGCGCTGTCTCAATCGGCCGGCCGGTGGATGATGCGATCTGGACGCTGTATCACCGGACCGAGTTGCTCGAGTACTCCTACCTTGCCGTCACTATCGGCCTGCAATCGCAGACCGGCGGCAGCCTGGCCGAAACGCTGGAGAACCTGGGCGAGATGGTCCGCAAGCGCGTGGCCATGGCCGGCAGGGCACGCGCGCTCGCGGGGGAGGCCAAGATCCAGGCCATCGTGATGATCGCCCTGCCCTTCCTTGCAGCGCTTGGCCTAAGCTTTATCCAGGAAGGCTACCTCGACACCTTCATCAGCACGCCGACCGGCAACAACATGGCCCTGACCGGCCTGACCATGATCGGCTGCGGCGCGTTGACGATGCGGTGGCTGACCGCACGCGCGTTGAAGGACTGATGGCGATGCTTGCAGCCCTGCATGGTTCCTGGGCCGTGGCGGCCAGCTTGCTTGGGCTGCTGCTGATGGTCGGCCTGGCCTTGAAGCTCCTCGGGGCCGAGGCGCAACAGGCCGACCTAAGCAGTCGGATCGACGTCGTGATCCGCCGGCAGGTGCAGGTGAAGCGCCAACTCGGCATGGCCTCCAAGGGCACCGACCTGCTTCGGCGACTGGGAGAGGTGGTGCGCGGCACGGCGCTGATCTCGGAGCGCAGCATGACGGACCTGGAGGCGACCGTGCAGGCCGCGGGCATGAACCCCAACCGCTTCGTCACCGCGTTCATCGGCGCGAAGGCACTGATGTTGGTGATGGTCCCCCTGGGGGCGTGGACCTATGCGAGCGTCGCCGGGTTTGAGTTCACTTACAAGCTGCTGACAGTGTTCGGCGGCGTGGTCAGCGGGCTGATGCTGCCAAACTTCGTGCTCGGCTTCTTCTCGCGGCCATACAGCAAGCAACTGCGTTCCGGCCTGCCGGATGCGCTGGACCTCATGGTGGTGTGCGCGGAGGCCGGCCTGGGGCTGGAGACGACGGTGGACCGCGTCTCGGCCGAGATGAAGCCCACCAACCGCCCGATCGGCTCGGAGTTCGCGATCCTGGCGCAGGAGCTGCGGCTGTTGCCGGACCGGGGCGTGGCGCTCGAGCGCATGGGCCACCGCACGGGACAGGAAGGCTTCGTCCGGCTGGGCGGCACGTTGCGCCAGACCCTGCGCTTCGGCACCCCGCTAAGCCAGAGCCTGCGGGTGCTGGCGACCGAGATGCGGACCGAACGGATGATCCGGTTCGAGGAACGGGCCGCAAAGCTGCCGGCGCTGCTGGTGCTGCCGTTGATTTTATTCATCATGCCGTCGCTATTCATCGTCCTGATCGGACCTTCGATCATCAAGCTCATGGCAAACTTTTAATAATTGGTTATACTAGACTAACAATCTCTGGAGGGCGCCATGCTGCCCCGTTTCGTTCGTCGCGCTGTTGCCACCCTGCCGCTGGTGCTCGCCGTGGCGGCATGCGGCAGCCGGAGGCCGCCGGACGCCGTGGCCTTGATGCCGGTCGGCGGGCAGGCTGAGGCGCGGATGCACGTCGCCGCAATTGCTGACTCGGAAGGCCGGCCGGAGGTCGCCCTTGGGCTATACCGGTCCGCCGCGCTGCGGGAGCCGGGCAACCGGAGCGCACAGTCCCGGTACGCCGGAGCGCTGGCCCGGTCGGGCGATATCGCGCAGGCGCAGAGCGTGCTTGCCAACGCGCTGCGGAGCGCGCCAGAAGACGAGGCTTTGCTGCGTGGATTGGCAACCCTGGAACTGCGGTCAGGACATGCCGGTGAGGCAGAAGGGCTGTTCCGGCGCATCCTGGCGTCGCACCACGACGATGCGCGTGCGCAGGGCGGACTTGGGGTGGCGCTCGACTTGGAGGATCGTCATGCGGAGGCGCAGGTGGCGCACCGGGCTGCTTATGCGGCGGACCCGACCAATGCCAGCCTGGCAAATAACCTGGCCGTTTCGCTGATGCTGTCTGGTCAGTCGCAGGAGGCGGTTGCTGTGCTGGAGCCGCTGCGGTTCCGCGGCGACGTGCCGCAACGCCTGCTGACCAACCTGGCGCTCGCCCAGGTGGCGTCGGGTGGCGGGGTAGCAGGAAATGACGCGCGTACGCTGCTGGAAGGTCAAGCATCGCGCACCCAGATCGATAGCTATATCACGGCTCTGGGCGACACCAAACCAAAGCCGTAGCGCGCGCCGGTCTTGCGGTTGCATCATGGTGCGGACGCGCGAACCTTGCTCGCCGCCAACCGCGCC
Organism: uncultured Acetobacteraceae bacterium; assembly: GCA_964243265.1. Lineage (GTDB taxonomy): Bacteria > Pseudomonadota > Alphaproteobacteria > Acetobacterales > Acetobacteraceae > DASWOJ01. Next base: position 15,594 of record CAXTFY010000057.1, on the reverse strand, counting down.
GCGTGCCGGGACAGGTCCGGCAGGCGGCGTTGGCCGTTTTGGGTTATCCCACCATCGCGTGGTCGGACTGCCGAGGCTCGGCCGTCTCGGGTGCGCGCAGCCAGTAGCCCGACCCGCGTATGCTTTGGATCAGCATGCCCCCGCCTTCATCCGGCGGCAGCTTTTGCCGCAGGTTGAACACGAGCTGGTCCACGCTGCGATCCTCGGCCCGCCAGGCGCGGCGCAGCGCCGCCTCGGACAGGCGGTCCCGCGACACCGGCTGGCCCGCGGCGGCGGCCAGCGTCTCCAGCGCGGTGAACTCCGCCGACGTCAGGTTCAGCCGGCGTCCGTCGGCAGTGTGCACGGTACGATGCTGCACGTTGATGCGGATCGGCCCGACGGTGAGCACGACGGCCGCCTGGGTGGCCGCCTTGGCCTCCTGCCGCGTGTTGACCCGGCGGTGCACGGCCCGGATGCGGGCGATCATCTCACGCATGGCCGGGGGTTTGGCGATGTAGTCATCGGCGCCAAGCTCCAGCCCGACGATGCGATCCGACTCGTCGCCCATGCCGGAGACGACGATCACGCCGCAGTCGCGCTGCTCGGCCAGGCGCCCGATCAGGGTCACGCCGCTGATGTCCGGCAGGGTCAGGTCCACCAGGACGATGTCCGGCCGGAAGCTGGCCTTCAGCGCCATTCCGGTCGCCCCAGTGGCGGCCCAGGCTACCTGCATCCCTGCCCGCTCAAAACCGCGCACGAAGGCGCGGGCAACAGCCTCATCGTCCTCGATCAGCAGAACCCGTGGGTTTGCCAACATCGCTTCCGGAGTCGCTCCGCTCACGTACATACCCAACGTCCCCTGTATCTTCACGATTGTTTGAAACTAGCATATGGTTGCGGTTAGGAAGCGTACTTCGGCGGCAGCGACCGTTAATAATTGGTGAGTTTGCCATTCAATGCCATGATTTTTCATCGGTATGTCAGATTGGACGAAATCAGTTAACATTTTGTGTTGATGCTGCGCTGGCCGGCTGCCGGCGCAAATAGCCGTCACGCGCATCACGCTATGGAATCATCCAGGGCCATCGAAAAAGAGACATCTCTCTTTGACCTTTGTGGGACTGCTGCTTACATCCGTTCCCATGTGCTGCCTTGGGACAGGCAGATCACTGCGGCATAAGGCAGCGGCAGCGCTGCATGTGGACAAGCAGCACGACGGGTCCATGCCGGTTGAAAAGGCCAAGGCCGGCATCCGGCCTCGGACGCGACACGCGATACAAGCTGAGCCCGGAAGGGGGTCATCCGTTGGACATCATCGAATTGACGCGGCTGGATGCACTCGATCAGTTTGAAGTGCTCGACACCCCGCCGGAGCCGGAGTTCGACCGGGCCGTGCAACTCGCCGCGCGCCTGTTCCGCACGCCGGCTGCCGCGATCAGCCTGATCGACGAGCAGCGCCTCTGGTTCAAGGCGAAGGTCGGCCTCGAAGCGTCGGAGCTGCCGCGGTCCGCCTCGTTCTGCACTTACACCATCGCGGCGCCGGGCGTCATGGTGGTGCTGGACGCCAGCCAGGACGCGCGCTTTCGCGACGCGCCGGCGCCGATGGGGGGATGCGCCTTCTATGCCGGCGCGTCGCTGACGTCACCCGGCGGGGAACGGATCGGCACCTTGTTCGTGCTGGATCAGGTCAGCCATCCCAGCTTCTCCGCCGATGACGAGGCGGCGCTGGCCGACCTGGCGGTAATCGTGTCGCAGCAACTGGAGCACCGGCGCCGCAACCTGGTGCTGGAGCGGGCCAACCAGCGCACCGCCCGGACCGACGCCATGGTGCACACCGTCGCCGACGCCGCCACCTGCGAGCAGGCGCTGGTCGGCGTGCTGGCCCGCTTGTGCAACGACCATGGCGCCGCTGCCGGCTATATCTGGAAGCTGGCCCGGCCGGACAACGTGCTGCGGGAGGTCAGCCGCAACCTCGCCCCGCGCATGAGCATGGACGCGCACTTCGAGCTGGCACGGACGCTCGGCATCAAGCCCGGCAGCTCGCTGGCGGCGGACGCGATTATCTGCGGCATGCCGCGCACGGTGCGCTTCGCCGGGGTGGCCGACCTGGGCCGCTACCCGATGGTGGCGTCGGCGATGCGGCATGGGCTGCTATGCCAGGTGATCCAGCCGATCCAAGTCTCGGGCGAGCGGTTCGCCGTCACGCTGTCGTTCGACGTGGACCGCACGGACCTGGACGCGGTGCTATCGGACGTGGGATCGCTGGTGGACACCATCCGCCCTGCCCTCTACCGCAAGGTGGCGGAGGAGCGCATGTACCTCCTCAGCATCGCGCTCGACCGCGCCAACGATGCGGTGATGATCACCGAGGAGCTGCCGCACGAGCAGGCGGGGCCGCGGATCGCCTACGTCAACTCCAGCTTTTGCCGGGCGACCGGCTATGCCATGAAGGACGTGATCGGCCAGTCGCCGCGGCTGTTGCTGGGGCCGGACGCCGACCACCAGACGCAGGGCCAGTTTGCCCAGGCGCTGCAGCAGTGGACCCCCACGCGGACCGAGATGCAGCACTGCCGCAAGGACGGCTCGCGGTTCTGGGTGGAGATGGATGTTACGCCCATCGCCGACGATTCCGGTTGGCAGACCCACTGGATCAGCATCCAGCGCGACATCACCGAGCGCCGCCGCCACGACGAGGAACGGCGCGAACGCGAGGCCAGCAACCGCAAGCTGTTCGAGCAAAGCCCGCTGCCGACCCTGGTGTTCGACCGGCGCAGCCTGCGCTTCCTGGATGTGAACGGCGCCGCGGTGACGCAGTATGGCTGGAGCCGCGCGCAGTTCCTGCAGATGTCGCTGCCCGACGTGCAGACGACCGACGAGCAGCCGGCATTCGGCACGCTGATCGCGTCCAACCACAACGTCGAGATCGCCCGGCGCAGTTGGACCCACCTGCGCGCCAACGGCAGCCGCATCCAGGTGCAGGTGGCCTCGCATGCGCTGACCTATGCCGGGGAGGATGCGATCATGGCCGTCCTGCAGGACGTGACGGAGGTGGAGGCGGCGCAACGCGCGATGCAGGACGCCAACCTGCGCCTGGCCGACCTGGCCGCGCAGTTGCAGGCCCGCACCGCCGACCTGACGGAGGTGCACCGCCTGGCCCGGATCGGCACCTGGCGCCGCTCGCTGGACCACACGGAGGGCACCTGGTCGGACGAGATGCACGACGTCATGGCGATGCCGAAGGCCGGCGGCCTGCCGTCGTACGAGGAGTTCCTGGAGCGCGTCCATCCTGATGACCGGGAGGCGGTCCGGGCGATGCAGGATGCGGCGGCCACGACCCGCACGGCCCGGCAGATCGACTTCCGCGTGGTGCTGCCGCAGGAACGGCATCCCGGGGGCAGGCAGCCGGGGGGGCACGGATACCCGGGGAACGCACAGTCCAGCAGCATGCAGCCTGGGAGTGGACAGGCGGCGGATGGGTTGCGCCACTGCCGCCTGGACGCCCGGCCGGTGCTGGACGAGGCCGGCGCCGTCATCGGCCTGTACGGCTATTGCCAGGACATCACCGCCCATAAGCAGATCGAGATGGCGCTGCTGCGGTCGGAGAAGCTGAAGTCCATCGGGCAACTGACCGGCGGCATCGCGCACGACTTCAACAACCTGCTGACGGTGGTGTCGCTGAACCTGGAGGAGGCGATCGAGATGACGCCGCCGGGCGCGCCGTTGCAGGAAATCCTGCAGCCGGCGATGCACGCCGCGCAGCGCGGCGCGGAGCTGACCAAGCAACTGCTGTCCTACGCCCGCCGCGCCACCCTGCGGCCGGAGCAGGTGGAGCTGTCCGGCTTCTTCCGCAGCCTGACGCCGCTGCTGACCCGCACGCTGGGCAAGCGGTTCGACCTGCAGTTGAAGATGCGCCATGACGGGACGGCGTTCGTCGATCCCGCGCAGTTGGAGAACGCGTTGCTGAACCTGGTCATCAACGCCCGCGACGCGATGCCGGAGGGCGGCGTCATCCGGGTCGAGACCTCGCTGGCCGTCATCACCGCCGCGCATGGCGACGCGCCGGACGACCTGGCGCCCGGCAACTACTTGCTGGCCAGCGTGTCCGACAACGGCAGCGGCATCCCGCCGGACGTGCTGTCGCATGTGTTCGAGCCGTTCTTCACCACCAAGGACGTCGGCCGGGGCAGCGGGCTGGGGCTGAGCATGGTGTATGGCTTCGCCAAACAGTCCGGCGGCCATGTGGTGATCACCAGCGAGGTGGGCGTGGGCACCACGGTGCGGCTGTTCCTGCCGCTGGTGAACGCGGTGGAGACGCCGGCGCCGGCGGTCACCAGCCCGGCCTGGCAGCTCCGCGGCCTGCGCGCGCTGGTGGTGGACGACGAGCCGGACGTGCTGAGCACTGCCGCACGCATGCTGTCCAACATGGGTCTGGAGGTGAAGACGGCCGGAACCGCCGAGGATGCTGCGGCGCAGTTGGGCGACGGGTTCGACCTGCTGTTCAGCGACGTGCGGCTGCCTGGACCCGTGGACGGCGTGCGGCTGGCGGCGCAGGCGCGGGCGCAGACGCCGGGGATCAGCGTGCTGCTGACCAGCGGCTACACCGACCACAGCGCGGCCGACCTCGACGACCCGGAGGGCGGGATGCCGGGGGACACCAAGTTCCTGCCCAAGCCCTACACCCGCCAGGCGCTGCATGCGGCGCTGACGGCGCTGCTGGGATAGGGTCACGCGGGCCGCGCCTGCGGTGCAGCGATCCAGGCGGCCAGGCACGGCCTGGAGCCAGACCGGTCAGAATTGCGGGCTGTGGCGGTGATGCCGACCGTCTTTGGCCGGCTATGTCCCATGCAGGACCGTCATTGCGAGCCGGCTTCGGCGCGGCAATCCAGCGGCTGCCTGGACAGTGGGCGCCGCCTCTGGATTGCCACGCCGCAAGCGCGGCTCGCAATGACGGCACGCCCGCACCGGTCAGACCCACAGGCCATTGATGTAGGATGCGGGACTGAAGCAACCAACCGGCCCGTGAGGAACGATGACCCGCAAGAAGCTTCTGCGACAGCTTGCAGCCCTGCCGCACGCCGGCCGTTGCCGTCGCATGGCGGAGGTCGGGCGCAGCGCGCAGTCGCCGGGGCCGGACGGTGCGGAGGCCGCCGCCATCCTGGCCGAAATGCGCCGAGGGATTGGATTTGAGCGCCGGATGGCGTTGCAGGCCGGCTGGGGATCGCGTGACCCGGCCGTTGCGGTGCTGAGCCTGGCGGACGCCTCCCGCCTGGTCAGGACGGCCGCCCTGCCCTTGGCGGCGGCCCTGTGCGACGGATCGGCGCTGCTCGACGCGCTCGACACCGCCAATCCTGCAGCACGGCGTGCGCTGCTCAGGCAGGTGCGGCGCCGCCGCCGGGGAGCGCTGCTGGACCCCTACCTGCAACGGCTGGCCGACCGGAACGACCGGGAGTTCGGCGCCCTGCTGCACCATGGATCAGCGCCATTCGTCGCAAGGCACCTGCCGGCTATGGCCCTGCAGGCCGGGCTGGACTGGCGCGCCCTGGCCCGCGCCCATCCCAGGCTAGCCGCGGAGCACCTGACGCGGATGGCTGCGGCGGCGGACGAGTTGGACGCCCGCACCGCATCCATGGCGCGTGTGGCGCTGCCCGTGCTTGCCGAGCATGGTCCCGATGCGGCGCTTGGCCTGGTGCGCGCCCTTGCAAGGCATGTGGCGCTCGGCACGCTGCCGCTGTCCGAGCTGGTCCGCCGCCGGCCCGCGGCGGTTGCCGACCTCTGCCTGGAGGCGGACGGCACGCGGCTGCTGCTGTTCGCACCCGTTGCGCACCGGCTGGACCAGGACCGGCTGCTGGCGCTGCTCTGCCGGTTCGGGACGCTGGGCGGCGGCGATGCGGTCCGCTGGCTACGCCGCCTGCCGCCGGATCGCCGCGGCGCGGTGCACGCCCTCGTCGGGCGGGGCTGGCGCGATGCGGACGGCGTGGTCAGCCTGCCGCTGCTGATGCTGCTACCGCAACCTGTCCGCGACGCGGAGGCCCGCCGGCACCTGGCGCTGCCGGCATTGAAGACCCGGCCGGCCGCGCGCCTGCCCTACGCCGCCCTGCTGCCCTGGGAGGAGGCGCAGGCCGTGCTCGCCCCGTCATTGGGCGACCCGGAGCCGGACCTGCGGGCGGTGGCGTGGCGGGCCATGGCCGCGTGCGTCCAGTTCACCCGGTCGCGTGCGGCGGACCTGCTGACGATGGCGCTGCTGCGGCAGCACGAGCAGGACCCGGTGCGCGGCAGCATCCTGGGCGGCATGGCCGACCTGCCGCCCTCGACCTGGCAGGCGGCGCACCTCGAAGCCCTCGGCACGGCGTTCCGCCACGCGCTGGACGCCACCGACCTGTCGCCGCCGACCGCCGGGCACATCGAGCGGCTGCTGATCGCGTTGCTGCCCCGCCACCCCGGTTGGGCGGCCGGATGGCTGGCGACGTTCGCACGGGAGCGCGGCGCATTGGGCGCGCACGGGCTGCGGCACCGGCTGCGCGACACGGACGTACGCCGGCTGGCGCCGGCGCTGGCCCCCGTGCTGCGGGAGTGGATGGCACGGGAGCGCGAGGGCCAGGTGTTCAACCTCGCCCTACGCCTCGGCCGCCGGATACGGGCATGGGACGGGCTGACCGAGCTGGTCGAGCAGGCGCTGTCGGGCACTGCCGGAACCGCGGCGGCGGCGCTGCGCGTGCTGGCGGCCACCCGGCCCGATCGGCTGGACGCCATCATCCCCGGCCTGCTGCGGCGAGACCCGAGCTGGATCACCCAACCTGTGGTGCATGGCGCCCTGCACCGCCGGCGGCAGGACCTGCTGACGCCATTCCTGGGGCGCAAGGCCTACAAGGGCCGGTTCGCGACCGGGCGCACCTACATCGTGCTGCCGCTCCATGCCGGCTTCCACCGCTGGACGCCGACGCAGCAGGCGCTGTTCCAGTCGGCCATCATGGGCGTCATCGACGACGCCGTGCGCGACAGCCCGGCGCTGATCGGCGCCATCGCGCAGTTGGCGGCGCTGCCCGACATCGCGCCCGACGCCCTGGTGCAACTCGCTGCGTTGGACAACCCGCGGCTGGCCGACCGCGAGGCGGCGTTGCGCGGCCTGGGCCGGCGTGACGCAGGGGATGGCCTGCCGACGCTGCTGGCCGCACTGGATGACGAACGCGGGCGCATCGCCGCCTATGCCCTGCGCCGCTGCCTGCTGGACCTGCCGGCGCCCGCCGCGCTGGCGGTGCTGCGCCGGGCGCCGATGGGCCGGGTGACGGTAGCGAAGGAGATCATCCGCCTGGCCGGCGACCTCGGCGATGACGACGCCTACGGCTGGCTTTGCGCCTGGGACGCCGAGAACCTGCACCGGGACGTCCGGGTGGCGCTGCTGCGCGCGCTTTGGAGTCACTTGGATAAGGCGGCGACCTGGGCTGTGCTGGCGCGGGCGGCGGGTTCGCCTGACCCGGCCCTAGCGACCGCCGTCGCGCGCCTGCCGGCCACCGCGCTGTCGATGGCAGAGGATGGCAGGTTCTCCGCGTTGCTGGCCTCGCTGCTGGGGCATGGCGACCCGCGGGTGCGGGCCGCGGCACTCGCCCGCTGCGCCGCCGCCCCGCTGGCGGACCAGGAGCAGGCGCTACTCGGCCCCATGCTGGCGTCGTTGGCCTCGCCGTTGCCCGACGAGTGCAGGCTAGCCGCCGATGCGGTGTTCGCCACCTATGCCGGGCGCCGGGCGGCCCGGGTGGGTGAGGCGGCGCGGACGGTGCGGCATAATCGCCGGGCGGTGGCGGTGCTGGTGCTGCAACTGCGACGCTGGGCACGACGGGACCAGCAGCGGTGCGAGCCGACGGTGCAGGCCGTGCTTGATGCGCTGCAGCCCGATCCCGTGCTGTCGGCTGAGTGCGCCGGGCTGGCCGCGGCAAGCCTGCCTGCCCCGGCGGCGGCGGCCTGGTTCGACCAGGCCCGCCCCAACCTGCATCCCGAGGCGCTGTGGCGGGCGGTCGAGGTGTTGGAAACCAGAGGACCGCGCGAGCTTGCCGGGCTGGCAGTCCTGGAAGCGGCGATGGCGGGGTCCGCCGACGAGCGGCTGCGGCGCCTGGCGCTGGCCGCTTTGCGCGGACAGGCAGAGGTGGCGCAAGGCTGGACCAATGCGCGCCTGGTGCGCCTGGAGGCATTCCGTGCCGACCCGGCGCCGCTGGTGGCCGGCGCTGCGCAATTCACCTTTCCGCCGGATCAGGCGGGCTAAGCAGGCTTGCACGGTCTGGCGCACAGACGGCCTGCAGCCGTGCCGGGCCGCACAAGCCTGCTTAGCTTTCCATCGGTGCGCGAACCGTCAGAAGCTCGCTTAAGCCCCGCGCAGCCCCTCCAGCGGCACCGGCGCGGCATGGGGCCGCGTCGCCAGCATGCCGTCGATCAGCGCCAGCGCCTCCGCCCGCCCGCTGTTGGCCGCCTGCTCGAACGGCGTCCAGGTCTGCGTGAAGTCCAACGCAGCGAACACCTCGCGGTAGCGGCGCAACTCGTTCGGGGTCAATGGGATGCCGCGCACGAACGCCTTATGGGCGGAGATGGTCAGCGCCTGCCGCGGATCGGCCGGGTCCAGCTCGAACTTCAGCGCGTCGCCGCAGAACAGGATGCGGCGCGTGCGGTCATACAGCACGGTGTGCCCGGCGAAGTGCCCCGCCGTCAGGTGCAGCTCCAGCCCCGGCAACGGCTCCAGCACGTCATCGAACGGCCAACTCACCTGCAACGCGCCGGACCATTCGAGGTCCCCCGGGTGCAGCGCCAGCTCGGGGTCGAAGCGGTCCTGCAACTGCCACAGCGCGCCGTAGGCGTGCGGATGCGACGCCGCCAAAACCTGCAGCCCGCCCAGCGATGCGATATGGTCCAGCGCGGCGTCGCTGAACACCGGGCAACCCTCGAAGCCCATGTTCCCCGCGGCTGTCTGGATCACGTAGGCGCTGGGGCCGATGCCGCTGACGGGTTCGTTCCAAAAGCGCCACACACCTGGTTCCAACTCGGCCCAATGGCAGGGGAAGCGGGCCTGCGCCTCCTCCCGCGTCCAAAACTGCCAGCCATTCTGCGGGACCACATGCCGGGCGTCCCTGCACATGGGGCAGGACGGCGGGACGGCGAAGTGCCGCTGCCAATAGCCGCAGTTGTCGCACATAAAGGCGGGCAGCCGCAGCGCGCCAGCGAAGGGGAGGTAACCTGGGCTCATGGCTTTGGTGTCGCCCACGTGCTGCAAGGACGCAAGGTTGTCCAGACGCCAACCACCCGCCTTCGCGCTCCGGTGAACGTAGCCCACCGTCCTGCCAACGCCCTGCATCTGGGACCAGGTGTACGCCCGCGCCGTGCCGCATGTACTCGTGAGGCCGCCCAAAGGGTCGGCTTCCATCGGTACCACCACAGCGACGATGCGGCAGAAGGTGATGACTGCTGCCACCCCATGCACAGCAATCGACGCCTCGACGGTGGCAACACCGCCCCCTGTCTACCTCGACACGCCTGCGGTGTTGATGGTCTGCCGTCCCATCCGGGCATTGATGACAGTGACGTGGCGTGCCATTGCCCAAGGTCCGGATGGGAAGCAGGTGCGCCCGCAGTTGAAACGGGAGGAATTGATCGCCGGCTCCGCTGGTGGGACCTAGCGCACCGGCACTGGGCTTGCCGGGTTGACGGGCGGATCGACCGCCTCATCGTGCAGAAGCTGCTTGTTCAGTTGATCGACCGACCGTGCATCCGTGCCGCCTGCTGGGGCCGGGTTGAGACCGGCGTTTTCGTCGGACTTGGAGACCTCGGCTGGGGTCGGCTGATGGTTCTTGCCATTGTATTCGTTCGCAATACGGGCTGGCTGGGCAAACGCGGGCGCAGCGGAGGCGGGCAGCGCCACGATCAGCGCCAACAACGCCGCCCGAATTGGTGCACCCCGCATACTGCGACGACAACCCTCGGACCGCAGCCCAGCGCACGAACCCTTGGTGCCGGAGGCACTGCCGCAATGGGGTCGCGGCGAAGCGGCCGGATCGACCCTGGCATCCGCACGGGCTGCGTAGTCAGAGGGAACGGAAGGGAATCGGTGCATGACGGTTACTCCTAAATCAACGTCAACCGAGGGCGTTATCCGACCGCGGCGTGTCAGCCCGACGCTGCCCTAGCGCCGCGACCAAGGGCCTGGTTGCATCCCGCGGCGTGGTCCCGGCGTTCTGGGCAACTTGCTGCCGACAAACGGCGTTCTGCGCGCGATCCCATGCATACTTGTCCAAATCCAGGCATCGCGCCATGCCGTCGCATTGACCCCTGCCATGCCCTCACGCCTGCTCCCATGCGCATTGGCGAGCTGGGCCGGATGGGCGAGGCACGAGCCGGGCAGGCCTGCGGGTGCCGCCGTTATCGGGACCCCTCCAAGCCGCAGGTGCGCGCATACAGGTCAGCCGCGGAGCGTTCTAAGCGGGCATGTCGGCCTTATCGTTGTAGGCTGCGGTTGCGTTGTGGCAATCCGGTACGGCGGGCGTGGTCCTTGCCCCCCTGGATTGCCGCGCCGAAGCCGGCTCGCAATGCCAGCGGTGCCCGGAGCAGGCAACGGGTTAGCGCCTGCTCCAGGCGGGTCGTCTTGGTAAATCGGGCTGGTCGGCCACTGCCGCCCCGTTTGCCGTCGTCAACCTATGGTGCCGCGACTGTGCCGGGCGCACGCGGCAAGGCCGAGGGCAAGAAGGACGCGAAGGATGCCGTGTATGGCGGCTTGCTCTCAAACGGGGCTTCCCAAGGTTGGGAGTTGGACTTGCGGACCGGCTTTGCCCCCGGTTCCTCGCATTCCGGCAGCTTGCAGTTCCGCCAGGCCGTGCAATCTCACCACCGTGAGCAATCGCTTTCTTGCTAATCGTGGCCGGCAGGCGACACCCTTCTCAGTCCAGCGTAAGGTGCGCCGCATAGGTCTGCTCCTGCCTCGGCGCCTGCCGCTGCCCGCAGCCACATTCCCTATTTGAAGGATTTGCCATGCTCGACGCCATATCCCCCGATCCGTTGCCGCTGCACTTGCATGTGAACGGCCATGACCATCCGCTCGCGCTGGACCCGCGCACCACGTTGCTTGATGCGCTGCGGGAGCACCTGGGCCTGACTGGCACCAAGGTCGGCTGCAATCATGGTACCTGCGGCGCCTGCACCGTCCACATCGACGGGCGGCGGCAACTGGCCTGCCTGGTGCTTGCCGCCGCCGCGGCCGGGCGCGAGATCCGCACCATCGAGGGCCTAGCCGGGGCGGACGGCGTGCTGCACCCGATGCAGGCAGCGTTCGTGGCGCACGATGCGATGCAGTGCGGGTACTGCACGCCGGGCCAGATCATGTCGGCAGTGTCCTGCATCGAGGAGGGCCATGCCCGCAGCGACGCCGAGATCAAGGAGTATATGAGCGGCAACCTGTGCCGCTGCGGCGCCTACCCCAACATCGTCGCTGCCGTGCGCGATGTAGCCCAGCAAGGCGCCTGAGCCATGCAGCCCTTCACCTACAACCGCGCCGCCACCCTAGACGAAGCGTTCCACTTGGCGGGACAGCCCGGCGCCGCGCTGATGGCCGGCGGCACCACCATGGTTGACCTGATGCGCGGCGACCTGACGGCACCGGCCAGCATCGTCGATATCGGCCACCTGCAGGAACTGGCCGCCTTCGACACCTCCGGCCCCGTGCTGCGGTTCGGCGCCCTGGCCCGCATGGCCGACGTGGCGGAGGACGCCACCCTGCTGCGTGACTACCCCGCCCTGGCCGAGAGCCTGCAGCTTGCGGCGTCGCAGCAACTGCGCAATGCCGCGACGGTCGGCGGCAACCTGCTGCAGCGCACCCGCTGCGTGTACTTCCGCGACGGCGTGTCCGCCTGCAACAAGCGCGCCCCCGGCAGCGGGTGCGCCGCGCTGGACGGCGTGACGCGCGAGATGGCACTATTCGGCGCCAGCGACCGCTGCGTCGCCACCTACCCCGGCGACTGGGGCTACACCCTCGCGGCGTTCGACACCTCCGTCGAGGTCCGGTCCGCCAGCGGCACCCGCGTCATCCCGTATCCCGAACTGCACGTCGCCTATGGGGACGACCCGGCCGCGGAGACCACCCTGCGCCCCGGCGAGATCATCACCGCCATTTTGGTGGAGGCAACCTCGATGGGACGCCATTCCACCTACATCAAGGTGCGTGACCGCCAGAGCTACGCCTACGCCGTCGTGTCTGCCGCCGTCGCGCTGCGTATGGAAGGCGGCGTGGTGAAGGAGGCCCGCGTGGCGCTCGGCGGCGTCGCCACCAAGCCCTGGCGGTCCCACGAAGCGGAAGAGGCGCTGGCCGGCGTCACCCTGGACGAGGGCACGGCGCTCGCCGCCGGACACGCCGCGTTCGCCGGTGCCAAGCCGTTGGCGGAGAACGGCTTCAAGATTGAACTCGGCGCCCGCGCCGTCGCACGTGCGGCGCTCGTCGCCAGCAAAAGGAACTAGACCCATGGATGGAAGCATCGGCTCCCCCACCGTCCGCCGCGACGGCCCCGCCAAGTCGACCGGCGCGGCGATGTATGCCGCCGATTACGGCCGCACCGGCACCGCCTATGCGGCGCTGACGCTCAGCACCGTGGCGCGCGGGCGCATCACCCGCGTGGACGCCACAGCCGCCGAGGCTGTGCCCGGCGTGCAGCTTGTCCTGACGCACCGCGACATGAACCGGGACCTCGGCGAGGAGAAGTTCATCATGAAGGGTGGGCACATGCAGTCCTCCTTCATGCCGCTGACCTCCGATGAGGTGCACTACTCCGGGCAGATCGTCGGCCTGGTGGTGGCAGACACCACCGAGGCGGCCGAGCAGGCGGCGCAGGCGCTGAACCTGGAATACGCCACGCAGCACGCCGACGCCGCGATGGACCGCCCCGACGCCGAGGTGAAGCCGGACGGCGAGCCGGTCGTCGTGGTCGGCGACGCCGATGCCGCGCTGGCCCGGGCGCCGGTGCAGGTGGATCAGGAGTACACCACCCCGACCCAGCACCACCACCCGATGGAGCTGTACGCGACCACGGCAAGCTGGAACGATGGCAAGCTGACGATCGAATCCCCGAGCCAGTGGGTGATCGGCCAGCGCGCGGCGCTTGCGACCATCTTCGGCATCCCGGCCGAGGACGTGCATGTCGTGTCGCCCTACATCGGCGGCGCGTTCGGCTCCAAGGCGACGCTGCTGCCGCACACCGTCCTGGTCGCCGCGGCGGCGCAGCGGCTGGGCCGGCCGGTCAAGCTGGTAGTGCCGCGCGGCGCGATGTTCACCGTCGGCTCGTTCCGCCCGGCCACCCGCAACCGCATCGCCCTCGGCGCCGAGCGGGATGGCAAGATGACTGCGCTGATCCACGAGGCCGTGGGCCAGTCGTCGGAGATCGACCACATCGCCTTCCCAGGCACCAACGTCACCACGCGGATGTATGACATTGCGAACATCCGCACCTCAGAGTCCACCGTCGCCACCGACGTGAACACCCCCGGCTTCCAGCGTGCACCCGCCGAGGCCCCGTCGTTCTTCGCCTTCGAGAGCGCAGTGGACGAGCTGGCCGTCGCCCTGGCGATGGACCCCGTCGAGCTGCGGATCAAGAACGAGCCGGCGGTCGATCCCGTGAAGGGGCTGCCGTGGAGTAGCCGCTCGCTGGTGCAGTGCTACCGCCGCGGGGCCGAGCTGTTCGGCTGGGACAAGCGGACGCCGGGCATCGGGTCGATGAAGACCGAAGATGGCGTGCTGATCGGCTATGGCTGCGCGACGGCGACCTATCCCTCGGCCATGGTGCCGGCCAGCGCGCATGTTGCGCTGACGGGCGACGGGCTGCTGAGGGTAAAGACGGCGGCGCACGATGTGGGCACCGGTGCCTACACCGTCCTGGGCCAGGTCGCGTCCGACGTGCTGGGCGTGGCGAACGAGATGGTGCGGGTGGAGCTGGGCGATAGCGGGCTGCCGTCCGGTCCGATGTCGGGCGGTTCCGTCACGACGGGGTCGGCCGGGTCAGCGGTCCATCTGGCGGCGATGGCGTTGCGCGGCAAGCTGCTGGAGGCTGCCACGTCGGAGAAGGGTCCGTTCGCCGGGCGCGACCCGGCGACGCTGCAGTTTGCCGGCGGTCACCTGATCGGTGCCGATGGCGTGTCGCACAGCCTGGTTGACGTGCTGAAGGTGTCCCCGGCCGGGTCGCTGGAGGCTGGGGCCGAGTGGAAGCCCGACCTGATGGACGCGGACAAGGCGCAGTACGGCCTACAGGGCGGCTTCGCCATCGAGGGGCCGATCACCGCGACGCACGCCATCTACTCGTTCGGCGCGCAGTTCGCCGAGGTGCGGGTGGACCCCCTGCTGCGCACCATCCGGGTGGCCCGCATGGTGGGGGCCTACGCGTGCGGCCGGGTGATCAACCCGCGGACGGCGCGCAGCAACCTGATCGGCGGCATGATCTGGGGCGCGAGCTTCGCCCTGCTGGAGGAGACCCAGGTGGACCGGCCGCGGGCGCGCTTCGCCAACCAGGATCTGGCGGGGTACCACATCTCCACCAGCGCCGACATCGGCGAGGTGACGGCGGAGATCGTGGACGAGACGGACACGGTGGTGAACGCCATCGGCGCGAAGGCAGTGGGGGAGATCGGCATCGTCGGGATGCCGGCGGCCATCGCCAACGCCGTCTATCACGCGACGGGCATCCGGGTCCGCAAGACCCCGATCCTGATCGAGGACCTGCTGCCAGGCATGTAGCCCATCTTCCCCCTCTCCCTCTGGGAGAGGGCCGGGGTGAGGGAGGCGGCAAGCGCTGTCCTGTCCAAGGCAAGCAACGTGCTGCCAAGGGCCAGGGTCCGGCGCTTGCAGCCTCCCTCGCCCCAACCCTCTCCCGGAGGGAGAAGGAGTCGATGGCGGGCCTTCACGCAAGCGTTGCGTGTGCCCGGCCAACCCGCTGCACCGCGCGGCGTTCCCTGCCGGTTCAACCGGAGCGCGCCGCCATGTCCGACCAGTTCACCATGCAGGACCCGACCAAGCAGTACCCTCGCCCCCCGTTCCCGCCGCAGCCGTTGTCTGCGCCTGGCCTGACCAGCGAGATGACCCCGACGCCCGACTGCGGCGAAACCACTTACAAGGGCAGCGGTCGCCTGCCCGGCCGCAAGGCGCTGATCACCGGCGCCGACAGCGGCATTGGCCGCGCCGTCGCCATCGCCTTCGCGCGGGAGGGCGCCGATGTGGTGCTGACCTACCTGCCAAGCGAGGAGCAGGACGCCCAGGATGTTGTGAAGCTCGTGGAGGCCGCCGGCCGCCGCGCCGTCGCCATCCCCGGCGACCTGCAGGACGAGCACTTCTGCTTCCGTCTTGTCGAGCAGGGCCGCACGGCGCTGGGCGGCCTGGACATCATCGTGAACGTCGCCGGCAAGCAGACGGCGCAAAAGAGCATCGAGGACATCACCACCCAGGAGTTCGACGCCACCTTCCGCACCAACGTCTACGCCATGTTCTGGATCTGCAAGGCGGCGATGCCGCACCTGCCGCCGGGTGCGACGATCATCAACACCACGTCGATCCAGTCCTATCAGCCGTCGCCGATTCTGCTGGACTATGCGCCGACCAAGGCCGCCATCACCGCT
>CAXTFY010000056.1:0-19010 GCA_964243265.1 uncultured Acetobacteraceae bacterium | reverse complement strand
TGGCGGCTCCTGGATTGCCGGTCGCAAGCGCTTCTCGCAGTGACAGATTGGGCAGTGACAGATGGAGCAACGACAAGTGGGGCAGGGGCAAGACGGCCATCGCCAGAGGCCGTTGATACAACGCCGACCACCTCCAGTATCATGGCGGCTACGTCCCAGACGGTGCAGCAGCCCCCTCCGCTGACGCCTGCGGGCCGGAGAACACAGTCGCCGCCCCGTCCCGCGCCACGCCCACCAGGGTGATGCCGTGATGCCGCGCCCGTTCCACTCCCAGCGACGTGGGCGCCGAGATCGCCACCAGCGCCCCGGCGCCGAATGCCGCCGCCTTTTCCACCATCTCGTACGAGCAGCGGCTGGTCACCACCAGGAAGCCCGCCGCCGGGTCCACGCCCGCGGTCAGCAACGCGCCGACCAGCTTGTCCAGCGCGTTGTGGCGGCCAACGTCCTCGCGGATCATCAGGATCGCGCCCCCGACGTCCGCCCAGGCAGCGGCGTGGACGGCGCGCGTCTCCTGGTTCAATGCCTGGCGATCCGGCAGGTCGTGTAGCGCACGCTGCATGGCGGCCGGGCTGACGGCGGCACCGGCAGCCTGGCGCTGAACAGTGCGCGGGACGGACGCCAGGTCCTCAATGCCGCAGACGCCGCAACTTGTCCGCCCGCTCATCGACCGGCGGCGGGCGAGCAGGCGATGGAAGCACTCAGGCGCCAGATCGGCGATCAGGCGCAGGCCGTTGGCATCGTGCTCGACGCGGGTGCGGCGGAGGTCGGCGCGCCCATGGATCACGCCCTCCGTCAGGCTGAAGCCAACGGCGAAGTCCTCCAGGTCGGCGGGGGTCATCATCATGACAGCGTAGGGCACGGTGCCATAGACGATGTTGACGGCGACCTCAACCGCGACGGCCCGGGCGCCAATCTGGTGGCCGAGGCCGTCCAGGCGCACCACCGCGACCGGGACCTGCACCGCAGTCGGGGGAATGGCGGCGTCGTGCGGATGATGCTGGTCCATCCCTAGGAGATAGGCTGTCCCGGTGGCGGTGGGGAGGTCATCCTTGGTAAAGGCTGACGCAGGCGGCGGCGCACCCGGGGTATCGGCAACCGCTCGACCCCAGGCCCCCGCGAGACTGGCTCTGTTACTCCGCCGCCGCCTGCAACCCATCGTGCGACGGTTCCGGCTTCCGGCCCCGCACCGACCGCGCCACCCGCACCGGGATCGCCTTGTACCCCGGCACCTTCGACTTCGGGTCGTGGAACGACAGCGGGAACAGCGGGTTGATCTCCGGGAAGTATGCCCCCGCGCAGCCCACGGGGATGTTGTATGGGATAATCTGCAGCCCTGGCACCTCCCGTCCGGCCGGGTCCTCCACAGCCGGGGTCAGATCGACCGCGGCCACCCCTTGCAGGCCCATCCGCTCGATGTCCGCCGGGTTCATGAAGATCACGTGCCGCGTGCCATGCACCCCACGGAACCGGTCGTTGTAGCCGTAAACGGTCGTGTTGTACTGATCGTTGGAGCGCAGCGTCGTCAGTTGCAGCACGTCCGACTGGTCGCCGAACGCCTCTGCCCCGGCAAACAGCTTGTCAGGCGTGATGAAGTTGGCCTTGCCGCTCCGCGTCACCCACTTCCGCTCCCGCGCCGGCAGCGGCCGGGCAAAGCCGCCTGGGCGCTGGAACCGCTCGTTGAAGTCCTTGAACGTCTCGGGATACGTCGCCTCGATGGCGTCGCGCACCTTGCCGTAATCCCCGACCCACTCGTCCCACGGCACCCGCCCACTGCCCTGCAACGTCGCCTTGGCGATGCCCGCGACGATCCACGGCTCAGACCGCGTGTCCGGGCTCATCGGCTTGATCTGCCCGACGCTGCCGTGGAAGTGCGCGACCGAGCTTTCCATGCTCACCGCCTGCGGACCCGTCGCCTGCTCGTCGATCTCGATGCGGCCCAGGCAGGGCAGCACATACGCGATTTCCCCGTGTACGACATGGTTGCGGTTCAGCTTGGTGGCGATCTGCACCGTCAGCCGCAGCTTGCGCCAGGCCGCCTCCACCATCGCCGTCTCCGGTATGGCGCGCAGGAAGTTGCCGCCGAGGGCTATGAAACCACGTACCTCCCCATCGATGATCGCCTTGCACGCATCCACCGTGGAGTGCCCGGTCCAGCGTGGCGCGGTGAACCCATACATCTCCTGCAGCTTGTCCAGCGGCACCAGGTCGGGCTTCTCGGTGATGCCCACCGTGCGCTGGCCCTGCACGTTGGAGTGGCCGCGGACGGCGCAGACGTTGGCGCCGGGCTTACCGATGTTGCCACGCAGCAGCAGCAGGTTGGTCACCATGTGGACGTTCTCGACGCCCATCAGGTGCTGCGTCAGCCCCATACCGTAGCAGCCCAGCACCGCATTGGATGCCGCGTACACCTCCGCCGCCGCCGTCATTTCGGCCTGCGTCAGGCCCGACACCTGCTCCAACTCGGCCCAGGGATGCGCGCGGCAGGCGGCGGCGAACTCCTCGAACCCGGCCGTGTGCTCCTTGATGAAATCGTGGTCGAGCACGTTCTTCTCGTCCGCCGCCGCCATCGAGGCCGCGAACACCACCGCCGCCGCGCTGGCCTCCGGACCGGGCGTGGCGTCGTGGCCCGCCACCAGGGTACGGCCGTTGGCGTGCAGGGCGTCGTCCATCTCGATGACGGCCTTGCAGATACCGAACAGCGCCGCGATGTCGCCACCGACCCTGAACTGCATGTACTGGTGACTGATCTGGGTTTCCTTGCCCGTCAGCATCTCGTCCGGCGCCTGCGGGTTGACGAACCGCTCCAGCCCGCGCTCGCGCAACGGGTTGATGGTGATGATCTTGACCCCGCGCTTCACCGCCTCCTGCAATTGGTGCAGCATCCGCGGCGACGAGGTGGCGACGTTCTGTGCGATATAGAAGATGCAGTCGCAGTCCTCGAAATCGGACAAGGTCGCGGTGCCGACCGCCGCACCGATGCTCTCGGGGAGCGCGACCGAGCTGCTCTCGTGGCACATGTTGCTGCAGTCGGGCAGGTGGTTGCTGCCGTACATGCGGGCAAATAGCTGGTACATATAGCTGGTCTCCAGCGACGCGCGCCCGCTGGTATAGAACACCGCCTGCTCCGGCTTCATCGCCTGCAGCTCGCGGGCGATCTCCTGGAATGCGATCTCCCACGATACCGGCATGTAGCGGTCGCTGTCGGGGTCCCAGCGCATCGGATGGGTCAGCCGCCCCGGCTCCTCCAGGTCGTAGTCGCGCCAGGTCTCCAGTTCCGTCAGGGTGTGCTTGGCGAAGAACTTCTGGTCGAGGTGCTTGTCGGTGATCTCCCAGGCGGTGGCCTTGGCGCCGTTCTCGCAGAACTCGGCCGGGTGCGGCTGCGCCGGCTTGGCCCAGGCGCAACTGACGCACATGAAGCCCTTGGGCTTGTTCTGCTCGATCAGCACGCGGGCGCCCTTTACAGGGACATGCTCGCGCAGCAGGATTTCCGTCACGGACTTGAGGCTGCCATAGCCGCCGGAGGGGGCGGTGTAGTCCTGCTGGGTACCCTCTTCGAGGACGGTCTTCTCGGTGCTCATCGGGTACGTCTCCAGATCGAAATATTCTGTTATAGCGGCACGGTGGCCCCGGGGTTCCCAGGGGTAACGGAGGGGTTATGCTCGACGGCAATGCGGAGCAGGTGGATTACTGGAACGGCGAGACCGGGCAGCGCTGGGCCCGCGACGCGGACCGGCTGGATGCGGCGTTCCGCCCGCTGACCGACGCGCTGGTGCAGCACGCGGCGGTGCGGCCCGGCGAGCGCGTGCTGGACGTGGGCTGCGGCTGCGGCGACCTGACGGGCCGGCTGGCGGAGCAGGCCGGGCCGGAGGGCGCCGTGCTCGCGGTGGACGTGTCGCACCCGATGCTGGAGCGTGCCCGCGCACGCACGCCGACCGAGGGCAGGGCGCCGATTACATGGGAACAGGCGGACGCTGCGGCCCTGCCGTGCGCCACGTTGGGCTATGACGTGCTAGCGTCCCGCTTCGGCGTGATGTTCTTTGCCGACCCCTTGGCCGCGTTCCGCCACCTGCGGCTGTCACTGCGGCCCGGGGGACGCCTGGCAATGCTGTGCTGGCGGCCAGCGGCCGAGAACGCCTGGGTGGCGGTGCCCAGGGCGGCGATACTGCAGGTGGTGCCGGCCCCATCACCGGCCCCGCCGCTGGCGCCGGGGCCGTTCGCGTTCGCCGATGCCGCCCACACCGGCGCAATGCTGGCCCGGGCTGGCTTCACCGCAGTCACTGGCTTGGCCGTCGATGCGCAACTCCAAGTCCCGGCCACGCCCGGCAGCACCCCGCTGGAGGACGCAGTGCATTTCGTCACCGAGTGCGGCCCGGCCTCTGGGTTGGTGCGCGATGCAGACGAATCGGTGCGGGAGCAAGCGGTGCAGGCAGTCCGCACCGCAATGGCGGGGTCGAATGGCCTCGGGGCGGCGTGCTGGCTGTACTCGGCGATGAATCCGGGCTAGGCTCCCGTCCTAAGCGCGGCGTCGCAGCCCGGTCAGCGCTGCCAGCAGCAGCAGCGCCCGCGGAAGGGCCAGGCTGCCGTCGCCATGGCGGACCTCGCTGGCGAGCACCGTGCCGGACGTCGCCGCCAGGATTGCGCTGCCCAGCTTGCGGGTGGACCCAAGGGCCAGCATGGCGCCGCCAGCGATCTCGGCGACGGCGACGGCGCGCTTGGCTCCGCTGCTCCAGCCGAGGTGGCGGAACATGCGGCTGTAGCCGCGGTTGCCAATGATCTTGTCGGCCCCGGCGATGGCGAAAGCGGCGCCAAGGGCCGGGAACCAGATACGTGATGGGGTCATGCAGTCCTCCTGCCCGACCAACGCGGCAAGGCCAAAGGTGTTCCTTCTCCCTCTCCCTCTGGGAGAGGGCCGGGGTGACGGAACGACCCGAACGGAACTCCACCCATTCAGAAGCGGGCTTCGCTCCATTATCAGCGAACCCGGTGCTTGCCGCCTCTCTCACCCCGGCCCTCTTCCTCCGGGAGAGGGAATGCTTCCATCTGACGCACCCGAGCGCTACCGTCTCCATCACGATGCCCCGTCCCCTCCGCCTGGCGTTCTGGCGCCCTGGCCTGCTGGCCGCCGTGCTGGCACTGGTCAGCCAGTTGGCGCTCGGCGCGGTCATGCTGCCGGACAACGCGCCCGCCGATCAACTGGCGCAGCTGGATGCGGTCAGCGTCCTGTGCACAGGCGCCGCGCCGGATCGGAACACCCCAACGCCGCACCGGCACCACGCCGCCGACCTTACGCTGTGCCCGCTCAGCATCGCCCTAGCCGCGCCGTGCTGCCTGCCAGAGCCTGCCCCGGCCCTGCCGCCCCCGCCGGCAGCCATCGCGGCCCGTAGTTTCGACCATCCGCCCGGCCGCGGACCGCCCGCGGCCACCGCCCGCGTCGGCGAACCACGAGCACCCCCCGTCCTGGCCTGAGACCCGCCGCGCCGCCCATCCGGCGCCCGATCCCTCATGCCTCAAGGACATCCTTATCGTGCGAACACCTCCCCTTGCAGCCGCGCTTGCCAGCGCGGGCCTGCGAATATTGCCAGTGCTGACAGCGCCGGTGCTGACATCCCCAGCCTGGGCCCACGTCGTCGCCGGCAACCGCGTCTTCCCTGTCACCCTGACCCTCGACGACCCCGGCGTGGCCGATGAGGCCTCGCTGCCGTCCCTGGTGTATCAGCGCAGCGGCGCGGATGGCGGCACCGGGCCGACCCACGAGTACGACCTCGGCTTCGAGTGGGACAAGACCATCACGCCCACCACCGCCCTGATCCTGAACGGCGGCTACGACATCATGCAGACCAACGGGTCCAAGACCCAATCCGGCTTCCAGAACCTGTACATCACCGGCAAGTGGCAGGCGTTCCTGAACCCGGCGCATGAGTTCGTCGCCTCGGTCGGCATCATCCGCGAACTCGGCGGCACCGGCACCATCCACACCGGCGGGGACGGCCACGGCTCGACCTCGCCCACGGCGTACTTCGGCAAGGGGCTGGGCGACCTGCCGATCGGCATGCTGCGCCCGCTCGCCGTCACGGGGGAGCTGAGCTACACCATCGCCGACAAGGAGCTGAAGGCCACCCCCGCCCAGCAGCCGGCGGGCGGCACCCTCATCTCCGCGCCGTTCACCAGCGGGTTGGCCAACCAGTACAACAACGGCAACAACAACGCCTGGTCGGGCGGCGTCTCGCTGCAATACAGCCTGCCGTACCTGCAATCCCAGGTGCGGAACGTCGGGCTGGAGGGCGTCCTCGGCGACCTGATCCCCCTGGTGGAGTTCACCTGGTCCTCCCCGGCCTCCACGCCCAGCGCGCAGGCCACCCGGTGGACCGCGGCGCCCGGCGTCATCTACATGGCCAACTGGGGTGAGGTGGGCGTGGAGGCGCTGGTCCCGCTCAACCGGGCGGCCGGCCCCAACGTGGGCGCCGTGGCGCTGGTCCACTTCTTCTTCGACGACCTGTTCCCCAACTCCATCGGAAGGCCGCTCTTCCCATGATCCCGCCCATGAAGCGTCCCATGCGAACCCTGCTCACCCCGGCGGCCCTCATGCCGACCCTTGCCGTGCTGGCCATCGGCGCGCTGCCGGCTGGCCCGGCCCTGGCGCACGCCTTCCTGAAAACCGCGACCCCGGCGGTCGGCGCCACGGTGCAGCAGGTGCCGGGCACGGTCGTCATCGACTTCACCGAGGGGGTGGAACCGCGGTTCAGCACCATCACCGTGCAGGACGGCTCCGGCGCGCGGATGGACCAGGGCGACGTTCACCTGCAGGGCGGCAACCAGCACCTTGCGGTCGGGCTGAAGCCGCTGGCGCCGGGCGTTTACAAGGTGACCTGGACCGCCACGTCCGTCGATACCCACAAGACCCAGGGCGACTACAGCTTCACGGTCGGGAAATAGGCGGGATGGACGGGAGCCTGCAGCTCCTCCTGGCGCGGGCGGCGGCGGTGGCCGGGCTGCTGTCGCTGTTCGGCACGCTGGCCTTTCGGGACTTCGTCATGCCGCGTGCCCTGCGCGGCGCGGCGCCGGAGGTGGAGACGGCGGCCGGACCGCGGCTGCGGCAACTGGCGCAGGGCAGCCTGCTGGCGGCGGTGCTGGCGCTGCTGCTGTGGCTGGTGCTGCAGGCGGCGGACATGGCCGATGCCGGGTCAGTCGCGCAGGCGCTGGCGGCGGTGCCCATCGTCGCCGGGGACACCTGGTTCGGCCGCCTGGTCCTGCTGCAACTGCTGGCGCTGCTGGCCACGGCCGGCCTGCGGCGCCGCCGCTGGGGTGCGCTTGCGTCGGCAGGGCTGGCCTTGGCGCTGCAGGCGGGGCATGGCCATGCCGCCTCGATGATCGGCAGCCCAGGGGAGGGCGGGACAGGCCTGCTCCTAGCCGCCGGGGTGCTGCACCTACTGGGGTCGGGCGGCTGGCTGGGCGGGCTGGCGCCGCTGCTGCTGGTAGTGCGCGCCGCCCCAGCGCGGGTGGGGGCGATGGCGGCGCGGTGGTTCACCCCCCTGGGCAAGCTGTGCGTCGTCGCGGTGGCGGCGTCGGCGGCGGTGCAGGGCTGGGTGCTGGTGGGCAGCATCCCCGGGCTGGTCGGCACGGCCTATGGCGACGTGGCGCTGGTCAAGCTGGCCGGGTTCGGCGTGCTGCTGGGCTTCGCCCTGGTCAACCGCTACCGCTTCGCCCCGGCCCTGCTGCGCGGCGACCCCCTCCCGGCACGGCGGCTGCTGATCCGCAGCATCCTGCTGCAGACCGGCTGCGGCCTGGCCGTCGTCGCCGCAGCAGTGGTGCTGGGCAGCCTGCCGCCCGCCATGCACGTACGGCCGGAGTGGCCGTTCCCCCTGCGGTTCACCCTCGACACCGTGAACGAGGACCGGGAGTTCCGCCTAGAAGTGCTGGGCGCCGTGCTAGCCCTGCTAGGCGCGGCGGCGCTGCTGGGGGTGGCCATGCTGGTGCGCCGCCGGCTGCGCTGGACGGCGGTGGCGGCGGCGCTGGGCATTGCCTGGCTGGCCGTCCCGCACCTGGACCTGCTGTTCGTGCCGGCGACCGCGACCAGCTTCTACCATTCGCCCACCGGCTTCGCGTCCGGCGCGATCATGGCGGGCGCTGCGCTGTATCCCACCCAATGCGCCGCCTGCCACGGCGCGCAGGGCCGCGGCGACGGGCCGGCGGCGGCGGGACTGCCGGTGCCCCCCGCCGACCTGACCGCCGCGCACCTGTGGATGCACCCGGACGGAGAGATGTTCGGCTGGCTGCTGCACGGCATCGAGGCGCCGCGCGGCGGCATGGCCATGCCGGGCTTCCCGGGCCTGACCGACCCGCAGCGGTGGGCGCTGATCGACTGGGTGCGCGCCCACAACGCCGGCCTGGCCTTCCAGGCGGCGGGCGCCTGGCCGCAGCCGCTGCAGGCGCCGGGGTTCCAGGCCGACTGCGACGGCGGACGCACGGAGTCGCTGGCGGACCTGCGCGGCGGCTTCGTGCGCGTGGTGGCCGGGGTAGCGCCATCGGCCCCAGGCATCACGACGGTCCTGGCCACCGACGACCCGGCGGCGCAGCCCGCGCCCGGCGTGTGCGTCACCCGGGACCGGGACGTGCCGCCCGCCTACGCCGCCGTGACCGGGCCGGCGCCGCAGCTTCCACCGGGCATGCAGGTGCTGATCGACGGCAACGGATGGCTGCGCGCGGTGCAGCCGGGCGGCTGGGATGCGCGGGCGCTTGCGGCGGCGGTGCGGGAGTTTGCGGCGCAGCCGGTCGCGGCAACGACAGGGGACGCCCATGCCGGCATGTAAGCGGCGGGACCGGCGCGGCCTGGCCGCCCTGCTGGGCGTCACGGCCGGACTGCTGGTGTTGGCTGCCGGCGTCCTGTGGATGCTGGGCGGCGCCGTCCCGCCCGCCGCTGGCGGCATCGGCGGGCCGTTCCGGCTGCAGGGCTCGGACGGTCAGGTAGTGACGGAACGCAGCTTCCCCGGCCGCACCCTGCTGATCTATTTCGGCTACGCCTCGTGCGAGGACGTGTGCCCGGTCACGCTGAGCGCCGTCGCGGACGCGTTGCAGGCGCTGGGGGGCAGGGGGGACCGCATCCAGCCGCTGTTCATCACCGTCGATCCCGCCCGGGACACGCCGGAGGTGCTGCGCCGTTACGTCGCCGGGTTCTCCCCGCGGCTGCTGGGCCTCACGGGAACGCCGGACGATCTGCGGCGGGTGCAGCGCGAGTACCACATCGCCAGCACCGTCCATCCCGGAGAGGTGCTGGACCATACCTCGGTGCTGCTGCTGGTTGGCCCAGACGGGCGCTTGCTGGCGCCGATCCGGGCGGACGAGGGCGGGACGGCGATGGCGGCGGACATCGCGCGGCACCTGCTGTAACGGCCTGTTGCTCCGGTTGGTCCACACCCACATCCGATGAAACGCCGTCATTGCGAGCCGCACTCGCGGCGCGGCAATCCAGAGGCCGCATGCACGGTCTTGGCAGCCCTGGGTTGCCGCGCCGAAGCCGGCTCGCGACGACAACATGGTTCGGGACGGGACCGGCCGGCGGCGGTCGGGATCAAGCCTCACGCCACCGGTCCTGCATCGCCCGGCAGCCCAGCACCGCTACGCCGTGCGCCGCGCAAAGGCCGGCCAGGCCGCCCGACGCCAGCCACTCGAACTCCTGAACGCGCCACCCGGCATGGTCCGGCGGCAATCCGGCCTCGCCCGGCGTCGTCGCGTGCAGCGCCAGGTGGGTGACGCCCGGCGGCAAGTCCCGCACCACCGCCGCCCAGCCCGGCGCCAGCGCGTCCGCCGCCACCGCCAGGGTGCCGCGGCAGTGATCCACCACCGGCCGCCCGGCGGCGTCCAGGGCGGCGACGGTAGCGCGATAGGCTTCCGGTTCCGGCGCCCAGGTGATCGAGCGCGGCAGCACCGGCCACAGCCCGTACTCCTCGCCGAGCCGCACATGCGCGGGCAGCAGCTCCGGCAGCATCGCCGCCGCCATGTGCGCGTCCAGGTGCGTCGGCCGCAGCCCGGCGGCCAGGGCGCGCTCGATCTGCGCGCGCAACTCGGCTTCCGCGGCCTCCGGCACCAGGTGGCGCGCGACGGAGGCCACGTCGCGCCAGAAGAAGCCGTCCGGGTCGATCAGGCCGGACGCCGGGCTGCGGGTGGACAAGGGCGCCCAGCGGTGGTGCGCCCACTCGCTGGTCAGCGTCAGGTGGACGCCGAGGTCGAGCGCCGGGCCGGCCTGCCCGGCCACTTCCCCGGCAACCCCATCGAACGCCGGGCCGGGGACGATGACGCTGCCGCAGGTCACCAAGCCGCGCCGGGCCAGTTGCAGGAAAGCCTGGTTGGCGCCGCGCGTGGCGCCGAGGTCGTCCACATGCGGGATGACGGCGCGTGCGGCATGGGGCTGTGCATGTTCCAGGAATGGCCTCCGCTCATCCATCTTCACAAGATCAAGAATATGCACAATATACCACAACTCTCGTTTTCGAGGGCAATACGCTGCAATAATGATTATAGTTACAATAAAATAACAAAAGCAGGGCGCCTGCCAAATGGCGCTCCGGGAAGGGACCTATCCATGGAAGGCATGAGCGTTACGGCCAGGCCGCGGCCCGCCACGGGGCTGCTCGACCGCAGCCGCACGGTGGCGGGACCCGGCTTCAACCGCTGGCTGGTGCCGCCGGCCGCGCTGGCGATCCATCTGTGCATCGGCATGGCCTATGGGCTGTCGGTGTTCTGGCTGCCGATGACACGCCTGGTCGGCCTGACGCAATCCCGTGCCTGCGGCCCCGAGGTCGGGCTGCTGCAGGCGCTGACCGTCACCGGCTGCGACTGGCGCGTGAGCGACGTGAGCTGGACGTTCACCATCGCCATCGTCGCCCTCGGTTCGTCGGCCGCCATCTGGGGCGGGTGGCTGGAGCGGGCCGGGCCGCGCAAGGCAGGGGTCGCAGCGGCACTGTGCTGGTGCGGCGGGCTGCTGCTGGGCGCCGTGGGCGTGGCGCTGCACCAGCTTTGGCTGCTGTGGCTGGGCCTGGGGGCGCTGGGCGGGATCGGGCTTGGCATCGGCTACATCTCCCCGGTGTCCACGCTGATCAAGTGGTTCCCCGACCGGCGCGGCATGGCGACCGGCATGGCCATCATGGGCTTTGGCGGCGGTGCCCTGATCGGCGCCCCGCTGGCGGACAAGCTGATCAACGCCTTCCATACGCCCGCGTCCACCGGTGTCGCCGAATGCCTGGCGGCGATGGCCGGCATCTACTTGCTGTTCATGCTGGCCGGGGCGTTCGGCTACCGCGTGCCGCCGGCCAACTGGTCGCCCGAGGGCTGGACGGCGCCCCCGGGCAAGGCCAACGCGCTGATCACTCGGCGGCACGTCCACCTGGACGACGCGCACAAGACGCTGTCGTTCTGGATGATCTGGGCGGTGCTGTGCCTGAACGTGTCGGCGGGGATCGGCGTGCTGGCGCTGGCGTCGCCCATGCTGCAGGAGATCTTCGGCGGCTCCTTGATCGGGCAGTCCGGCACGAAGTTCGCACTCTTGGATGACGGGCAGCGGAGGGCGGTGGCGGCGGTGGCGGCCGGGTTCGTCGGGCTGCTGTCGCTGTTCAACATCGCCGGGCGCTTCTTCTGGGCCAGCCTGTCGGACCGGATTGGGCGCAAGGTGACCTACGGCATCTTCTTCGCGCTCGGCATCCTGCTGTACGCCTCGGCACCCTGGGCGGCGCACGCGGGCAGCAAGGCGCTGTTCGTCGCCATGTGCTGCGCCATCCTGACCATGTACGGCGGCGGCTTCGCGACCGTGCCGGCGTATCTGGCGGACGTGTTCGGCACGCAGTTCGTCGGCGCGATCCACGGGCGGCTACTGACGGCGTGGTCCACCGCGGGCGTGGTCGGCCCGGTGCTGGTCACCACCATCCGCGAGGCGCAGATCGGCGCCGGCGTCCCGCGGGAAACGGCGTATGACGTGACGCTGTACGTGCTGGCCGGGCTGCTGGCGGCGGGGTTCGTCACCAACCTGCTGGTTCGCCCGCTGGCCGAACGGCGCTTCCTGTCCGAAGCCCATGTGGCCGAGCTGCAGGGCGGAGCATCCACGGCTGTCGTCGGCGGCTCGTTCGGCATCGGGCGCGGTGGGCTGGACGGCCGGGCGGCGCTGGCATGGCTGGCGGTCGGGCTGCCGATCGTCTGGGGCGTGTCGATCACGCTGCAGAAGACTATCGTGCTATTCCAGTAGGGCGTGCTGTTCCAGTAGGAAGTCTATGCGGTCCCCGGCCGCGTCGGGGACCGTTATGCAGTTCTTCACCGCCGACACCCACTTCGGCCACGCCGGCGCCCGTGCGCTGTATCGCCGGCCGTTCGCCACCGTGGCGGAGATGGACGCCGCCATGGTGGCCCGCTGGAACGCCACGGTCGGCCCCGACGACGAGGTGTGGCACCTGGGCGACTTCGCCGTGCGCCACCCCGACCCCGGCGCGGTGCTGGCGGCGCTGCACGGCCGCAAGCACCTGGTCACCGGCAACAACGACCCGCCCACGGTGACGGGCCTGCCTGGCTGGGCGTCGGTGCAGCCCTATATGGAGTTGGACGTGGACGGCGCCGCCCTGGTGCTGTGCCATTACGCCTTCCGCACCTGGCGCGGCATGGTCAAGGGCGCGCTGAACCTGCACGGGCACAGCCACGGCCGCTTGCGGCCCCTGACCCGGCAGTTCGACGTCGGCGTGGACGCCCGCGACTTCCGGCCCATCACGCTTGAGGAGCTACGACGCTGACCCTCTCCCCCCCGCCTCCAGCCCGGCGCAAGGCCAGCCTGTCCGCGCTCCGCCTGCTGATGCCGTTCCTGCGGCCCTATGCCGGGCGGACGCTGGGGGCGGCGGTGACGCTGGCGCTGGCCGCCGTGCTGGTGCTGCTGCTGGGCCAGGGGCTGCGGCGGCTGATCGACAACGGCTTCGCCACCGGCGGCACCGGCCACCTGAACCAGGCGGCGCTGGCGATGTTCGCCGTGGTGACGGCGCTGGGGCTGTCCACCGCCGCGCGCTACTACCTGATGAGCTGGCTCGGCGAGCGCGTCGGCGCCGACATGCGGGCGGCGGTGTTCAACCACATCCTGCGCCTGTCGCCCACGTTCTTCGAGACCATGCGGACCGGCGACGTGCTGACCCGGCTCACGACCGACACCGCCGCCCTGCAAAACCTGATCGGCACCGCGGTGTCGCAGTGGCTGCGCAGCCTGCTGATCGCGGCCGGCGCGATGGTGATGCTGGTTGTCACCAGCCCGAAGCTGGCGCTGCTGGTGGTGGCCGTGGTGCCGTTCGTGGTGCTGCCGCTGGTGGTGTTCGGCCGGCGGGAGCGGCGGCTGGCGCGCACCGCGCAGGACCGCTTCGCCGACCTCAGCGCCTATGCCGAGGAAACCCTGAACGCCCTGCGGACGGTGCAGGCGTTCACGCATGAAGCGGTGGACCGCACCCGCTTCGGTGCCCGCGTGGGCGACAGCATCGGCGCCGCGCTGCGCCGCGCCAAGGTGCGGGCGGGGCTGATCCTGGTGGTGATCCTGCTGGGCTTCGGTGCCATCACGCTCAGCCTGTGGGTCGGCGGGCTGGAGGTGGTGCACGGGCGCATGAGCGGCGGCGAGCTGTCGGCCTTCGTGTTCTATGCCATCCTGGTGGCGACCAGCTCCGCGTCGATGAGCGAGCTGTGGGGCGAGGTGCAGCGTGCCGCCGGGTCCGCCGACCGCATCGGCGAGCTGCTGGAGCAGGTGCCGGGGATCGCCGCCCCGGCGCGTCCCGCCCCGTTGCCGAGCCTGCTTGCCCCGGCCGGACGGGTGGCGTTCGAGGATGTGAGCTTCCGCTATCCCTCCCGGCCCGAGGTATCGGCGCTGAACCGGTTCTCCCTGCGCGTGGAACCCGGCGAGACCGTGGCGCTGGTCGGTCCGTCCGGCGCGGGCAAGACGACGGTGTTCCAACTGCTGCTGCGCTTCTACGACCCGGCGGCGGGCCGCGTGCTGCTGGACGGCGTGGACCTGCGCGACGCCGACCCGGATGCGGTGCGCGGGCGGATCGGCCTGGTGTCGCAGGACCCCGTCATCTTCGGCGCCGACGTGTGGGACAACATCCGCTATGGCCGGCCCGGCGCCAGCGATGCCGAAGTGCGGGCCGCCGCGCAGGCAGCTTCGGCCGGGTTCCTGGACGACTTGCCGCAGGGCTTCGACACCTTCCTCGGCGAGCGCGGGGTGCGGCTGTCCGGCGGGCAGCGCCAGCGTGTCGCCATCGCCCGCGCGATCCTGCGCGACGCGCCGCTGCTGTTGCTCGACGAGGCCACGAGTGCGCTGGACGCCGAGAGCGAGGCCGCCGTGCAGCACGCGCTGGCGGTGCTGAGCCAGGGTCGCACGACGCTGGTGATCGCGCACCGCCTGGCGACGGTGCGGCGGGCGGACCGCATCGTGGTGATGGAGGCCGGGCAGGTGGTGGCGACCGGCACGCACGACGCGCTGGTTCGGCAGGGCGGGCTATATGCGCGCCTAGCCGAATTGCAGTTCGCAACAGCATAACCCTCCCTTCCCCCTCTCCCTCCGGGAGAGGGCCGGGGTGAGGGGGTCTTGCGTCGCGGTCCTCACCAATAAAAAGCGTCATCCCAACCGCGCCGACGCCCTGCCGCACCGGCTCGGCCCCACGAAAATAACCGTCGTGGACCCGGCGCGTACCCTGGGCACGAGCCAAGCCAACGTCGATCACCACTTCCCAAGCAAGGCGGCGCTGCGAGATGCCGTAGTGGAACGTTGGCTGTACGGCTCCGCCTTGCCCGCCGTCCTCGCGGGGGGACCATGCCCCGCCCGAGTGGCTGGCCGCCACGCTACGAGAGCTGATCCACCCCAGGCGGCGCAAGGTGCCCGACACCCCCGGCCTGTTCGCAACCTACCCCAAGGCCGCCGCCGACTCCCACGCCGCAGTGGAGGCGCATGTGGCGGAGCTGCGTGCCCAGCCTGCCCGCATCATCCAGGCCGGGGCGACCGAAGGCTCGTTCGCTCCGCGTGATCCTCATCGGGCGGCCGACGCCACGCTGAACGCCATCAGCCCGTTCCACCATCCTCTATTCCTGTGCGACCTGTTGCGGCGCGGCGCGGCGCAGGACGCCGAGGCCGCGATCAGCCTGTTGCTGGCCGGCCTCTGCGCCCAAGGCTAGGCCAGGCGCCGCCGACCTCCACAGCGCGTAGATCGGAAACGCGATCAGCACCGGCAGGCTGATGGACGCGCTGGTCCAGACCATCGCCGCCGGGACGCACAGCACCAGCAGCAAGAACGCGGCCTCCCCAAGCCCCGGCACCGCGCCGAGCAGCAGCACCGCCGCCGTCACCATCGGCATGTCGTAAAAGAACGCGTGCGGGTTGGCGAGGAACCCCGCGCCGATCAGCACCGCGATGGCCGCCGGGGTGACGCCACGGCGGAACGCCAGCCACGCCATCGCCGCGGCGCCCGCCGAAGCCGCCCATTGCAGCGTGTGCGCCGCCGCGTCCGGCACCCCGATCAGCAGCAGGTTGGCCAGCACCGTCGGCTGCAGCCGGAGCAGGTCCGTCCGCGCCGCGAACCCGGCGGAGTAGCCCGGCAGCGCCGCCAGCCAATCCGCCCAGGCCGCCACGCCGAACACCGCCGTCGCCCCCGCCGCCAGCGCCAGCGCCGTCAGCCCCGCCGCCAGCAGCCCGCGCCAGCACCCGGCCGCCGCCAGCGCCACGGGCACCAGCAGGCCCAACTGCGGCTTGTAGGTCAGCAATCCCAGCAGCATGCCGCCCAGCCACGGCCGCCGCCCCACCAGCCGCATCCCGCCCACCAGCAGCGCCCCGGACAGGAAGCCGCTCTGCCCCGCGACCACGGACACGGTGGTGGCGGGTGCGATCAGCAGCAGCAGGACGTGCGCCGGCCGGAACCTTGGCCCGGCAGCCGCCCAGACGAAGCCGGCCAGGGTCAGCCCGACCCACGCGAAGTACGCGACGCCCGCCGACAGCAAGCCCATCGGCCAGGACAGCAGCAGGAAGGTCGGCGGGTAGGGGAACGGCTTCCAATCAGCCGGGGCCAGGCCGAGCATCACCTGCAGCGCGTGCAGGCGGGCGGCGTCGTACAGCTCGGTGGCGGGATGCTCCAGCACCAGGCGGGCGTAAGTCCACAGCGCGAAGAAGTCCGTCGCCGGGAAAGGCGACAGGTAGTGCAGCGCGGCATACAGGGCGAACACGCCCAGCACCGCCGTCGCAAGCCCATGCCGGACCTGTCCCGGCTGACCTGCGCTCGGCAGGCAACCAGGAAGCGCGGCGGGACTGCCCGGTTGGATCATGGCTGTGTCACCGGGACAGGCTGCCAGCCGAGGACCCGCGGCGGGTGGGCTTGGCGGGCGTCAGGCCACAGCAGCGGCCAGGCAGCCCAGAGGGTAAAGCCCAGCAAGACCGGCAGGCAGAGCGGCAGCTCCGACTCGACCATGACCAGGGGGCTGAACAGCGTCAGCACGAGGAACGCGGCCCCTGGCGCACGGAGCGTGCGATCCCGCCACCGCGCCTGCCCGAGCAGCAGCACCGCCGCGGTCAGCATCGGCATGTCGTAGAAGAACGCGTGCGGGGTGGCGAGGAAGGTGCCGCCGACCACCACCGCGATGGCAGGTCCATGCAGCCCGCGGCGGCAGGCGATCCAGACCAGCGCCACCATGGCGCACGCCGACGCCGCCTGCACCAGGTTCGCCAGGCCATGCGGAACCCCGGCCAACTCCAGGCCAGCCGTCACGGTCGGCTGCAGTTGCAGGAGACCCACCGATCCCTCGAACCGCCCGGCATATCCCGGCAGGCTGGCCAGCCAGTCCGTCCAGACCTGGGGTCCAAATACCGCGCAGGTGACCGCCGCCAGCGCCGCCGCCATCAGGCCCGCGGCGGCAGCGGCGCGCCAGGCCCCGGCCGCCATCAAGGCCACCGGCACCAGCACGCCAAGCTGCGGCTTATAAGTCAGCAGGCCCAGCAGTGCGCCGGCCAGCCACGGGCGGCGTTCGGCCAGGCGCAGCCCGCCGATCAGCAGCGCCCCAGATAGCAGCCCGCTTTGCCCGGCGACGACGGAGGCCGTCGTGATGGGCGACAGCAGCAGCAGCGCGACAGGCAGCACGGTGGCCGGCAGCCTTTGCCGCCACGGCGCCGCCGCCATGACGAACGCCGCCAGGGTCAGCGCGGTCCACAGGTGGAACGCCGGGCGAAGCGGCAGCAGGCCCAACGGCCAGACCAGCAGCATGAAGACGGGAGGGTAGGGGAACGGCGCATGGATCACCGGGTCCATCCCAAGCGCGACCTGCAGGTCCTGCAGCCGTCCGGTGTCGTACAGCTCGGCCGCGGGATGCCCGAGGATCACCTGGCTGTAAGACCACAGGGCAAAGAAGTCCTGCGCGCGGAAGGGGGACAGCAGGAGGCTTGCGGTGAGGGCGGCGAACACCGTCAGTACGGCGATGGCCAGCAACGGCGCACGCCCAGGCCGGCGCAGCCAGTTGGGACGCAGGACGTTGGCGGGGTGGCCTGTGCCGGCGCGCGTCATGCTGCTCATGCGGCAAGCATACCCGCGGTGCGGCGCCGGGCCGCGTCGGGTTATGTCAGGTTTGGATTGCCGCCCGCGCCTGCTTCCCGAACGGCCCGTTCAGCCGCACGACGGCGAGGTTCAAGTAGGCTGCGAACGTCACCCAGGCCAAATAGGGTACGACGAGCCAGCTTGCCAACGGCGACAGCGGCGCAGTGCCGATCACCAAGGCCAGTACGGACGCCCAGAGGAACGTGACCTCGTACAGCGCCCAGTCCGGCCGGTGCCAGCGGAAGAACAATGGGGACCAGGCGAAGTGGAACAGCGCGTTGACCCCGAACAGCACGACGACCTTGGTCCGCAGTCCAGCGTCCGGCGCCGCGTCCCAGGCAAGCGACGCCGACCATGCTGCAAGGCCGAGGATGACGGTCCACGCGGGTCCGAACAGCCAGTCGGGCGGCTGCCAGGACGGTTTGCGGAGGTTGCGGTACCAGGGACCGATCTGCGTCGCCAGCCCGCCCGCGCCGGCCAGGGCGATGGCGCCCAGGAAGGCGACGATCAGCGACCAAGGCATAGGGGAATGGAGCAAGTCATACTGCCCCATATAGGGGGAACTGCGCGACATTGCAGGGCATTTCTTCCCCCTCTCCCTCCGGGCGAGGGCCGGGGTGAGGGAGTCTTGCCGCAAACCCAAGCCGTCCCGTCACGCCCGCCGCTGCCGCCCTATCAAGGGTTGGTACTGGCGGACGGCCCCCTCACCCCGGCCCTCTCCCACAGGGAGAGGAAGAAGGAGTCAGGCGAAGATGTCGCGGGGGCTGTCGGCGCGTAGCTCGTCGCCCAGCGCCAGGCCGGCCCGCTCGGCGTCCGCCTGCAGGCAGTCCAGGTGCCGCTTCAGCACGAAGCTGCCGTCCGCCCGCGCCACCAGCCCGGTCAGCCGCATCCGCCCGCCGTCCTGCAACTGCGCGTGGCCGCCGATCGGGGTATGGCACGACCCGTCCAGCGACCCCAGCAAGGCCCGCTCGGCGGTGGCCATGCAGCGGGCCGCTTTGTCCTCAATGGCGCCCAGCAGGTCCTGGATCGCCACGTCGCCGGCGCGCACGGTGATGCCGACGATGCCCTGGCAGGCCGACGGCACCATCACCTCGGGGTCGATCACCACCGAGGCCTCGTCCTCCAGACCCAGCCGCCGCATCCCGGCCAGCGCAAGCAGGCTCGCCGCGTAGTCGCCGCGCTTTACCTTATCCAGACGGCCATGCACGTTGCCGCGGATGGTCTCGATGCGCAGGTCAGGCCGGGCGTGCAGCACCTGCGCCGCTCGTCGGGTGCTGCTGCTGCCCACCACCGCGCCGTACGGCAAAGTGGCATAGGGATCGCTGCCCTGCGGCACCGGCAGGTCGGTGCCCAGGATCAGCGCATCGCGCGGGTCCTCCCGCCGTAGCGTGCAGGCCAGCACGATGCCCGGCGGCAACTCGGTCTCCAGGTCCTTCAGGC
>CAXTFY010000055.1:0-19126 GCA_964243265.1 uncultured Acetobacteraceae bacterium | reverse complement strand
GACGCGGCGACGGAGGACCATCCGTTCCGCCTGGTTGCGGCGCCGGCGCGCAACTTCCTGAACACGACGTTCACCGAGACCCCGGGCAGCCGCAAGCGGGAGGGACGGCCCACGGCGCTGCTGCACCCGGCTGATGCGGCCCGGTTGGGCGTGATGGACGGGGGGCGGGTGACGCTGGGCAACAGCCGGGGCGCGGTGACGGTGCATGTGCGCGTGGCCGACGTGATGCAGCCGGGGGTCGTGGTGGTGGAGAGCGTTTGGCCCAATGCGGATTTCGGCGATGGGGTGGGGATCAATGCGCTGACCAGCGATGCGCCGGCGGCGCCGAATGGCGGTGCGGTGTTCCATGACACCGCGGTTTGGGTGCGGGCGGCGGCGGTTGAGCTGGCGATGGCGGCGGAATAGGAAGGTGACGGTTTGGTTCGGGGGGTGGAGGGCCTCTCCACTGCATAAGGTGATGTATCAGACTGCTATAGGTTGCGGTATGGCATGGTTGCTGGTTGCTGCCCTGGAGGTTTTGGGGGGCTCCGGGCGCCGGGAAGCCTTTGGTGACCGTGACGATCGCGTGCCTGGCGTTTGCGGTTGCGAGCAGCATGACCCACCGTGTTTTCTGGCGGAGCTACACGCCATACTTCACCCAGGAGGAAGCGACGATCCTAGCTTCCCCTGAAGCCTTGCCTGCGCCACTTTGCGCCCGGATTTGGTTAGCGACTTCGATGCTTTCTTCCACTGCTTGCATGACCCTGATCGTGATCAATGCCAGCCACGGCAAGCCAATCTGGAGCCTTGAGATCATTTCCGTATCTGTCTGGTGGGTTCCACTTATCATAGTGACTTCGGCAATGTTCCAAAAGCCGTTTAACACGATACTTCCACCAGGCCGCTGAGTGAAATGCGCCAGCTAGACTCGGCCCAGCAGCAACTTCCTGAGCGCCTTGGCGGAACAGAAAACCGCTTGCTTCCCCCTCTCCCTCCGGGTGAGGGAGCCTGGCTGCGGAGCAGGGAACCGTAGGCCCCAACAGAAAGCAGGTCCTCGACAGGCATAGGGCCACGCCTCAAGACCCCCTAACCCGGCGCCCAGCCCCCGTGCTCCCCCCACCATCGGCGAGGCGCCCGTCCCCGGGTACAGGCGCCCCACGCGGCCCGTCGCCACCCCACCTGCAGCCACAGAAACCGCCGCCCCATCACATCGGCCCACCCGGCACATCCGCCGCCCACAACGAGGGCAACCCCGCCCCATCCGGCACCTGGTAGTGCCACCACTCGGACTCGATGTGCTCCCACCCCGCCGCCGCCATGATCCCCAGCAGCAGCGCACGGTTGCGCACCGCCTCCGCCGCGATGTCCAGCGCCGCATGCGCCGACTGCGGCACCATGGCGTCGAAGCCGGTCCCCATATCAAGGTCCCGCCCAGTCGCCGCATCCATCAAGGTCACGTCCACCGCCGCCCCACGCGGATGCAGGCCAAGGTCCTGCGCCGGGTCGGCCACGAAGCGAGGATCGGGCAGCGCCCGCCATAAGGCCCACTGCGCCTCCATCGGCCGGAAGGCGTCGAACACCCGCAGCCGCAATCCCAGCATCAACGCCCGCACCCCGGCGGTCCGCAGCATGGCATGCGCCTCGGGCCGCAGCATCGCGACCGGCCGCAGGTAAATGGCCCGGCCCGTCAGGTTATCCGCCGTCGCATAGCGAAGGTCGATCAGCACGCCATCGTCCTCGGTCACCGGCACAAGCGCCCCGGCTGCCATCAGATAACGGGTACCATCAGATATCGCTCGCCATCAGATATAGGGTAGCAGCAGCCGCACCGCCGCATCGCGCAGCCGCCGCGGGAACGACCGCCGGTCCAGCACCGCCTGCGTCAGTGCCGGGCCGCGGCTCCGCTGCATCAGCGCCTGCAGCGCCCCCGCCAAGTCCCGATCATACATCTCCAGGCACAGCTCGAAATTCAGCCGGAACGAGCGCATGTCCCAGTTGCAGCTCCCCACCAGGCACCACTCACCATCCACCACCATGGCCTTGCTGTGCCGGAACGGCGGCGGGCAGCGCCAGACCCGCACGCCCTCCCGCAGCAGCGGCCCGACGTTGGCCCGGCTCGCCCAATCGACGAAACGGTGGTCGCTCCACTCCGGCACCACCACGTCCACCGCCACCCCGCGCATCGCCGCCAGGGACAGCGCCGTCAACAGCCGCCCGTCCGGCAGGAAGTACGGCGTCATCACCTGCACCGACTCCCGCGCGCAGGCGACGGCCTGCAGGATGGCGAACTCAAGTTTTTCCAGGTCCTGGTCCGGCCCGCTGTCGATCACCCGCGCCGGCACCCGCGCCGGCACACCCGCCGGCGCCTCGCCCACCTCGGCCAAGTCCGGATACCAGGCGTCGCCACGCAGCTCCTCGTTGGCGGCGAACATCCAGTCCTGCGCGAAGTTCTCCATGAGCTGCCCGACCACCGGCCCCTCCACCCGGAAATGCGTGTCCTGCACCGGCGCCTTCGGGTGCGCCGCCATCACGTTGGAGTCGGACAGGTTCATGCCCCCGGTGAACGCCAGCCGCCCATCGAGCACCAGCAGCTTCTTGTGCGTCCGCAGGTTGAAGAACGGCATCCGCCACGGCAGCAGCGAGTGCATGAAGCGCTCGGACGGCACCCCCTGCCGCCGCAGCGCATGATACGCCCGGGACAGCAGCCATCCGCCGCCCACGCCGTCGATCAGCACCCGCACCTCGACCCCGCGCGCCTTTGCCGCCGCCAGCGCCGCGACGAACCGGCCGCCCCACTGGTCGTCATGGAAGATGAACGTGGTCAGGCCGACGCTGCGCCGTGCGGCGGCGATGGCGTCCAGCATCGGCGGGTAGGCCTCGTCGCCATTGTTCAGCACCTGGATGGCGTTGCCCGGCAGCAACGGGCGCACGGTGATGCGGCCGATGCCGCGGCGCAGCGGGTCCAGGTGCTCGTCGTCGCCCGGCGCCGGCCGGGAATCCTCGCCGCGGCGAGCCTTGGACGGGCGCTCCTGCCGCGCGCGGCGCTGCACCCGGTTGATGCCCAGCAGCAAGTAGGCGACCGTTCCCGCCACCGGCGCGAACCACGCCAGCCCGATCCAGCCGACGGCCGAGTCCACCTCGCGCTTGCGAAGCAGGACGTGCACGGTCACCAGGACGGCCAGCACGATGCCCACGGCGAACACCAAATCCGTCCGTAGGTTCAGCACCCGGGGCCACAGGTCGTTCATGATCGCTGGTTCACAGAGGCGGGCCGTGCCTGGCGCTCAGGGCCATGCCGACCGTTCCCGCTGGTCACTGCCCCGCTTGTCGATGCCAACAGCGCTTGCGACGCGGCGATCCAGGGGCGCAAGACCGGAACCCCAGCCCGCACGGCCCTGGATTGCCGCGCCGAAGCCGGCTCGCAATGACGGCGGCGGCTCGGGTGCCGCCGCGCGAGCGTCACGGCAGGGGGCGGCCGGCATCATCCCGGCCCGGCCTCCTCACGCTTCAGCAGGGCGTCGTCGATCTGCACCAGCAGGCGCGGGAACTCGACGGGCTTAGCGTGGTAGTCGTCGCACCCGGCGGCGATGGCCTTCGCCCGGTCCCCGGCCATCGCATGCGCCGTAAGGGCGATGATCGGCACGCCCGCAATCGCCCCCTCCCCCACCACGGGGTCCGCCCGCACCGTGCGCGCCACGGTCCAGCCGTCCATCACCGGCAGGTCCATGTCCAGCAGCACGACGTCCGGCTGCTCCGCCCGCACCTGATCCAAAGCCTGCTGCCCGTCATGCGCCAGCACGACCTCGAACCCGTGGCGGCGCAGGCGGCGGGACAGGAATTCCCACAGCTCTTCGTGATCCTCGACCAGCAATACCTTCGTCACCCTGCGCCCCTGCCTGCCGCACCGCGGACAATGCTATCCGTGGCCCGTGATAGCCGGGTGCGGCGATTGCATCCAGGTGCGGGACGGGCCACCTCTTGCCCGCCCACCCCAGCGCCTGCCCCGGCGGCCACAAAGGACCCGTCATGTCGTCATCCCAAGCGGACAATCTCGACGCCGCCACGATCCCCGTCCCGATGCCCGTCCCGGCGCGCACTGGCCTGGCGGTGCTGAACGCCGCCGCTGTCCTGGTGGCGGCGCTCTACTTCGGGCGCCCGCTGCTGGTGCCGCTGGTGCTGGCGGCGCTGCTGGCCTTCGTGCTGGCGCCCATCGTCGGGCTGCTGCAGCGGGCGCGGCTCGGCAAGGCGCCTTCGGTGCTGATCGCCGTCGCCCTGGCGTTCGCGATCATCTTCGGCATCGGCGCCGTGGTGGCCGGGCAGGTGACGACGCTGGTCGGAAGCCTGCCCAGCTACCAGGCGACGATCCAGCAGAAGGTGGCGTCGCTGAGCGTGGGCGGCGAGGTGCTCGAGCGGCTGAACGCCACCATCCAGTCCTTCATAGGCGGCATGGGCATGGGCATGGGCGGCGGTGCGCCTGCCGCTGTCGCCGCAGCGCCGGCCGCCGTGGCGCCGGCCACGAGCGTCGATGCGGCGACTGCGCTGTACGTCGCCCGCACCGTGGTGACGCCGCTGTTCAGCCCGCTGGCGACGCTGGGCGTGGTGGTGGTGTTCCTGATCTTCGTGCTGATGTCGCGGGAGGACCTGCGCGACCGCCTGGTGCGCCTGGTCGGCCGGCAGGACCTGCACCGCACCATCCTGGCGATGAACGACGCCGCCCGCCGCCTGTCCCGCTACTTCCTGATCCAGTTGGCGCTGAACAGTGGCTTCGGCACGTTCATCGGCATGGGGCTGTGGTGGGTCGGGCTGCCGAACCCGGTGCTATGGGGCATCCTCGCGGGCCTGATGCGCTTCGTGCCGTTCATCGGCAGCTTCATCGCCGTCGTGCCGCCGCTGCTGCTGGCGTTGGCGGTGGCGCCGGGCTGGTCCTTTGCGCTGATCGTGCTGCTGCTGTTCATCGGCAGCGACATGGTAATGGGCCAGGTGATCGAGCCGCTGCTGTATGGCCACAACACCGGCCTGTCGCCCCTGGCGGTGATCCTGTCTGCGGCCTTTTGGGCCTTCCTGTGGGGTCCCGTGGGCCTGCTGATCGCCACGCCGCTCACCGTGTGCCTGGTGGTGATCGGCCGGCATGTCGAGCCGCTGGCCTTCCTAGACGTGATGCTGGGCGACCAGCCGCCGCTCGACCCGCCGGAAATCTTCTACCAGCGCGCCATCGAGGGCAACCGCGCCGAGCTGGCCCGGCAGGCCGCCCGGGCAGTCGCCGCCGCCTCGCTGTCCGACTACTACGACCATGTGGCGCTGCCCGGCCTCCGCCTGGCGCAGGCCGACCTGTCGCGCGACGCGCTGCCGTTCGAGCAACTGGAGGCCATCCACAACCAGGTCGCGGCACTGCTTGCCGGCTTGGGGCAGGCGGGCCAGGGACCTGCCGCGCCGGCCTGGCACGCTGAGGGCAGCATCGTCTGCATCCCCGGGCGCGGGCCGCTGGACGACCTGGCGGCAACGATGGCCATGCAGGTGCTGCGCGGGGCGGGGTTCGGCGCGGAGTTCCTGGCCAACCAGGTGCTGGGCGCCAGCCAGGCCGGCCGCGACCTGGGCGCCGCCCGGCTGTGCTGCCTGTCCGTGCTGGATCAGGGCAGCAACGCCAGCGGCATCCGCTACCTGCTCAAGCGCATTGGGCGGTTGATGCCGAACGCCGCGGTGGTGGTCTGCCTGTGGCGTGCGGAGGCCGCCAGCCCCATGCTGGCCGCCCTGCGGTCGGGCGGGGACCAGGAGACCATCGTGCTGTCGCTCGGCGAGTTGGCCGCGCTGGTCAAGGCGGTGTCTGCCCGGCGGGCGGAGCCGGTGGCGGCATGACGCCAAGCTTGAGGTGAACACGCTTGAGGCGAACGCCCGGGGGGAACGCTAGCTTGAACGCCGCGTAATAGCTGTTCCCCGAGGACGTGGCCGGATGGACCAGACGATCAGGCAGGACGGTGCGCTGCATAGCCAGGACGCCTCGCAAGGCTTTGGGTGGCTCAACGTCGCCGCGGGTGTCCTGCTGTTGCTTGGTTTGGGGTTGGCGGCCTGGTCCCTGATCGGTGCGCAGCGCAGCCGCGACTTCATCGCCGAGCAGAATCATGTCCTGGTTGCAACCGAGCGCCTGTTATCCACCCTGAAGGACTTGGAAACCGGCGAGCGCGGCTTCGTCCTGACCGGCACACCGTCCTATCTCGAACCGTATGACAGGGCTGAGGCGGACTTGGACGACCAGACTGCCGCGGTCAGCGCGGTCGGGGCCGAAACGCAAGGCTTGGCCGAACTGGTGACGGTGAAGCGCAGCTTCGCCAGCCAGGTGATCGGCGCACGCCGAAACGGGGGCCTGGATGCCGCTATCGCGCTGATCCGGACCGGCGTGGACAAGGCGTCGATGGACAACGTCCGGACTGCCGTCGCCCGGCTTGAGGCCACGGCCCACAGCCGGATCGACACCGACGACCGCGCACAGGCGACGAAGACCCCGATGCTGGCCGCCCTGGCTGCGCTGGCGGTCTTGTCGGCGTTCGCAGCCTTGGCCTTGCTGGCCTGGCGCCGGCGCCGGTCGGCGCGTGCCAGCGCGGCCCTGCTGACCAGCGTGCTGGACAACGCACCGATTGGCCTTGGCTTCCTCGACCCGGCGTTGCACGTGCAGCACATGAACCGCGCTCTGGCCGGCATGGCCGAGCGGGTGCTGGACGCCACCGTGGGCAGCAACCTGTGGGACATCCTGCCCGGCACGCGCGACACGCTGGAGCCGCGGATGCAGGAGGTGCTGTCGGCCGGGCGCACCACGGCCAACGTTGACGTGGCGGTGCCCAGCCGCATCGACCCGACGCAAGTGCGCGAGTTCCAGTTCGGCTTCTTCCCGCTGCCGTCGGGCCGCCGGGGCGAGGCGGCCGGCGCGGGCCTGGTCGTCGCCGACGTCACGATCCGCAAGCGCGCCGAACGCCGCCTGCGCGAGAGTGAGGAGCGGTTCCGCATCCTGATCGAGACCAGCGCCAACATCGTCTGGACCGCCAGCCCCGGTGGCGAGTTCACCGGGCTGCAACTGGGCTGGACCGCCTTCACTGGGCAGACAGAGGAGGAGTACGCCGGGTTCGGCTGGCAACAGGCCATCCACCGGGATGACCGGGCCGAGGTGCTCGACCTATGGCAGCACGCCGTGACCGAGCGGCGCCCCTATGAGACCGAGCACCGCCTGCACCGGGCCGATGGCGAGTGGCGCATGATGGAGGTGCGCGGCGTGCCGCTGGTGGACGACGACGGCCAGGTGCGCGAGTGGGTCGGCAGCCATACCGACATCACGGAGCGTAGGCGGGCCGAGGCGGAGCTGAGCGCCGCCAAGGAGGCCGCCGAGGCCGCCAACCGCGCCAAGAGCCAGTTCCTGGCCAACATGAGCCACGAGCTGCGCACGCCGCTGTCCGCC
The DNA here is from genome assembly GCA_964243265.1 of uncultured Acetobacteraceae bacterium. Lineage (GTDB taxonomy): Bacteria > Pseudomonadota > Alphaproteobacteria > Acetobacterales > Acetobacteraceae > DASWOJ01. Next base: position 11,706 of record CAXTFY010000055.1, on the reverse strand, counting down.
GTCATCGGCTACAGCGAGATGCTGGAGGAGGAGCTGGAGGACGGCGGCGACAAGGGGCTTCTGGGCGACGTGCAGAAGATCCAAAGCAACGCCCGCCACCTGCTGAGCCTGATCAACGACGTGCTGGACCTGTCGAAGATCGAGGCGGACCGGATGACGACCTACGCCGAGACGTTCGAGGTCAGCGCGCTGGTGCAGGATGTCGCCAACACGGTCGGCACGCTGGTGGGCCAGAAGGGCAACACCTTGGCCATCGAGGCGAATCCCGACCTGGGCACGATGCATACCGACCAGGTCAAGCTGCGCCAGTGTCTGTTCAACCTGGTCAGCAACGCCGCCAAGTTCACCGAGAACGGCCAGATCACCCTTCGCGCCTCACGCACGGACGGCGACGTGATGTTTAGCGTGACCGACAGCGGCATCGGCATGACGCCCGCGCAACTCGCCAAGCTGTTTGAGCGGTTCACCCAGGCCGACAGCTCCACCACCCGCAAGTTCGGCGGCACCGGGCTGGGCCTGGCGATTACCCGGGCATTCTGCCGTCTGCTAGGCGGGGATGTGACCGTCACCAGCACGGAGAATGTCGGCTCCACGTTCACCATCCAGGTTCCGGCGGTGCTGCCGGACCAGGCGCCGGAAAGCGCGCCCGCGGAGCACGACGAGGCCAGTCGTCACCTGGTGCTCGTCATCGACGACGACCCCTCACAGCGCGACCTACTGACCCGCTTCCTGGAACGCGAGGGCTTCGCCGTCCGCACCGCGCCGGACGGCAAGGCTGGCATTGAGATGGCGCGCATCCTGCACCCCCGCGCGATCCTGCTCGATGTGATGATGCCGAAGATGGATGGCTGGTCCGTGCTGACCGCCCTGAAGGCCGACCCGGCATTGGCGCTGATCCCAGTGGTCATGGTGACGTTCGTCAACGAGCCTGGGCTTGGTGCGTCGCTCGGCGCGGTCGAGACCGTGCTGAAACCGGTCGAGTGGGACCGCTTGAAACAAGTAATGGAACGGTTCCATGGGGACGCCGGGGACATCCTGGTGGTGGACGACGACCCCGCCGCCCGTGCCCGCTTGCGCACCGTTCTGACCCGCAACGGCTGGACGGTGTCCGAGGCCGGCAATGGGCAGGAAGCCCTGGATGTGATGGCAGTCGCGCCGCCGCAGCTTATCCTGCTCGACCTTACGATGCCGGTCATGGACGGCTTCACCTTCCTGCACGAGTTGCGCGGGCGGCCCGGCTGCGGCGACATCCCCGTGGTTGTCTTGACGGCGCGCGACTTGGACGCCGATGAGCGGCGGCAGCTTGGCGGTGCGAGCCGGGTGCTGAGCAAGGGAAAAACCGATTTGCGCCAGCTTGCCGGTGAACTTCGGACGCTCACGCCCCCACATGCTGCGACCGAGGCTACTTCGCCATGACCCCATTTTGCAGGATTTAGACATGCGGCTGCTGCTGGTCGAGGACCATGAGGAGATATGGGATTTCCTGTCGCGGCGGCTGACCCGGCGCGGCTATGACGTGACGGTGGCGACCGACGGGCAGGCCGGCGCCGACCGTGCACGGGCGGACCTGCCCGACGTGATGCTGCTGGATATGAACCTGCCGGTGCTGGATGGCTGGTCCGTCGCCCGCGCGCTGAAGTCCGAGCCGGCCACGGCACGCATCCCGATTATCGCCTTGACTGCCCATGCTATGTCGGGTGACCGAGACAAGGCACTGGCGGCGGGATGCGACGACTACCATCCCAAGCCGATCGATTTCACGAGGCTGCTGACCCAGATCGAGGCCCTGGCGCCGGGTGCGGCAGCAACACGTTGAACACCGAGCCGTCCCAGGAACTGCGGGCCGGCCGTCCACCAACCCGCGCCGACGACGGCAAGGCGGACGCGACGGAGGCCCTGTTGCTGATGGCCGGGCAGTCCGTGCCGGCCCAACCGTTACATGCGCAGGATCTACATGCGCAACCTGGCGCTTTTGATGGCGCTGACGTATCAGCGGCCGGCCTGGGCGACCGCGTGCAGGGTGCGCCCTGGTGGGACGCGGGACGTGGCGGCCTCCGGTTGGCAGAGTGCAACCTGGCGGGCGCCAGCCTGCGCGGGGCGGACCTGTCGGGCGCCGACATGGGAGGGGCCGATCTCAGCCGGGCCTCCTGCAGCGGCATCGTGCTGCACCAGGCGCGGCTGGAGGAGGCGAACCTGCGCGACGCCGACCTGATCGGCGGCACCCTGACCGACGTTGACGCCGGCGAGGCCGACTTCAGCAAGTCGCTGCTGGAAGATGCCGTGCTCGCCGGCGCCCGGTTGCGCTTCGCCAACTTCTCCGGCGCGGTGATGGATGGGGCGGACCTGTCCGGGGCTGATCTTTGGGGCGCCAAGCTGGAAGGGATCGAGGCCGAGCGAGCGCAGTTCCGCCGCACCCGTCTGGACGAGGCGCATTGCAGCGACGCCTACCTGACGGCGGCGGACCTGACGGGCGCGACGCTGCGGCGGGCCAACCTGGCCGGCGCCCGCCTACGCGGCGCCATCCTGCGCGATGCGGTGCTGGACGGTACCAACCTGGCCGGCGCGGACCTGGCCGGCGCCGTGATGCCGCATGTGGTGCTGACAAGCTGCAACCTACATCAAGCCCGGTTTGCCGGGGCTTGGCTCGATCGCACCCGGATGCAGGCGCACCAGCTTGGCGGCATGATCGGCGAGGAGGCCGCCGGAGAGTTTGAGGCGGCCTGCGAGGGCTATATCGTGCTGGAGCAGAACTTTCGTACCCTGGGCTTTGGCGATGATGTCCGCTGGGCCTTTCTGCGGCGGCGGCGCATGGGCAAGCGGCTCTCTGCCCAGCGCGCCCGTGCGGCGTTGGCCCGGCGCGAGCCTCGCGCCGCGGTACGGCCGGGCCTACAGTGGCTGGCCGATCTCAGCGCGGAGGCGATCTGCGACTATGGCGACAGCCTGTGGCGGGTGTTTCGCACCCTGGCGGTCGTGCTCCTGACGTTCGCGCTGGCATACTGGCTGACGGGCGCCCTGGTGCCGCGGGACCCGGCCGCGGCGGGCGTGCGGCTTGGGGTGATCGACTACCTATTGTTTAGCCTCGACTCGATGACGACGGTCGGAACGGGGGAGTTGGCCTCGAAAGCCGGTGGGCTGCTCGGTCAGTTGATGTCCAGCATACAAACCGTCCTGGGCATCGTGCTACTCGGCCTATTTGGTTTCGTGCTGGGCGCTCGAATGCAGAACTGACGCTGCAACTGCGTTCCTTTCCTGCTCCCTCTCCCTCCGGGAGAGGGCCGGGGTGAGGGAAGCGGCAAGGGCCAGGCTTAGCCATGTCAGAGCCAACCTTGCCGCTTCCTGGGGCTGAAAGTCCGCTCGTGCGGCCTCCCTCAACCCGGCCCTTTCCCGGAGGGAAAGGGAGCAGCTAGGGCCGTCACCGCAGTGGCCTCCGACCCGTCCTTCAGGCCGACCCCAGAGGCCCCGCCGGCGCGCATAGCCCGCAGCAGAAAAGCCAACCGGAACGCGGCGTCGTCGTAGGCCAGGCCAGCCGGGCGGATGTTGCTCACGCAGTTGCGGTCGGCGTCGGTGGTGGCCGGGTGCGGCGCCCAAGTGACGTAGGCGCCCAGGCTGTCCGGTGCGGAAAGGCCCGGACGCTCGCCGATCAGCACCAGCACGGCGCCAGCGCCCAGGGCCGCCGCCACCGCATCTCCGGCGGCCACCCGCGCCTGGCGCAGCACGACCAGCGGCGCCAGGGACCAATCCTCCGTCCGCAGGGCCGGCAGCAGGCGGGTCAGCAGCGGAACGGCATGGCGCTCCGCCGCTGCCGCCGAAAGGCCGTCGGCCACGACCACGGCCAAGGCAGGCTTGCCGGCGTGCTGCGCCAAGGCGGCAGTGGCATCTGGGTGCAGGCGGCGACCCAGGTCCGGGCGCATCAGGTAAGCCTGCCGGTCCCCGGCCAAGGTTGCGGCGTGCAGCACCGGCAAGCCCAGTCCGTCCAGGCCGGGCAGATCGCCCATCGCTGCATGCACGGCGTCCCTCGCCCGGGCATGGGCCAGGCGAAACTCCAGCAACGGCTGCGTGGCGAGCGATGCACCCGTCCGCTCCAGCCCGATGCGCGCCGTCGTCATGCGTCGCAGGGCGAGCCATCCTGCTTGGGACGCCGCAGACGACACATCGCGGGACAAATCGGGAGGCGCCTCCGGCTCCGTCACGCCACCAGCGCCTGGAACCGCGGCGGCAGGCCCGGTGGGCGTACCCGGCCGGCACGGTCCAGCAGGCCTTGCGCGTCCAGCCAAGCCTCGAACTCCGGCGCCGGGCGGCGGCCCAGCAGGTCGCGCATGGCGAGCGCGTCGTGGAAGCTGGTGCTCTGGTAGCCCAGCATGATGTCGTCGGCGCCGGGCACGCCCATGACGAAGTTGACGCCGGACGCCACCAGCAGGGCCAGCAAGGTGTCAGCGTCGTCGCCGTCGGCCTCGGCGTGGTTGGTGTAGCAGACGTCGCAGCCCATCGGCAGGCCCAGCAGCTTGCCGCAGAAGTGGTCCTCCAGCCCGGCGCGGGTGATCTGCTTGCCGTCGAACAGGTACTCGGGGCCGATGAAGCCCACGACGCTGTTAACCAGCAGCGGGTTGTAGCGGCGGGCGACGGCATAGGCCCGCGCCTCCAGCGTCTGCTGATCGACGCCATGGTGCGCGCCAGAGGACAAGGCGCTGCCCTGGCCGGTCTCGAAGTACATCACGTTCTGCCCGACCGTGCCGCGCCCGAGCGACTGTGCGGCAGCGTGTGCTTCGTCGAGCAAGGCGAGGTCGATGCCGAAGGCGCGGTTGGCGGCCTGGGTGCCGGTGATGGACTGGAACACCAGATCGACCGGGGAGCCGCGGCGGATCAGGTCCAGCGTGGTCGTCACATGCGCCAGCACGCAGCTTTGCGTGGGGATGGCGAGCTTGACCCGGATGTCCTCCAGCAGGGACAGCAGGGCGTGGGTGCGGTCGGGGCTGTCGGCGGCCGGGTTGATGCCGATGCAGGCGTCGCCGGACCCAAGCAGCAGCCCGTCCAGGATGCTGGCCGCGATGCCGCGCGGGTCGTCGCTGGGGTGGTTGGGCTGCAGGCGCACGGACAGGCGGCCGGGCAGGCCGATGGTGGTTCGATACTGGGTGCCCACCTGCACGCGGGCGGCGACCACCATCAGGTCCTGCAGGCGGCAGATCTTGCTGGCCGCGGCGGCCATCTCGGGCGTGAGGCCCGGCGCCAGGGCAGCGAGGGCCGGGGCGGTGGCGTCGTCGGACAGCAGCCAGTCGCGCAGGCCGCCGACCGTCAGGTGACGGACCCGTGCGAAGGCGGCGGGGTCGTGGGTGTCCTGGATCAGCCGGGTGACTTCGTCCGCCTCGTACGGCACCACGGCGTCGGTCAGGAAGGCGCTGAGCGGCAGGTCGGCCAGCGCCCACTGCGCCGCGACGCGCTGGGCCTGGCTCTCCGCGGCCAGGCCGGCAAGCTGGTCCCCGCTGCGCAGCGGCGTCGCCTGGGCCATGAGGGCGGCGAGCGTCGGGAAGCGGTGGCGTTCGCCGGCGATGGTGGCATGGTACTCGCCCATAGCGTGATCCCCCCGTCCCCATGCAGGCACTGCCCGGTACTGTAGCCGGCATCCGGCGACGGCAGGAAGGCGATTGCGGCGGCTTCACCAAGTTGGCCCATGCGGCCCCATGGGGATCGGGCCAAAGGCCTGGCGGCGGATGTCCTGGGTCACGGCGGGATGCTGGCCCGGCGCCTGCTGGATGAAGCTGGCGGCGACGATGAGGCTTTCTGCTCGTCCCAGCGAAGGATCAGGCGCGGGCGCGCACCTGCGGCGTGTTCTGCTGGCCCGGCATCTCGATGTCGATCTCCAGCATCGACACCTCGGTCCCGCGGTCCAGCTTCACCACCACCTTGTCGCGGTCAATCTGCATGTGCTTGGCGATCACGGCCAGGATTTCCTCCTGCAGCACCGCCACAAGCTGCGAGGCGCTGCCGGACCCCCGTTCATGCGCCAGCAAGATTTGCAGCCGTTCCCGGGCAACCGGGGCGGTGTCGCGGCGCTTGAAAATGTCGAACAGGCTCATGCCACCCGCCGTCCGAACAGCTTGCCGAACAGGCCCTTGCGGTCGGTGGGCACCGACATCGTCACCGCCTCGCCCATCAGCCGCCGCACCGCATCGGTGTAGGCGCGGGCCGGGGCGCTGGTCGGGTCGGCGAGCGGCACCGGCGCCCCCAGGTTGCTCGCCCGCAGCACGTCAGTGCTTTCCGGGATGATGCCCAGCAACGGGATCGACAGGATTTCGAGGATGTCCTCGGTCTTCAGCATGTCGCCCCGGGCGGCGCGGGCCGGGTCGTAGCGGGTCAGCAGCAGGTGCTTGTCCACACGCTCGCCGCGCTCGGCGCGCTCGGTCTTGCTGTCGAGCAGGCCGATGATGCGATCGCTGTCGCGCACGCTGCTGATCTCGGGGTTGGTGACCACGACGGCGGTGTCGGCATGATACATCGCAAGCTGCGCCCCGCGCTCGATCCCGGCAGGGCTGTCGCAGAGGATCCAGTCGAACCGCTCCCGCAGCTCGACCATCACGCGCGCGACGCCCTCGCTGGTCAGCGCGTCCTTGTCGCGGGTCTGGCTGGCGGGCAGCAGGTGCAGGGTCTCCAGCCGCTTGTCGCGGATCAGCGCCTGCACCAGCTTGGCATCGCCCTGCACCACGTTGATGAGGTCGTACACGACGCGGCGCTCGGCCCCCATGATCAGGTCGAGGTTGCGCAAGCCCACATCGAAATCGACGACGACCACCTTCTGGCCCGCCTGCGCCAGGGCGGCGCCCAGCGCGGCCGTGCTGGTCGTCTTGCCGACTCCGCCTTTGCCGGAGGTTACGACCAGAACCTTGGCCATCAATGCTAACCCTTCCTCAACTCGATCAATCCAGCGCGGCTATCGCCAACTCGTCGCCATCCAACCAGACCTGCACGGCGCGGCCCTGCAGCTTGGGGTTCATCTCGTCGGCCGTCTTGTACACGCCGTCGATGGCCAGCAGCTCCGCCTCCAGCCGGCGGCAGAAGATGCGGGGGCGCTTGCCGTCCGGACCCGGCCCCATCAGCCCCGCGATGGCCCGGCCCCGCAAGGCGCCATAAATGTGGATGGAGCCGCCGGCAATCACCTCGGACCCCGACGCAACCGATCCGATCACGGTCACGTCGCCTGTGGTGAAGGCGATGCTCTGGCCGGATCGAATCGGGTGGTCCACCACCAGGGCCTGCGGCTCGCGCTCCGATGGCGGCTCCGGCGCCGGCTCGGCCTGCGGCGCGTCGGCGACCAGCACGGGCAGGCCCACGGTGCGGCCGCCAGCGATCACCGGCGGCAGGGTTTGCAGCAGAGGGCCTAGCGTGGCCTCGTCCACGCCCTCGATCCCGATGACGCGGATGGCGCGGGCGGCCAGGCCGTCGATCAGCGTGGGGAACTCGGCCTCCTGCCCGGCCAGGGCACCCAGGTCCACCACCACCGGGCGCCCATCGAAGAAGCGGGGCGAGCGGGAAAGCTGCGCGTCGAGCTGCACCATCCAGTCGGGCAGCGGCGGCTCGGGCGTCAGCACCACGGCCATGAAGGACCGGCCGCGGAGTCGAAGGAAGGGGCGGGGGCGGGTTGCGCTGCTCACGATTGTTTCGGCGTACTTGCCTGGCTCGGCGACGTCAACCATTCGTCAATCAAAGAGGGCTAAAACCAATGCCTCCGCGATCCGTTGGATGTTCCCAACCCGATCAGAAGGACATTTGGGATGCCTGACAAGAACGAGCACACCGGACGGTTCGGCGGCCCCGGCAGCAGCCACCAGGACAAGGAGCACCCGGGCAAGGACAAGCAGGAGCACGGCCATAAGAAGGGTGGCGGCTCGCCAGGCAGCAAGCCGGACCCGATGAAGGACGCTGGCGGGGACGACGCCGGCGGCGGCCATCACTACCGCGACCACGGCCGCACCTAGCAGGGGCCACCTCCTTCCCCTCTCCCTCCGGGAGAGGGCCAGGGTGAGGGAATTTTACAGCGCAGCTTTTGGCGGCCTTCGCAGCCCCACTTCGGCGGCGCTGGCACCCGTCTTTAAAGGCGCACAGGCAGGCGAGGCCCCTTCACCCCGGCCCTCTCTCGAAGCAGGGAGAGGGAGAATAGGGTGCTGGCGATCACCCTGCCCGGAAGATGACCTTTTATCCCTCAGACGGTTCGTGCGCGTTCACGAATGGCGGTGGCGTAATAGCAGACAACGTAGTGGCCTGATCCGGCGTCGGATAGCGGTCCCGTACTCTCGGCGGCAGCGTCTGCGGCTGACCCGTCTCCAGCGCCCGCCCAATTGCCGCGACCACACGCACATCCAGCAGTCCCTCCTCGCCATCCGGCTCCGGAATCCGGTCGTGCAGGATGCAATCGGAAAAGTACTGGGTCTCCCCGCCGAACTGGTCCACCTTCGGGAACGTCCGCTCCGTCGTGGTCTTTCCAACGGTCAGGGTGTGCTTCAACGGTCCTGGGAACGCGAACCCGGGCTGCACCAGCAGGTCCCCGTCAGTGCCGACCACACGGTAGTCGTTATGCGCGTTCAGCCCATAGGCGACGGTAAACTGGGCGATGCGGTCGCCAGGGAAGCGCAGGTGGACGGACACGCTGTCGTCGAAGTCGAAGCCAAATTCCTTGTGGCGCAGGCCCCAGGCCATGACCTCGATCGGCTCGGCGCCGAACAGGTTGCGGACGGCGTTAATGGGATACGGCCCCATGTCCGCCACCGGCCCGGCCCAGAAGCCGTTCTTGGCCCGGTGATTGGTCTTGGCGACATGCTGCGAGAAGGTGGAGGTGAACAGCCGGGCACGGCCCAGCCCGCCGGCGCGGACCAGGCGGATCGCCTCCAGCGTCGCGGCCTCGAAGTGCAGGCGGTAGGCGACCAACAGCTTGGCGCCGGACGCCTCGGCGGCGGCGGTGATGGCGCGGCAGTCGTCCTCGCTGGTGGCCATCGGCTTTTCCAACAGGACGTGCAGCCCGGCCTCCAGAGCGGGGACGGTGAACTCGCGGTGCTGCCAGTTGGGCAGGGCCATGTAGATGGCGTCGAACTCGCCGCTTTTGAGCGCCGCGTGGTAGGCGTCGTAGTGGTAGGTGTTGGTGATGCCGTAGCGCTTGCCGAGGGCCTGGGCCTTTTCCTCGTCGCCGGTGATGATGGCGGTCATCTCGGAGTTGCCGGTGTGGGCGACGCCGGGCATGAAGGCGGCCTGGCTGATCCACCCGGCGCCGACGACGGCATAGCGCACCTTGCTGCCTTGGACTTTGACTGCCACTGCTGGCCCCCTGCGTTGCTGCGTGCAACAGCGCAGCGCAGCGGCCGGGGTTCCCCCAATGGCGGGACTGCTGCTGCGCCCCGTATCGCGTCTAGGGTCGCGTCATGGCGTCCAGCTCATGCCGCATCCCGTCGCTGGATATGTAGAAGACGCCGAAATAGGGCTGGTCGAGTTCCCGGATCGTGAACAGGGCGCTGGTCAGGATCAGCGCGCACAGCATGATCGCCACGAAGACCAGCCCGTTATAGGGCGACAGCAGGCCGAAGCTCAGGAACACGACGAACAGCCAACTGACCAGCAGGATGTAGAACGGTGTCGAAGCCTCGCTGTGCTGGTCGTCGTTGAGCGTGCCGCGCAGGTGCATGACCGTGCGGAACTCGCCCAGGCAATCGGCGGCCAGTGCCGCTTGCAGACCGTTTTCCGCCTGCAGGACATGCAGGCCGCGGCCGATACGGTCGAGCAGGCTGCCCAGCGTAGGCGAGGCGTCCGAGCGGCCCATGGCCGCCACCTCGGTGCGGTTCACCCCATCGGGCGGCGGTTCCTCGGGCCATGTGCTGGCAATCATCACCGCGGTATAGCCGTGCAGCAGGCCGCGCAACGGTTCGGTCTCCGGCCCGTACTCGCGCAGGCACTGGTCAAAGCGCCCGAGTTCGTAGGCATAGGCGGCAAGCTCGTGCGTGGACGCCTCGTAGGACGTCTTGGCCGAGGAAACCAGCAGCCCGATCACCAGGGCGGCGAACGTCACGATCATGCCGGTGATGACGCGCACCAGTTCCAGGGACTCCCGGGACCGGTGTCCCTCCGGCAGGCGCGGCCGCAGGTAGATGCCAAGCGCGGCGGCGCCGACCAGGAGCGCAAAGACGAGGATGCTCCACAGGGTCTCGAAGAAGAGATCGCTTTCAAAAGGACTCATGTGGAACATTGACACGCCCTTAGTCCAGCAGCGCGTTGGCCGTGCGCCCCTGGCAGCATAAGCATCCAGCAAGGTGCGGCCAGGTTTGCAGCCATTTCTTTCGGGCACTCGATGAACTTGGAATGAAGATGAGCACCACCGCGGTGCCGCCTCATCCCCGCTTGGCAGGTCGGGGGCGCAACCGCCTCAATCTAGCCCGGGAACTCGGAACCGTTCTACCCCGCCGTATAACCCCCATCCACCATCAAGCTCTGCCCCGTCACATACAGGCTCGCCGGCCCCGCCAGGAACACCGCCGCCCCCACGATGTCGCTGTCCGTGCCGAACCGCCCCATCGGTGTCTGCGCCAGCAGCCGCCCGGCCATCGCCTCATTCTCCCGCATCCCCGCCGTGAGATCCGTCTCGAAGTAGCCCGGCGCGATGCAGTTCACCCGCACCCCCTTCTGCGCCCAATCCAACGCGAGCCCCCGCGTCATCAGCTCCACCCCACCCTTCGTCGCACAGTACGGCACCGACCGCCGCAGCCCCACATGCCCGGCCACGCTGCTGATCGTGATGACCGATCCGCGCCCGGCCGCCGCCATCACCCCGCCGATGTGCTTGCAGCACAAGAAGGCGCCGGTCAGGTTCACGTCGATGATGTGCTGCCAGTCGGCCAGCGTCGTGCGCTCGATGCCGGCGTAGATCGGGTTCACCCCGGCGTTGTTCACCAACACATGCACCGCACCGAACCGCTCCAGCGCGGCGTCGCGCAGGGCCAGCACGTCGGCCTCCTTCGACACGTCGGCCACCACCGGCAGCACGTTCGGTCCGATCGCGGCGGCGGCGGCGTGCAGGGTGGCCTCCGTCCGGCCGCACAGCACCAGTTGCGCGCCGTGGCGGTGCAGGCCCTCGGCAATCGCCCGGCCCAGGCCGCGCCCGCCGCCGGTCACCACCGCAACGTGGCCTGTCAGGTCGAAGGTGTCGCTCAATGGTTGCCCTCCCGTTTTGGCGGCAGCATCGACCGGGCCGGACGGTGTTGCAACCGCGCGTGCTTCGTCATTGCGAGCCGGCTTCGGCGCGGCAATCCAGGGCGGCAAACGCCGGGCTACCCGGCCCTGGATTGCCGCGGTGCCAAGCGGCGCCTCGCAATGACGCTTCACCTACGGGCGTTGCGCCCCGGAATGACCGTCCGGCTAGTGGTTCGCGCCGTGCTTGACGATCTTCTGCGCCAGGCTCCAGCGGTGCACCTCGCTGGGGCCGTCGTAGATGCGAAAGCCGCGGACCTCGCGGAAGATGCGCTCCACCATCGTCTCGCCCGTCACGCCGACGCCGCCCAGCACCTGCACGCAGCGGTCGGCGACGCGGAAGATCGCCTCGCTGCACACGACCTTGGCGATGCTGCTCTCGGTGCCGGCGCGCTCGCCCTGATCCAGCAGCCAGGCGGTGTGCCAGATCGTCAGCCGGCTGGTGCGGATGTCCATGTCGTTGTCGGCCAGCATGAAGCCGATGCCCTC
>CAXTFY010000054.1:2278-19156 GCA_964243265.1 uncultured Acetobacteraceae bacterium | reverse complement strand
TTCGTGTTGACCCGGCGTTGGCCGGCCGCAACCTTCGCGGCGACCTTGCTGGCCGGGCTGGCCTGCACGGCGGCCCTCGCCGGTACGGAGGCGAGCGATCTGGCGACATCGCTGATCGATACCGGGCGGTTCGTCGTGCTGTTCGTCGTCGGCATCCTGATTGCCGGGCACCTCGATGCGGTCCGCGCCACGGTGGCCCGCCTGCCGTCCTGGGCCGCCCCGGCGCTCTGTCTGCTGGGAATCGGCCTGCTGATGGCGCCTGGCCCGACCGTCTTTGCCTACTACAACTTCGTCTGGGGCCTGGGCGCGGCGCTCCTGCTCGTGCTGGTTGTTGGATGCCCGCGCGCCGACCGGACGCTGTCCGCAGCGCCCCTGGTGTGGCTAGGTAAGATTTCCTACAGCCTGTACCTGATCCATGTCCCCCTGCTGATCGCCGCCGTCCATGTCGCCTATGGCCGGTTGCCGCTTGGGCTGATCATCGCGGCCGTCATCCCGGCGTCGCTGCTCTGCGCCGAGCTGATGCACCGCTTCGTCGAGCTGCCGTCCATCCGCCTGGGGCGTGTCCTCTCGCGGATGCGCTGGCCTGCCCTGCCGCTGACGACGATGCGCGCCGCCTGGAAGGGCCGGTCATGACCGCCGTCAATCCCGCCGCCGTTTTGCGCATCGACCAAGTCGTCATGGAGTTCAGTCTCCGTGGCGGCATCGAAGCGGTGGCGTTCGAGCTGCAACGCGCCTTCCGCTCGGCCGGGGTGGACTGCCGGGTCGTCACCAGCATCGCCGAGGACACGTCGCCCGACGTGCAGCGCATCGCCCCGGCGCTGGCGCGGATGAGCACGCGCGGCCGCTGGCGGCATGTAGGCCGGGCGGTCGTGGTGCCGCTGTTCACCCTGGCGGCGACCCGGTTCCTGCGCGCCGGCCATGGCGAGCGCCGCGTGGTGCTGAGCCACGGCGACACGCTGGCCGGCGACGTGTGCGTGGTCCATGCGGTCAACCGCGCCAACCTGGACATGAAGCGCGCCGCCGGGGCGTGGCGTTGGCGGTTGAACCCGATGCACCACTGGGTCTCGTTGCGGGACCGGCTGATGATCGGCGGCCTGCGGTTCCGGCGCTACGTCGCCCTGTCCGAACGCGTGGTGCAGGAACTGCAGCAGTACTACGGCGTGCCGCGCGACCGCATCGTGGTCATCCCGAACGGCGTCAACCTGGACCGCTTCACACCCGAACCGGACGACCGGGCGGCAACGCGGGCCAGCCTGGGCATCCCGCCGGGAACGCCGATGCTGCTGTTCGTCGGGCACGAGTTCGACCGCAAGGGCCTGGCCTACGCCATCGACGCCCTTGCCATGCTCGGCCGCCGCGACGCCAGGCTGGTGGTCGTCGGCGCCGGGCATGCGGGGCCGCATGCGCTGCACGCCAGCCGGCTCAGGGTGGCCGAGCAGGTCTTGTTCACCGGGCCACGGTCCGATCTGCCGCAGCTCTACCGGGCGGCGGACGCCTTCGTGTTCCCGACAGCTTACGAGTCGTTCTCGCTGACCTGCATGGAGGCGATGGCGTGCGGCCTGCCGGTGTTCGCGCCCGCGGTCGGCGGCATTGAGGACTACCTGCGCGACGGGGTGAACGGCCGCTTCATCACCCGTGACGGCCCGGCCATCGCCTCCGCATTGGCGCCCATGCTGGACGACCCGGCGCTGCGCCAGCGGTTCCGCGACGGCGCCCTGGCCACCGCCAGCCGCTACGGCTGGCCGAGCATCGCCGAACGCTACCGCGTCCTCCTGGAGGAGGTGCGCGGCGAGATCGCCCGAGACGTGCCGCCTAAGAACGCAACGAGAGCCGGGGCCGTCCGCGCCCTTCAAACGTCACCGACGCCATCGAGGCTCACCCAATGCAACTGACCCTGGACAACGAGAACGCCGAGTACCTGACCGTCCCCGAGGGGACCGGCCTGCTGTCGCGGCTGGGCCGCCGCAAGGGCTGGTGCGTGCTGGGCTTCGGCGTCACCGCGGCGATCGTGGGGGTGGCGTTCACCGCGCTGCCCCGCACCTACCGCGCCTCCGCGTCCCTGCTGTTCGCCAGCAACGAGGCGGTGCTGCGCGACGGCACCGCATCGGCGGAGGCGCAGCGCCTGGGCGACCCCGCCGACATCGAGAGCCAGATGCTGATCCTGCGCTCGCCCCGCCTGGCGCGCATCATCCTGAAGGACCAGGCCGTCGCGGCGGCGCTGGTCGCCGACTGCGAGGCGACGCGCACCAACACCTGGGCGACGACCCTGTTCGCGCAGGCGGTGAAGCCGGCGGACTGCACGGACCTGGCGGGCAACGGCCCGGCGGTGCTGCAGCGCATCGAAAGCGGCTTCTCCATCGGCCCGACCGGCCGGTCCCGGGTGATCGAGGTGTCGTTCGTCTCCACCGTGCCGGAAACGTCCGTCATCTTGGTGAACGCGCTGGTGGACGCGTACCTGCGCGACGACATGGAGCGCAAGGTCGATACCCACGACAACGCGATCAACTGGTTGAACACCGAGATCGCAACGTCGGGGCAGGAACTGCGCAAGGCCGAGCTGGAGGTGGAGACCTACCGCAGCGACCACGGCATCGTGCGTGGTCAGCAGGCGTCGATCACCTCCGAGCGGCTGTCGGCAATGGGGCAGCAGCTTGCGGCGGCGAATGCGGCCTATGCGCAGGCCTTGTCGCGCACCGGCCAGGGGTCGGCGGACGCGGCGCAGGAGCTGCTGACCAACCGCACGGTGTCCGACCTGAAGCAGCAATCGGCCCTGTTGGGCGCCCGCGAGGCCGAGATGCGGGCGCATTACGGCGACAGCTACCCCATGGCGCAGTCGGTCGCCGAGCAGCGGCGCGAGGTCGACCGCCGGCTGAACCAGGAAAGCCAGCGGATCGGCGCCAGTCTGCAGCGCGACGTGCGCTCCGCCGCGAGCCGGGTCGCCGAGCTGACCGACCAGTATGAGAAGCTGATGCACCAGGTCGCCAACACCGGCGGCGCCGAGGCCGGCATCGCCATCATGGTGCGCGACGTGGAAGCCCGGCGCGAGATCTACGTGGACCAGCTCAAGAAGGTGAACTCGCTGCAGACCGAGCGGCGGCTGCTGGCCGGGGATGCGCGGCTGGTGAGCCATGCGGAGCTGCCGGAGCGCCCGTGGTTCCCGAAGCGGATGCCGTTCCTGGCGGTCGGCATGGTGCTGGCGTCGGCGGTCGGCGCTGGGGCCGGGCTGCTGCGCGACCGCGGCGACCGTACGCTGCGGGCCTCGACGCACCTGCCGCAACTGGCCGGGGTGCAGATTGCGGGCTACCTTCCTTGGGTAAAGCAGCGGCGCGGGGCGCGTTGGCCGGTGACGCACCTGTATAACGCGACGCCGCTGCAGGAGGCGGTGCGGGCGCTGTATGGCCGCTTCATGCTGGTGCCCGGCCGTGCGCCGAAGACGCTGATGATCTCGTCGTCCGAGGTCGGCGAGGGCAAGACGTTCCTCACGCTGTCGCTGGCGTTGTTCGCAGCCACCACGAAGCGACGGGTGCTGGTGATCGAGGCCGACCTGCGGCGGCCCACGTTCAGCAAGGTGCTGGGCCTGCCGGGCGGCCTGGGGTTGAGCGAGTTCCTGCGCGGCAAGGCGACGCTGCCCGACATCATCGTGCCGTATCGCGGCCTGCACATCATCACCGCCGGGCAGCCCGGCGTGGACAGCACGGAGCTGCTGAGCAAGGGCCGCTTCGACAGCCTGCTGCGCACCGCCAAGGGCCATTACGACCTGGTGATCGTGGACAGCCCGCCGACGCTGGCGCTGATGGACGCCGAGGTGCTGGCACGGCGGCTGGACGGGATCATCTACTGCGCGAGCCTCGGCCGGTCGCAGCGCGACAAGGTAGAGCTGGGCATACGCAACCTGATCAGCGCCGGTGGCAACGTGCTCGGCATCGTCATCGGCGGCAGGTCCGGCAACGACCAGCCGCAGCAATACAACGTGACGGGCATGTCCGGGCACACCTACCTGCCGGTGCCGGTGTGACGATGGCACTGATGCGGCCGCAGGGGGCCGTGCGGGGCAGGCGGCTGCGCGTGGTGTCGATCTCGCACTCGGCGGTGCGCCATGGCGCGGCGCGGAAACGCTACGAGGTGTTGGCGCCGGACCCGGCGCTCGACCTGACGCTGGTGGTGCCCGAGGTCTGGCACGAGTACGGCCAGGCCGAGCACGCCGAGCCGTCCAGCACGTCGCTCAAGGTGCGGATCGAGCCGGCGCGGCTGACGCGCGGCGGGCCGGCAAAGTGGTACCTGCACCATTACCCCAAGCTGCGTGGCCTGCTCGCCGAGCTGAAGCCGGACGTGATCCACCTGTGGGAGGAGCCCTGGAGCCTTGCCGCCCTGCATGCGGCGCGGCTGCGCGACCGGGTGGCGCCGGCAGCGGCGCTGGTGCTCGAAACCGACCAGAACATCGCGCGCCGCCTGCCGGTCGGGTTCGAGCAGATACGCCGCTACACGCTGGCCCGCACCGACCTGCTGATCGCCCGCGGCGAGGAGGCGTTGGCGGTGTCGCGGAGCTGCGGCTTCGACGGACCCGCGGAGTTCGTGATGTACGGCATCAACACCGAGGTGTTCTTCCCGCGCGCCCGCCCTCTGGCGCCCCAGGCCGCCAGGCCGTTCCGCCTCGGCTACGTCGGTCGGCTGGTGCCGGAGAAGGGTCTCGACGACGTGCTGCTGGCCATGCACCAAAGCCCGGCGGTGGTGGAGCTGTTGATCCTCGGGGACGGGTCGGAGCGGGCCGGGCTGCTGGCGCGCGCCGCCGCGCTGGGTCTTGGCGGGCGTGTCCAGGTCATGGAGCCGCGCAGCCCGGACGGGGTCGCGGAGTTCATGTCGGGCCTCGACGCGCTGGTGCTGATGTCGCGCACGACGCGGACCTGGAAGGAGCAGTTCGGCCGGGTCATCATGGAGGCGCACGCCTGCGGCACGCCGGTGATCGGGTCGTCGTCCGGCTCCATCCCCTCGGTGGTCGGGGAGGGCGGCTGGATCGTCCCGGAGGGGGATGCGGCGGCGCTCGCGGCGCTGCTGACCGAGCTGGCGGCGGCGCCGGGCCAGGTTGCCGCCGTGGCCCTGGCCTGCCGGAGCGAGGTGCTGCGGCGGTTCGGCTTCGACGTCATCTCCGCCGCGCTGCGCCGGGCCTGGGTGCGGGCCGCGGCAGCCCGCAGCGAAACCCTTACGTCGAGCGGGACCGGATATTGAGCCTGCGCCTGGCGGGCTGGCTGGTCGGCGGCGCGGTGTTCGGCAAGGTGCTGGGCTTCGCGCGCGAGGTCGAGATGGCGCGGCTGCTCGGCGCCAACATCGTCGCCGACAGCTTCCGCGGCGCGTTGACGGGCGTGCTGCTGCCGGTGGCGCCGATCCAAAGCGACATGCTGCCGTCGGTGCTGATCCCGCTGCACCGGTCATGGAGCGCAAGCGGCGACCCGGCGCAGCGTTCGGCGGCGCTGGCCATCCTGCTCACGCTGTTCGCGTCCCTGGTCGCGGTGGCGGTGTATGCCCTGGCGGCGCCGTGGGTGGGCCTGTTGGTCGGCCAGTTCGACGCCGAGGCGCAGCGAATGACTGTGCTGTTCGTTCGGGTGATGGCGCTGGCAATTCCGGCGTCGGTGCTGTCGGCCTGCCTCAGCTCCACCGAGATCGCGGTCGGCCGGTCGCGCATCGCCACCATCCGGGCGTCGGTGCAGAACCTCGGTATGATGGCCGGCATCGCGGTCATGGCGGTGGCCGGGCAGCCGCTGGCGATCCCGTTGAGCTTCGTGATCGCCTTCAACCTGGTCGCGGCCTATGGCGTCATAACGCTCTGGCGCGAGGGCACGATCAATCCGGTGGGCGTGCGCCCGGCGCTGCTGGCCGAGGTCGGCGGGACGTTCTGGCGCCGGTTCCGCCCGCTGCTGGCGGTGCCGGTCGCCGACCAGGGCAACATCGTGCTGGAGCGGCTGCTGGCGTCCGGCATCGCGATCGGCGCGGTGGCGTCGTTCGACTATGCCCGGACGCTGACCGAGAGCGCGTTCTACCTGGTCAGCCAGCCGATCGGATATGTGGTGCTGACCCGCGCGGCGGCGCACGGGCGCACGTCGGACGCCGACATCCAACGCATCTCGCGCGTGCTGCTTGCGGTCGGGGTGCCGGCCTCGGTGTTCATCGCCGTGTTCGCGACCGACATCGTCCGCGTGGTGTTTGCCCGCGGCGCCTTTGACGAGCATGCGGTGTTGCTGACCACCGGGGCGCTGCGGGGCATCTCGCTGGGGCTGTGGGCCTCGACGCTTGGCTGGGTGCTGTTGCGGATGGTGAACGCCACCGGGCGCAACGGCGCGGCGGCGGCCATAGTCGTTACCGCCTATGCGGCGAATGCGCTGGCGAACCTCGCGCTGGTGCCCGTGCTGGGCACGCTTGGGCTGGGCCTCGGGGAGGCGGCGCGCGGGCTGGTGCTGCTCGGCGGCACGACGGCGGTGCTGGCGTGCGGCGGGCTGATGCTGCGTTGCCTGGCGCGTGCGGCGGCCGAGGGCGCTGTGCTGGCCTGCGTCGGCGGCGCGATCTGGCTGGGCTTCGATGGGTCCTGGGCCAGGTTGGCCGTGGCCGCGCCGGTGTTCGGGTTGGCCGTGGCGGCCCTGCTCGCCTTGTACTTGCCTGAACTGACGGCACGTCTTGGCAGCCGTATCCAGCGCCTCGCCACCCTGCCTTTCACCGGCGGCAAGCCCGCCCCCGCATCACGGACGGCACCATGACGCACATCGCCCGCACCCCTCGCCAGCCGGACGCGCCGATGAGCGGGGCGGAACGGCCCCTGGTGCTGTTCGCCTCGCCGGTCGCCGACCTGAAGGGCGGGGCCGAACGCGTGCTGCTGGACCTGCTTGCCAACCCGGCGATCCGGCCGGCGCTCGCCGTCCCCGGCGAGGGCGAGCTTGCGGAGATCGCACGGCAGCGCGGGTTGCCGCTGCGGTTCATCGACCTCGGCACCGTGGCGACGGTGCACCGTCCGCCCCGCCCGCGCGACCTGCTGCACGCGGCAAACCAGGGCAGGCGCTGCGCCCGGCAGTTGGCCCAGGCCGTCCGCGACACCGGGGCCTCGCTGCTGCACACCAACGGCCTGAAGGTGCACGTGCTCGGGGTGGCGTCACGCCTGGGCCATCGCGTCCCAGTGGTCGCGCACGTGCACGACATTCCGCACACCGGGCTGGAAAAGTCGATTTGGCGCGGCATCGCGGCCGGCGCAACGCGGACCCTGCTGGTGTCCGAGCCGTGCTACCCCGGCCCGCTGACCCGCCGCACTGCTGTGGTGGCGAACGGCGTGCGGCCGGTCGCCGAGCGGGACGCGCGCACGCTGCCGGAGACGCCGACCATCGGCTTCGTCGGCCGCATCCACCCGTTCAAGGGCCTGCACCTGCTGCTCGACTGGTTCGAGCAGGCGAGCGCCGCCCGGCCGAACCTCCGGCTGCTGATCCGCGGCCGGGCCGAGCAGGAGGGCGCCGAGTACTGGGCGTCGCTGCAAGGCCAGGTGGCCCGGCTGGTCGGGGAGGGGCGCTGCCGCGTGCTGGGCTGGACCGCGCCGGGCGAGGACCCCTATGCCGGGATGGACCTGCTGGCGGTGCCGTCGCAAACCCCCGACCCGTCGCCGCTGGTGGTGGTCGAGGCGATGCTGCGCGGCATTCCCCCCATCGGCTACCCGGCGGGCGGCATCCCGGCGCTGATCGGCGGTCCCGAGCATGGGGCGATGGCCGCCGATGCCGCCGGGTTCGAGGCGGCGCTGACGCGGCTGCTCGACCCCGGCACCTATCAGCGGGTCAGCGCCGCCGCAGCCAGGCGGGTGCGCGACACGTTCTCCATCGAGCAGTTCTGGAGCGGTGTCAACGCGCAGTACGCGCTGGCCGGCGTGCCCGTGCAGCAAGCCGGGCGCGGCTAACGATGGGCAGCAGGCCGGCCATGCTGGTCCAGGCGCCGCGCGTTGCCCCAACGTCACGCCGGCGGCCGGCAGGCCGGAGCGTCCTCCTGCAATCCTGGGCGCGCGTGGCGCTGATCGGGCTGCTGGCCGGCACCCTGGGGCTGGGTTTCGTGGCGCCGGGCCTGGCGCGGCCGCTGTTCGTGCTGGGGTGCGCCGTCGTCGGCGCCATGGCCTGGCGCGAGGGCTGCGCACGCAGCGTGGAGGTAGCGATCTCGCTGTATGTGTTCGCGCCCTTCCTGCGCCGGATCGTCGATCTCAGCATCGGCTTCGACCCGTCCAGCACGATGCTGCTGGGTCCGGTGCTCGCCATCGCCATCCCGGCGGTCGATCTGCGCCACCTGCTGACGCGCCGGCACCGCGACGATGCGGCGCTGCTGCCGATGCTGCTGGTCGGGCTGTGCATCACCTATGGCATGCTGCTGTCGGCGTTTGCCGGGGAGTTCGCCCCGCTCAGCACGGCGGCGCTGAAGATGTACGCGCCGCTGCTGTATGGCGCCTGGGTGCTGCGCTGCTCCCGGCACGACCCGGCGGTGCTTGAATCCGCAACCCGGGTGTTCTGCGTCCTGGCGCCGGTCCTCGGGATTTACGCGGTGTGGCAGTACGTCAGCCCGCCCGACTGGGACCGCTATTGGATGCTCAGCGTGTCCAGCACCATCTCGGTGCTCGGAAAGGCCGAGCCGTACCAGGTGCGGGTGTTCAGCATGATGAACTCGCCCGCGTCGTTCGGTACCTATGCCGTGTGCGGGGTGCTGATGCTCGGCTTCTGCCGGCGGGGATGGCAGGCGCTGCTGCTGGCGCTGCTGGTCGCGCCGGGGCTGTTGTTCACGTACTACCGCACGGCGTGGATCTCGCTGGCGCTTGGCATCGGCTACTGCGCCATGTTCGGCCGCACGCGTCAGCGGTCGGGGCTGATCGCGGTGGTGATCGTCGCGGCCACGGCGCTGGCGGCGTTCAATGCCGACTTCGGCGACGCGGTGATGGACCGGCTCGGCAGCCTGACCGGATCGGTGTCGGAGGACGGCAGCGGCAAGGAGCGGCTCGGGCAGTTGTTCGAGGTGTACCGGTTGTCCGACCAGATGGTGGTCGGGCGCGGCTTCGCCCAGCTCGCGACGCCGTTCAACGGCATCGACGCCGCGGATGGCGAGGTGGTGACCTCGATCATCGCGATGGGCGTGCCGGTCGGCTGCCTCTACTTGATCGGGCTGGTATGGGCGGGGGTGCAGGCGCTGGGCCGGGTCCGGCACAGCCGCGACCCCCTGCTGATCATCACTGGCGCGGTGATCATCGGCCTGCTGGCGGCGCTCCCGCTCACGAGCGTCACCAGCGGCGAGATCGGGCTGCTGTTCTGGACGTTCATTGCGCTGGCGACGGCGCAGGGCCAGGCAGGCCCCTCCTTGGCGCACGGCCGGGTCGGCCGGTCCTTGGGGGTGCGGCATGTGGCGAGATATTAAAGCCCGGAGGGTCAGGCCGGCTGATCCCTGCTTCGACCGGTTTGTCCCCGCTTACGTTCGCCATCCTCACAGCCGTCATTGCGAGGAGCGCTTGCAACGCGGCAATCCAGAACTGGCAAGACCGGACCGTGGCCGCCGCCCTGGATTGCCGCGCCGAAGCCGGCTCGCAATGACGGCGCCTGACGGTACGCAACAGCATAAGGACCGGGGCAGGCGGCGGTTGGCATGAGGCGCCTGCGTCAGGCGGCCCTGGCTGTCCCCCTGCTTGCGGGTTGCCTGGTCCTGGCTGCGTTGAAGCCGGCCCAGCAGCCGGACCAGCACCCGGGTCAGCATGCGGGACGGACGATGCGGGCGGCGGAGTTCCTCGATGCCTTAGGGGTCAACACCCACGTCGGCTCCGACCCATACAACGACCCCGCCCAGCTCGCATCCCTGCTGTCCTATCTCGGCACCCGCAACATACGTCAAAGCTCCCCGATCAACGCGTCCTCGCTGGCCAACATGCAGGCGCTGGGAAAGCTGGGGGCGAAGTTCGACCTGATCATCAACGGCGGCGGCCCGGTGGACCTGACCGGGGCGCTGGCGACGGCACGCAAGCTGGCGCCCTACCTGAACGCCATCGAGGGCGTGAACGAGGCCGCGATCTGGCCGGTCTCGTATGGCGGCCTCGCCGGCGTGGATGCGGCGGTGGCGCTGCAAAAGGACCTCTATGCCGCCGTGAAGGCCGACCCGGCGCTTTCGCAAGCGGCGGTCTACATCTTCACGCTCGGCGGCGTTGACCCCGGGGCGTTCCCGTCCATCGGCGACCTGTCGGCCTACACCGACTACGCCAACGTCCACGCCTACCCGCCGCACGGGCTGCGGCCCTGCTTCGTGATCCACGCGGCGATTGACGGCGGCCGGACGAATGCGCCCGCCAAGCCGGTCGTCCTCACCGAAACCGGCTACTACACCCTGCCGCAGAACGCCGGCTGGGGCGGCGTGCCCGAGGCGATGCAGGCCAGCTACCTGCTCGGCCTGCTGCTGGACGAGGCGGCGGCGGGCGTGGTCCGGACCTACTTGTACGACCTGATCGACGATGGCGTGGACCCGCCGCAAACCGAGCGGGAGGACCACTTCGGGCTGTTCCACCATGACGGGTCGCCCAAGCTGGCGGCAACCGCGATCCACAACCTGACCACGCTGCTCGCCGACCCCGGCGCGCGCAGCGGCACGTTCAAACCGGACGGCTTCTTGTTCACGGCGCCCGGAGTGCCCTACGACCACACCGGCAACACGCTGCATCTGCAAAAGAGCGACGGGACGCACGTCGTCGCAGCCTGGAACGAGCAGCAGCCGTGGGACCCGGACACCCAGACCGCGGCGGCGGTCAAGCACATCCCGGTGACGGTTGACCTGCAGCGAGGCTACGGCACCGTGCTGATCTACGATCCGACCGTCGGGACTGCGCCCGTGCAGACCCTGCACGACGTGTCGAACCTGGTGCTGGACCTCACCGACCACCCATTGCTCATCGTGGTTCCGCCGCCGGGTGCGCCGCGGTAGGTTCGGGGGGGGGCGCAACGCCGCACGCCGGGCCGCGATGACGGGCACAGGCGACGCGTCAGGGCGGTTGACCCGCGCGGGTCAGCTTTGGCCATGGCTGGGGTCCCGCCACGCCCTCTCGAACGGCAGCCGCCAGGCGTGCGGGGCCACAAGCTGGTGGATCGACTTCGGCCCCCACGACGCCTGGGCATAGAGCCGGACCGGCGGGGGCGCCTCCAGCAGCGGCATCGACACCTCCCAAAGCCGCTCGATGCCCTCGGCCGTCGTGAACAGGGTGTGGTCGCCCCGCATGGCGTCGAGGATCAGCCGCTCATAGGCTTCCAGCACGTCGCCGATCCGCCCGGTGTCGTTCATCGCGAACTGCAGGCTCAGCTTATCCAGGCGCATGCCGGGGCCGGGCCGCTTGCCATAGAACGACAGCGACATCTTCGAGGCGTCGGCGAGGTCGAACGTCAGGTGGTCCGGTCCCTGCGCGCCGACGCCGGACCCGGCCGGGAACATGCTCTTCGGCGGCTCGCGGAAGGCGATGGAGATGATCCGCTGCCCCTCCGCCAGCCGCTTCCCCGTGCGCAGGAAGAACGGCACCCCCGCCCAGCGCCAGTTGTCGATCAGGCACTTCAGAGCGATGAAGGTCTCGGTCTCCGACTCCGGATCGACGCCCTCCTCGGACCGGTAGCCGATGTACTGCCCGCGCACCACGTCCTTCGGATCGAGCGGCAGCATGCTGCGGAACACCTTGTTCTTTTCCTCGCTGATCGACTGCGGCTCCAGCGCGGTCGGCGGCTCCATCGCCATGAAGGCGAGGATCTGGAACAGGTGCGTCACCACCATGTCGCGGAACGCCCCGGTCGCCTCGTAGAACCCGGTGCGCTTGCCCAGGCCCAGCGTCTCCGGCACGTCGATCTGCACGTGGTTGATGAAGTTGCGGTTCCAGATCGGCTCGAACAGGCCGTTGGCGAAGCGGAACGCCAGGATGTTCTGCGCCGGCTCCTTGCCCAGGAAGTGGTCGATGCGGAAGATCTGCTCCTCGGCGAACACCTCGTGCAGCCTGGCATTCAGCACGACCGCGCTGGCCAGGTCGGTGCCGAACGGCTTTTCCATGATGATGCGCGACCGCTCGACCAGCCCGGCCTCCGCCAGCATCCGCACGGCAGCCAGCGCGGCGCTCGGCGGCACGCTGAGGTAGTGGATGCGCTGCGCCTCGCCGCCCAGGGCGCGTTCCGCTCCCTCCACCGCTGCCCGGAGGGCGTGCGCGCCGGCGCCCAAGGGCACGTAGTCCAACGCCTCGGCGAAGGCGGCCCAGGCGGCCTCGTCCACCTTGCGGGTGGAGAACTGCTCCAGCGCCTCGCGGGCGAAGGCGCGGAAGCAGGCCGGGTCGAGGTCGTCCAGCGACACGCCGATGATCCGGCAGCCCGGGATGAAGCCGCCGCGCACCAGGTGGAACAGCCCCGGCAGCAGCTTGCGCCGCGACAGGTCGCCGGTCGCGCCGACGAGGGTCACGACCTGCGGGTGCTTCGGACCCACGCCGGGGGGAACTTTTCTCATGCGTCCGTCCTGTCGTGTGGAGTGTGGCCATGCGGAGCGGGTCCCGCCGGTGTCGCGCAGCAGCGTGGCACGGCATCGCGGCCTAGGCGGGCCCGTCCAAGGCAAATCGCTGTCCTGACGCATCCAGTTGCGTCACGCGGCTAAACTTGTCCCTTTTCGTTGCACTGCACAACGGCCATTCTGCACACTGCTACTCCCTCTCCCGCTTTGGAAGAGGGCCGGGGTGAGGGGGTCTTGCTTGCCTGCTGCGCCGCTAGGACCCGTCTCCGCCGCCGGAACTGCGCCGGCCCAAGGCCGCGGATCGCGCCGCAAGACCCCCTCACCCCAGCCCTCTCCTGGAGGGAGCCAGGGCGGCCCTCGCGCGACCTGCTGCTGTCCTGACCCGCACCCCAAGGGAGGCCGCAATGCCTGATGCACTGTTCGACACCGTCGAGGGCCGCCGCCTGCTCGCCGCCGAGCGGGGCGAGGACTGGCGGCGCTGGGGACCCTACCTCAGCGAGCGCCAGTGGGGCACGGTGCGCGAGGACTACAGCGCCAACGGCACCGCCTGGGAGTACTTCCCGCACGACGAGGCCCGCAGCCGCGCCTACCGCTGGGGCGAGGACGGGCTGGCCGGGTTCGCCGACGACAAGCTGCTGTGGTGCCTGGGCCTGGCGCTGTGGAACGGCCAGGACGCCATCCTCAAGGAGCGGCTGTTCGGCCTGACCAACGCCCAGGGCAACCACGGCGAGGACGTGAAGGAGCTGTACTACTTCCAGGACGGCACGCCGACCCACTCCTACATGCGCATGCTGTACAAGTACCCGCAGGCCGCGTTCCCGTACGACCGTCTGGTGGCGGAGAACCGCGCCCGCTCCGCCGCCGACCCCGAGTTCGAGCTGTCCGACACCGGCATTTTCGCCGAGAACCGCTACTTCGACGTCGTCGTCGAGTATGCCAAGGCGTCCACCGACGACGTGCTGATGCTGGTCACCGCGCACAACCGCGGGCCGGACGCGGCGACGCTGCACCTGCTGCCGCAGCTATGGGCGCGCAATACCTGGTCGTGGGACCACGGCACGCCGCGCCCGCTGATCCGGCTGGACCCCGGCGACCGCCACCGCGTGCTCGCCAGCCACCCGGCCTTGGCGCGCACCCGGGTCTGCGAGGTGGACGGCGCCGCCACCTGGCTGTTCTGCGAGAACGAGACCAACGTCAACCGCCTGCATGGCGCGCGCGACCCGGGGCCGTTCAAGGACGGGATCAATGACTACGTGGTGGACGGCGCGCAGGGCGCCATCAGCCCGCAGCGGCGCGGCACCAAGGCGGCGGCCCATTTGCGCCTGCGCATCGCCGCCGGCGGGTCTGCAACGGTGCGCCTGCGCCTGCGCCCGGCGGCGAGCGAGGACGCCTTCGCCTGGTTCGATGCGGTGATGGACAGCCGCCGGGCCGATTGCGACGCCTTCTACGCCGCCGTGCAGCGCGACATGCCGGACCCCGACGCCCGGCTGGTGCAGCGGCAGGCGCTGGCGGGCATGCTGTGGTCCAAGCAGTTCTACATGCT
Organism: uncultured Acetobacteraceae bacterium; assembly: GCA_964243265.1. Classification (GTDB taxonomy): domain Bacteria; phylum Pseudomonadota; class Alphaproteobacteria; order Acetobacterales; family Acetobacteraceae; genus DASWOJ01. The sequence goes on along the minus strand of CAXTFY010000054.1, from coordinate 5,115 downwards.
GGACGTGCGCCGCTGGCTGGATGGGGATTCGGCACAGCCCACGCCGCCGCCGGGCCGCGACCGCGGACGCAACTCGGATTGGCGGCACCTGGACAACTCCGACATCATCTCGATGCCCGATAGCTGGGAATACCCCTGGTATGCCGCGTGGGACCTGGCGTTCCACTGCGTGACCTTCGCGCTGATCGACCCGGTGTTCGCCAAGTCGCAGCTCGTGCTGCTGACCCACGAGCGCTACATGCACCCCAACGGGCAGTTCCCGGCCTATGAATGGGCGCTGGGCGACGTGAACCCCCCGGTGCACGCCTGGGCGGTGCTGCGGGTGTTCCAGATGGACCGCGCGCTGACGGGCGTGGCCGACCGCAACTTCTTGCGGCGCTGCTTCCACAAGCTGCTGCTGAACTTCACCTGGTGGGTCAACCGCAAGGACGCGACGGGCCGCAACATCTTCGCCGGCGGGTTCCTCGGTCTCGATAACATCGCCATCTTCGACCGCTCGCACGCGCTGCCGACCGGGGGGACCATCGACCAGTCGGACGGCACGGCGTGGATGGCGATGTTCACCCTGAACCTGCTGCGCATCGCGCTGGAACTGGCCATCGAGGACCATGCCTACGAGCCGCTGGCCACCAAGTTCTTCGAGCACTTCCTGTATATCGCCGAGGCCATGACCAACGCCGGCGGCATCGGCCTGTGGGATGAGGCGGACGGCTTCTACTACGACGTGCTGCGGCTGCCGGAGGGGTCGGTGATCCCGATGCGGGTGCGCTCCATCGTCGGGCTGATCCCGCTGTTCGCCGTCGAGGTGATCGGCCGCCGGGCGATCAGCGAGCTGCCGGAGTTCGGCGAGCGCATGCAGTACATGCTGCTGCACCGGCCCGACCTGGCGGCGCTGATCTCGCGCTGGACCGAGCCCGGCGAAGGCGAGCGCCACCTGCTGTCGCTGCTGCGCGGGCGGCGGATGAAAAAGCTGCTGCGGCGGATGCTGGACGAGGCGGAGTTCCTGTCGCCGCATGGCGTGCGGGCGCTGTCCAAGGTGCACCGGGAGCACCCCTATGTGCTGGAGCACGGCGGGGAGCGGTTCACCATCGGCTACGAGCCGGGCGAGGGCACGACGGCGGCGTTCGGCGGCAACTCGAACTGGCGGGGCCCGGTGTGGATGCCGGTCAACATCCTGCTCGTGGACAGCCTGCGCGAGTTCCACCGCTACTACGGCGACGACTTCCGGGTGGAGTGCCCGGCGGGGAGCGGCGTGCTGTGCTCGCTGGCCGAGGTGGCGGAGATGCTGAGCCAGCGCCTGGTCGGGCTGTTCCTGCGTGACGCGCAGGGGCGCCGGCCGTGCCTCGGCGGGGACGAGCAGGCGCAGACGGACCCGCACTTCCGCGACAACGTGCTGTTCCACGAGTACTTCCATGGCGACACCGGCCGGGGCCTCGGCGCGTCGCACCAGACGGGATGGACCGGGTGCGTGGCGCTGCTGCTCAGCCCGGAGAGCAGCCCGTGGCGGCAGACCAGCGCCGGGCTGCCCGGCACCAAGGCCCGCCCGGCGGCGCAGGCGGCTGTTGCGGAGCCTGGCGACGGCTGACCCTCAGCGGGCCTTGCACAGCATGGCGCACCACCCGCAAGCCAGCAGCGCGACAACATGACCCAACCGCCTGCTCCCTCTCCCTCCGGGAGAGGGCCGGGGTGAGGGAGGCGGCAAGCGCCCAGCTCTCTCACCACAGGCCCCCAGCCGTCCTGGCGCTCACAGCGGTCATCCCTCGTGATGCTCCATCCATAGCTGTGGTCCCACACAGAACGGATAGGACGCCGGACTAGTCCTACGGCGCGTTATTCCCGCCAACCGGCGATGGCCTTTGCCGCTGCGGTGCGGGAAGCTGGCCCGGCCCCCTGCAACGGACGCCCCGCGATGCCCGATTATCAATTCGTCACCACCGACGTGTTCACCGACCGGCGCTTCGGCGGCAACCCGCTGGCGGTGTTCCCGGACGCAAGCGGCCTGTCGGACGCCGACATGCAGGCCCTGGCGCGCGAGTTCAACTACAGCGAGACCACCTTCGTCCTGCCGCCCGCCGACCCCGCCCACACCGCGCGGGTCCGCATCTTCGTGCCGACTGCGGAGATCCCGTTCGCCGGGCACCCCAACGTCGGCACCGCGCTGGTGCTGGCCGCGCGCATGGTCACGCCCCCGGAGGCGATGGTGTTCGAGGAGCTGGCCGGCCTCGTGCCCATCCGCCTGACCCGCCCCGGCGGCGTCGCCATGGCGACGCTGGAGGCACCGCAGCCCTTGCAGACTGGCCCGGACATCGCCGCCGCCCTGGTGGCGGGCTGCCTGGGCCTGCCAGCGTCCGCGGTGCTCGCCGGGACGCATCCGCCCGTGGTGGCCAGCGTCGGCCTGGCCTTTGCCGTCGCCGAGGTCACGCCCGCCGGCCTGGCCGCCGCCGCCCCGGACACCGCCGGCTTCCGTGCCGCCCTGGCGCAGGCGCCGACCCGCGGCGGCGGGTTCAGCCTGCTGGCCTATGCCCGAGACGGCGCCGCCATCCGCGCCCGCATGTTCGCCCCGCTCGCCGGCATCCCGGAGGACCCGGCCACCGGCAGCGCCGCCTGCGCCCTGGCCGCCCTGCTGCTGTCCCGCACGGACCTGCAGGAGCATCGGCTCACCATCCATCAAGGCATCGAGATGGGCCGCCCCAGCCTGTTGCACGCCCATGCCCGGCGCACCCCAGACGGCATCCGTGCCGGGGTCGGCGGCGGGGCCGTCATGGTGCTGCGCGGGGTGGCGACCCTGTAGCGCCGGCCGATGCGAGTTGCGCGCCGGCTTATGCGAGCTGCGCGCC
>CAXTFY010000054.1:0-2178 GCA_964243265.1 uncultured Acetobacteraceae bacterium | reverse complement strand
TGCGCGCCGGCTTATGCGAGCTGCGCGCCCTGGGCCTTCCAGAACGCCGCCGCGGCCGGATGCCATGGCACGCCGACGGCTGCGGTCCGTTGCGCGGCCAGCGAGAAGTGGGTCGCCTCCGGATGCGCCGCGACCAGTTCGGGCCGGTTGGCCCACAGGGCCGACAGGATGGCGGTGACCCGGGCGTCCGGCATGGCGCTGGAGACCACGATGATGTTGGTGACGGACACCTGCAGGTTGTCGTGGTCCTGGCCGACATAGGTGCCAGCCGGGATGACGTCGGAAAAGTAAACCGGGCCGTACCGGGCGATGAACCCCTCCGCCAGCCCGGCGGTGTCCACCAGCACCAGCTTCACGCCTGGGGTCGCGGCGAGGTTGGTGACCGCTGGGGCAGGAATCCCAGATGGAAAGAAGTAGGCGTCCAGCGTCCCCGCCTTCACCGCGGCGTTGCTGTCGGCCAGGCTCTGGCTGACGATGCTGGCGAGGTCCTTGTTGCGGTCCAGGCCGGCGATGGTGAGCGCCCGGTAGGCCAGGTCCTCGATGGAGGAGCCCGGGGCGCCGCCGGTGCTGACGCGCTTGCCCTGCAGGTCCTCCATGGTGCGGATGCCGGAGCCGCTGGTGGTGACCAAGTGCAGGTGATTGGGGAACATGACGCCGAGCGCCCGGACCGGCAGGTGCTTGCCGCGGTAGTACCCCTCGCCCTCGACGGCGTTGACGGCGATGTCCACCTGGGTGAAGCCGATGTCGGCCTGGCCGCTGGTGACCCGGTCCACGTTGTCGAAGCCGCCCTTGGTCACCGCCGAGGTGGCGGACAGGCCCGGAACGGTGCGGACCAGCAGCTTGGCGATGGCGACGCCCAGGGAGTTGTAGGCCGCCCCGACCGGGCCGCCGCCGATGACGAACGGTTCCGCGGAAAACGGACCTGGGGGAGGCGGCGCTGGGGCAGGCTGCTGCGCCTGGGCGCAGGTCGGCGCTGCCAGCATCGCGGCAACGCCAAGGAAGGACCGGCGGGTGGTTTCCGCAAGGGACATCGTTGTTGCATCCATCGAACCAACCACACTCTACGAAGTTCGCGGTCGGTTGAGCTTTAGTTAATGTAGGGTTTTGCTGAGTCCTGATTCCATTGCGATCGGGATTAACCAATGGCGCGGTCACCGCGCTGCGGAGGCGATAATCCCCCCCAGGAATATGGGAAGACGGCATCCGTTTTATGGCCGCAACGGGATCGGGGCTGCCGCAGCTTTCCCGCCGCTCGTTCGCCGGTGTCGAACGTCGGCGTGCCGGCGCTTGCAAGTAGCCGTTGCAAAGACCCTTGCCAGGAGGCGGCCATGTCAGGTTATGTTGTTGCCAGCAGGCTGCCATAAGGCGGCCGCTGAAGGAATGGGGAAGATTCGTGAGAAAGCAAACATTGCTGCGCTACACCACCATTTTTGTGACAGCCGCTGCGGCGTTCGGCGTGGCAACCGCCGCGCAGGCCGCCGACGTCAAAAGCTACGACAGCAGCCGCCCCAGCTTCTGGGCGCACCCGCCGGCTGACTGGTTCCTGGGCGACGAGACCGTGGCGATGAAGGGACTTGCCCCGCCGGTCGGCCCGGCCACGCCGACGCCGCTCGACGAGCTGCAGGCCAACATGAAGAACATCAAGCTGCCGCCGGGCTTCAAGATCGAGGTCTATGCCTCCGGCCTGCCCGAGGCGCGGCAGATGGCCTGGGGTCCCAACGGGACGCTGTTCGTCGGCTCCTACAATGCGACCAACGTCTATGCCGTGACCGATGACGAGGGCAAGCACACCGTCCACACCATCCTCAAGGGCCTGAACATGCCCACCGGGGTCGCGGTGCAGAACGGGTCGCTGTATGTGATCGCCATCGACAAGCTGCTGCGCTACGACAACGTGGAGTCCAACCTGGACCACATGCCCGCCGCAGTCGTCGCCTATGACGACATGCCTCCCTACGTGGCGCACGGCTGGAAGTACCTGGTGGCCGACAAGGACGGCGACATGTACATCCCCTTCGGCCCTCCGTTCAACATCGGCATCCCGCCCACCAGCGTGGCGCAAATCCGCCGCGTCGATCCGAAGACCGGCCTGGCGGAGATCATGGCGCTCGGCGTCCGCAACAGCGTCGGCGGCGACATCGACCCGCGCACCGGCGACTACTGGTTCACCGAGAACGC
>CAXTFY010000053.1:0-19179 GCA_964243265.1 uncultured Acetobacteraceae bacterium | reverse complement strand
GCGAAGTACTTCGGCGCCCAAGCCGCAGCAACGCCCGCGCCCACCCCAACGCCCATCACTGGTGCAGTGCCGCAAACACCCACATTGTCGGCATTCCTGGTGACTGACACCACCTCGATGGTATCGTCGGTCAGCGCCGGCGATACCTATTCCGGCCCAGTCGCATCGCTGCAGCAGCAGCTCATCTGGTCCAGCCCCGACGGCGTTGCGGTGATCGCGCAGGCGCCGGACGTGTTCCTGCACGGCGGCGGCGGCAACGACGCCCTGACGGTGACAGGCGGCACCAACGTCATCGACGGCGGCGGCGGTTCGAACTTCCTGGTCGGCGCGACAGGCGGCGACGGTGGCGTGGACACGTTCTTCGTCGATGGCCGCGGCGGAGCGACGACATGGAGCACGATCGTCAATTTTCACCAAGGGGATAACCTTACGATTTGGGGGTTCATGCCCGGTGTCAGCACGATGAACTGGGCGGCCACGGATGGAGTGAGCGGCTACCAAGGCGTGACCCTGCATTCGGAACTCGCCGGAGCGGGAACCGGCATAAACGAGTCCGCCACCCTCGCCGGCCTGAGCGTCGCCGACGTGACCACAAAGATGAACGTGACGACAGGGAGTGTTAGTGGCCAGGCTTACTTGAATATCGCCTTCACCGGCTGAACGGTGATGTCGTTTCAATCGCAGTGGGATGACGCATTCAAAGCCGGGTGCTGATCTCCTGCCTCCCGCAACACAGTCAATCCGCATTTCAGGCGCCAGCCTGCTGCACCTTTGACGACTCTCTGGAAGGGCAGCGCAATCGCAAATGCCGCAAGCACCGCATCGGCTCCCTCTCCCTCCGGGAGAGGGCTGGGGTGAGGGGGCGGGCAGGCGCCGAGCCCGGCATGCTTGGCAGCGCCGATCGTCCGCAACCGGGCTGGATTACGCCCTAACTGCCTCCTTCACCCCGGCCCAAACGGAGCAGCAGCCAGAAAACCCCCTAAGCCGTGCGCGGTTGCCGTCCCCAGGCCGTCATGCCGCCTTACCTTCCAGCAGCCGCGCCAGCCGGAACGGCTGCAGGTCCACCCCGCTCCGCCCATCGCACACCAACCCTGCCACAGCCTCGCCGATGCCCGCCGAGTGCTTGAACCCATGGCCGGAGCAGGCGGACACCACCACAACCCGGTCCTGCCCCGGATGCCGGTCGATGACGAAGTTGGCATCGTCCGTCATGGTATACAGGCACGCCGCCGAGCGGACCGGCGCCGGCCCGGCGCCGCGCAGCCGGCCAGCCACATTGGCCGCATGCATCGCAGCGGCCTCCGCGGCGGACACACTCCGGTCCACCGCATCCGGGTCGCACGCAACGTCATACTGCTCGGTTCCCACCTTGACCTCCCGGGCGCCGGGCAGCGCCGGAAAACCATAGAAATAGTCCTCCGCCCGCGGCCCCTGCATCCAGATGTAGGCCGGGCAGCGCGCGGGCGCGTAGGCCGCCGGGTCATCCACGGCAACCCAGTGCAGCACCTGCCGGTACGGGACCAGCCTGCCGCCGAACGGGCCGCCCAGCAGCGCACCCGCCCAGGCCCCCGCGGCGACCACCGCCTGGTCGGCCTGCACGACGCCCCCATCCGTGTCGATCTGCACCGACCCGCCGCGCTGCTGCACCGCCAGCACCTGCCGCCCGGCCAGCACCGCAGCCCCGTCCGCAGCCGCAAGACGAAGTTGCGCGGCAATGCACCGCTCCGGATGCACAAAGCCGCCGCCCGGCTCGAAGTACCCCTCCTCGTCGCCGCGCAGGCCAAAAACCGGGAATCGCCCCGCGATGGCGCCAGCGTCCAGCCGTTCATGGGCAATGCCCTGCCGCTCGGCGACGCCAACGGTGCGGCCCAGGAAGTCCGGCCTGCCGTGGTGCCCGGCGCGCACGCCGCGCGGCGCCATGATCAGCAGGCCGCACTGCTGCAGCAGGGTCTCGCCGGTCCGCGCCTCCAGCTCGCGCCAGATGGCGTGGGACCGGGTGACGAACGGCACATACGCCTCGCCCTCGCCGACCGCGACGCGGGTGATGCGGGTCTCGCCGTGGCTGGACCCCATCGTGTGCGGCGGCGCGTAGCGGTCGATGCCGACCGCCTGCACGCCACGCCGGGCCAACTGATACAGCACCGCCGCCCCCATCGCGCCCAGGCCGATGACGGCGACCTCCGCACGGATCGTCTCGGTCATGGCTGGGCCTCAAGCACCAACCACCGCAAGCGTTGACCGGCCAAGCCTATGTGACGCCCGTCATCACAAGCCGGCTTCGGCGCGGCAATCCAGGACGGCAAGAACTGCGCCTGCATCCCCTGGACCGCCACGCCGCCGGTCCGGCTTGCAAAGGCGCTGCCCGCATCAGCGGTCAGGACTTGCAGCATTTGGCACGAACGGTCGTCCAGCCGGTCGCAGCCCCAGTCCACGAACTTGATCACGCCATCCTCCCAAATCGGTGGGTAGCAACCGCGACAACAACCAACCGGGCGCACGCCAGCCCAACTGCGCTCGACGAGGGTCTTGTCCCAACCATTGGCAGCGTTCCACACCTGATCCAGGTTTTCCACCATGAACACCCGCTGTGATGCCAGCCCCCCGCATCACAGCGACGGAGACCGTCAACCTGCAGGACGATCAGCCATCGCCCGTGCCATGCTGGCCAAACGCCGCCACACCGACCGGAGCCTGCATACCGTCGCCTCAGCCGGCTACTCCGCCGCATCCGCCCGCGGCCCAAGGTCCCAGCGATAGGCCCCCTCGGCGCTCGCGTCCGAGATCAGCCCATCCTCCAGGTCGCGCCGCACCAGCGCCGGGTCGCGCGCCCGTGGGTCGCCCAGCCCGCCACCCCCCGGCGAACGGATCACGATGCGCCCGCCCCGCGGCACCGCATGCCGGCCCTTGCCCGGCAGCACCTCGCCCGACGCCAGGCCCACATACCCGGCCGCGCCCGCATGCCCGCCCGCGAACCCCCGCGCCGGAAAGCGCACCCGTTCATACGCGGTGGTGCAGACGAACGCCTCGTCGATGGTGTTGCCTAGCTCCATGTCCTGCCCCAGCCCGCCCCGCGTCGCACCCGGCCCGCCGGAATCCTGCCGAAACTGCTTCCGCCAGAACACCAGCGTGGACATCGACTCGAAGATCTCCACCGGCCCGCCGCGCACGCCGCTGGGAAAGCCCGTCGCCGAAAGCCCATCCTGCGAGGGCAGGGCGCCCATGCCCCCCGTCGTGACGATGTTGACCAGGAAGTCGTCGCCCCACACCGGAGGGCTGCTGCGCGGCCCGGACCCGGTGACCCCCCAATGCACCCCGGCGCCCTCGGCCGGCACCCGGTCCGGGATCGCCTGGCGCAGGCAGCCGAACACCAGGTCGGGCAGCATCAGCCCGATCTGGTGCCGCTGCACCACCGCCGCCGGCTTCGTCGCGTGCAGCAGCGACCCCGGCTCCGCCGTCACCGTCCGCGGCTCCAGCGACCCGGCATTGTTCGGGATGTCACGCGCCAGGATGCACCCCAGCGCATACGTCGTGTACGCCAGCGTATAGCACAGCGGCACATTGAAGTTATGCCGCACCATCCCCGAGCTGCCGGAGTAGTCCACGTCGATCCCCGCGTCCGATACCGTCAGCGCCGCCCGCAGCTCGACCGCCTCGCCATCCTGCCCGTCCAGCGTCAGCCCGGCGCGCCAAGTCCCGCGCGGCAGCTCGCGTATCTTCTCCAGCATCGCCGCCCGCGAGGTGTCGATGATGTGGTCCGCCAGCACGTCGAGGCTATCGAACCCAAACTCGTCCATCATGCCGACCAGCCGCTCGCAGCCGATCTCGTTGCACGAAATCAACGCGTAGGTGTCGCCCTCGGTCTCCACCGGCAGCCGAGTATTGGAGCGGATGACCGCCATCAGGGTCTCGTTCACCACGCCCCCCTCGACTAGCCGCAGGATCGGCAGGAACAGCCCCTCCATGAACACGTCGAGCGACCCCGTCATGTTCGGCACCCCGCCGATGTCCATCAGGTGGCAGTTGCAGGCGACCAGCCCGACGAACGCACCGTCGCGGAAGCAGGGCGTGGTGACCGAGAAGTCGTTGGTGTGCCCGGTGCCGATCCAGGGATCGTTATGGATGAACACGTCGCCGGGCCGCATAGTGCCGGCCGGATGCTTAACCAGGACGTGGCCGACCGCCAGCGCCATCGAGTTGATATGCCCCGGCGTCCCCGTCACCGCCTGCGCCAGCATCCGCCCCTGCGCATCGAACACCCCCGCCGCGAGGTCGCCGGACTCGCGCACGATGGTGCTGAATGCCGTGCGCTGCAGCACCTGCGCCTGCTCCTCGACCAACGCGATCAGGCGGTTCCACAGGATGCCCTTGTCGATCAGGCTGATCTCAGTCGCCATCCGCCAAACTCCCATGCTGCTGTGCCGCGTCCCATTGAACCCCGTCATTGCGAGCCGGCTTCGGCGCGGCAATCCAGGGCGGCAGGCACCGCGCAACCCCGGGTCGCCGCATCGCTTCGTCCCTCGCAATGACGCGCCCCTCGCAACGGCGCCCCGCCAGGGCACTCATGCTTGCGCCGCCTTGCGGTCCATGACGATGCAGCCAAGGCCGTCCACCCAGGCATCAAACGCGGCCGTCACGAACGTGGCCGTCTCGTCCTCGACGATCACCGCCGGGCCAGGCATCCGTGCGCCGGCAACCAGGTGCTCCCGCCGGTAGCGCGGCGTCTGCACGACTTGGCCCGACCGGCCATCGAACACCGCGACTGCCCCAGACGCCCCGGCCGCGCTGACGGCCTCGGGCGCAGCCACCGGCTCCGGCAGGTCCACCTCGGTGGAGACGGTCACCGACCACGCCATGATCTCGATCTCCGCATGCGGGATCACCCGCTTGAACAGCGCCGCATAGGACCGCTCGAACCCCACCCGCAGCACTGCGTCGTCGCCCGGGCCAAGCCCGCGCAGCGGCAGCTCGACGGCGATCTCGTGCCCCTGGCCGATGTAGCGCATGAAAGCCACCCGGCGCTCGACGAGCGGCGCACCATGGGCGGCCGGCTCCACCCAGGCGCGGACGCCCTCCGCCATCTCCTGCAGCAGCGCCGTCGCCGCCGCATGGTCAAAGCCGCCAAGCCGCATGTAGGCCGTGCGGACCAGCTCGTACGACACAGGCGCGGCCAGGAAGCCGATCGCCGACCCCACGCCCGCGTTGGGCGGCACGATCACCCGCCGCACGCCGATCTTCTCCGCCACGCGGGCGACATGCAGCGGGGCCGCGCCGCCGAAGGCGATCAGCGTGTGCTGGCTGGCCGCGACGCCGCGCTCCACCGTGTGCGCCCGGGCGGCGCTGGCCATGTTCTCGCAGACCGTCTCATAGACCGCATAGGCCGCCATGTCGGCCCCAAGGCCCAGCGCGTCGCCGACCTCGGCCAGCAGCGCCGCGCGGGCCAGATCCGGACGCAGCGTGATGGACCCCCCGGCAAAGTCGTCCGGATCGATCAGCCCCAGCACCAGGTCCGCATCCGTGACCGCTGGCCGCATGCCGCCCGCGCCATAGCAGGCCGGACCCGGCACCGACGACGCGCTGTCCGGCCCCACCGTCACCCGCTGCAGCCCGTCCAGCCGGGCCAGCGACCCCCCCCCGGCGCCGATCTCCACCATCTCGATCACCGGGATGCGCACCGGCAGCCCGCTGCCCTTCAGGAAACGCGCCGCCCGGTCCACCTCGAACAGCCGCACCGTCTCAGAACAGTAGTCCTCGATCAGGCTGATCTTGGCCGTGGTGCCGCCCATGTCGAAGGCCAGCACCTTGCGCTCCCCCAGCCGGGCGGCGATCCCCGCCGCGAACACCGCGCCGCCAGCCGGGCCGGACTCCACCAGACGCACCGGAAACCGCCGCGCCAGATCGACCGAGGTCAGCCCGCCGCCCGAGGTCATCAGGCACAGCACCCCGCCGAACCCCTCGGCGCGCAGCCGCTCCTCCATGCGAATCAGGTATCCCGCCATCAGCGGCTGCACATAGGCATTGGCGACGGTGGTGGAGGTGCGCTCGTACTCGCGTATCTCCGGGCAGACCTCGCACGACAGCGAGACGCCCACCCCCGGCAGCGCCGCCCGCAACAGCGCCTCGCAGCGCCGCTCATGCGCGCCGTTCGCGTAGGCATGCAGGAACGCCACCGCCACACTCTCGACGCCCCCCGCCTGCAGCGCCACCGCCACCCCCTGCACGTCCGCCTCGTCGAGCGGCAGCAAAACTTGGCCGCGGGCGTCGATCCGCTCGCGGACAGTGAAGCGAAGCGGCCGCGGCACCAGCGGCTTCGGCCGCGCCAGGGCCAGCTCATACTGGTCGTAGCGGCTCTCGGTGCCGATCTCCAGCACGTCGCGGAAGCCATCGGTGGCAATCAGCGCCGTGCGGGCGCCCCGGCGCTCGATAATCGCGTTGGTGGCAAGCGTGGTGCCGTGAACGAAGGTGCCGACATCGGCGAGGGCGGCGCCCGACAGCGCCAGCACGTCGCGGATGCCGGCCAGCACGCCAAGCTCAGGTGCGGCCGGCGTGGTCAGCACCTTCGTCGTCCACCGCGCGCCGCCCCGGTCCAGCACCCCGCGTTCCAACACGACATCGGTGAAGGTGCCGCCCACGTCGGCGGAGAGCTTGGTTTGGCTATCGAGGGCCATGGGTCAGCCGGTGCAGGCGCGGAGCCTGCCGACGCCGTTGGCCGGCATCAATAGGCGCAAAGTACATCCACCGAGCCAGCTCTGCACATCCGCGTCGAGGCTGGGCCAGCACCCGGCGAACCTCCCGGTCTTCCGTGCCAACAGGTCCGGCCTGATGGGATGGGTCTGCCCGAGAGCCTGCCGCACTACGCCTCCCATGTGTCTAATGGCATTCAACTAGGGGTTTCCTTCCATCTGGGCTGCGGCGATCCAGGACCTGCGGCCTGGCGTTTACAAGCAACTATCGTGCCCGGGTGCGCTCTGAGGGTCATCACAGAATGCTTGGAGACGGCTGGAGGCACCCTGAACAGCCGCCGCCGCGCTTGCACCCTGCGCCCCGGCACGCCATCATGGCTACAGTAGTCACCGGAGGCCAGCATGCGTGAAATCGGACTGCGCGATGCCAAGGCATCCTTGTCGGCTGTCGTGGACGATGCCAAGCGCGGCGAGGCGTCGGTCATCACCCGGCACGGCCGGCCAGAGGCAGTCGTGCTCAGCTTTGCCGAGTGGCAGCGCCTATCACAGGTTCCCTCGTTCGGACGGCTGCTCATGGCAGCGCCGTTCGAGGACGGCGACCTCAGCGACCGCGATGGCGCACCGCTTCGCACCGTGGATTCTTGACCGATTTACCTGATCGACACCAACGTCCTTTCGATTGGCGCACCACGCCTGGCTGCGGCTCATGCCGGCCTGGTGACCTGGATGGAGCGGAACAGCGACCACCTCTACTTGTCGGTCGTAGCAGTCGCGGAGATCGAGGACGGCATCAGCAAGGCAGCCCGCGCCGGCGCCAGCCAGAAAACGATGCGGCTGTCCGAGTGGCTGGAGACTGTTTTGCAGCTCTATTCCGCACGCATCCTGCCGGTGGACATCGAGACAGCCCGCCTGGCTGGGCGCTTGTCAGACGTTGCGCGCGGGCGCGGGCATGCCCCAGGTTCTGCCGACCTGCTGATCGCAGCGACGGCGAAGGCCCGCGGTCATGTCGTTCTCACGAGAAACCTGCGGCATTTCCTGCCCCTAGACGTCGCAGCGCATAACCCATTCGAAGGGCTGCCATAGCCTCCGCCCCTCAAACCACCGCCGAGACCGTCAGCCACGGACGTCCATCGCCGAGCGAAGCCCATCGCTCGCCATATTGAAGCAGATGGATGTCACGAAAATGCACAAGCCCGGCAGCATCGCCAGCACCGGCTGCGAGTAGATCGCCGCCCGCAGCGTGTTCAGCATCAGCCCCCACTCGGCCTCCGGCGGCCGCGTGCCCAGGCCCAGGAACGACAGCCCCGCCGCCAGGATCATCGACACGCTGATCAGGCTGGTGGCATAGACGAAGATCGGCCCAAGCACGTTAGGCAGCACGTGCACCCGCACGATCACCATCGCCCCGGCCCCGCTGGCCCGCGCGGACTCGACATAATCCAGGTTGCGCACCCCCGTGGTGACCGTCTCGGCCACGCGGATGATCTGCGGGATGAACACCAGCGACAGAGACAGGATCGCATTGTAGATGCCAGCCCCCAGCGCCCCGCTAATGGCCACCGCCAGCAGGACGGAGGGAAACGCATAGAACACGTCCGTCGTCCGCATGATCGCCATGTTCACCCAGCCGCCGGCAAACCCCGCCACCACGCCCAGCACCCCGCCGACCCCCAGCGAGATCAGCACCGGGGAGATGCCCATCAGCCACGACAACCGCCCGCCGTAGATCAGCCGCGACAGCATATCGCGCCCCAGCTCATCCGTGCCCAGCAGGTGGCCCGGGGTGCCCGGCGGCTTCAACCGCCGCAGCATGCTGGCCTGATACGGGTCATACGGCGCAACCAGCGGCGCCAGCACGATCACCGTCAACATCAGCAGCAGGACCCCGGCGCAGCCCAGCGCCACCGGGTCGCGCGACAGCCTCTTGCCGACGCCCCCCCAATAGCCGCGGCGGCGGGGGCCGGCCGGCGCCGCCCCAGACAGCTCCGCGGCAGCAAGGTCGCGGGGCAACACTTCGCTCATGCGCGCTTGATCCTCGGGTCGAGAGCGGTCTGCACAACATCGACCAGCAGATTTAGCGCAACGAAGAACAGCGCGAGCACCAGGATAGTACCCTGCAGCACCGGGATGTCGCGCTGGAAGATGGCGCTGTTCAGCAGCAGCCCGGTGCCGGGCCAACTGAACACCGTCTCAACCAGGATCGACCCCCCCATGAGGTAGCCAAGCTGCAATCCCATGACGGACAGCGCATTGGGCGCAGCGTTCTTCACGACATGTACGAAGATGTTGCCCGGCAGCATGCCCTTGCCGCGCAGCGTGCCAACGAAGTCCTGGCTCAGCGTCTCGGCCACGATACCCCGTATGGTGCGGGTGATGATGCCCATCGGGATCACGCTGAGGGTGACGGCGGGCAGGATCAGGTACTGGACATGCTCCCAGTTCCACGCCCAGTCGCCGCCGCCGCCGGGTCCCGCGCCCATCGCCGGCAGCTCGCCCAGGGTGACGCTGAACAGGATGACCAGCACCATGCCCAGCCAGTAATGCGGGATCGACACCCCCGCGACGGCGAATGCGGTGGCGGCGCGGTCGATCCACCCGCCACGGAACGCCCCGGCCAGCCCGCCCAGCAGCACGCCGAGCAAAAAGCCGATCAGCGACGCCGCCACCGCCAGCCGCAGCGTATTGCCGATGGCAGGCCCAAGGTCGGACCAAACGGAACGGCCAGTGGCCAGCGAGCGCCCAAGGTCGCCCTCGCCGACGTGCATCAGCCAAAGCCCGAACTGCACCGGCAGCGGCTTGTCCAGCCCGTACTCGTGGCGGATTTGCTCGACAACGTCCTGCGGCGCATCGGCCGGGACGATGGCGTTGATCGGGTCCCCCGGCGCGATGTGCACCAGCATGAAGCACACCAGGCTGACTGCCAGCGCGATCGGCACCGCATACAGGATGCGGCGAAGCAAGTAGAAGATCATGCAGCATCCTGGTGCGTCAGAAGATCAGGCTGCGGCGCCAGGTCGGGCACATGGACGCAACGCGCCGCCCGGCCCGGCGCCGGGCTGCGGGCGGCGGGCATCGCCGTCGTGCAGACCGGCAGGGCCACCGCGCACCGCGGGGCAAAGGCGCAGCCGGGCGGCAGCTGCTCAAGGTCCGGCGGCGCCCCGGGAATGGTAATAAGCCGTTTGCCGCGCACCCCGCCATGGACAGTGGCGCCGAGCAGCCCCTGGGCATAGGGGTGCAGCGGCCCGCGCATCAGCTCGCCGACCGGTCCCTCCTCGATGAAGCGGCCGGCATACATCACCGCAACACGGTCGGCGATCTCCCCGGCAACGCCAAGGTCGTGCGTGACGAAGATAACGCCCATGCCCATCTCCGCCTGCAACTGCCGCAGCAGCAGCAGGATCTGGATCTGCACCGTGGCGTCCAGCGCCGTGGTCGGCTCGTCGGCCAGCAGCAGCTTCGGGCGGCACGACAGGGCGATGGCGATCATCGCGCGCTGCCGCAGCCCGCCGGACAACTCGTGCGGATAGGCACCCAGGCGGCGCCGGGCCGAGGGAACCTGCACCAGCTCCAGCAACTCCAGCGCCCGTCGGTCGGCGTCGGCCCGGCTGATCCGCTCATGCCGCAGGATGGTCTCGCGGATTTGCCTGCCGATGGTGAACACCGGGTCGAGCGCGGTCATCGGCTCCTGCGGGATCATCGAGACGACGCTGCCGCGTATGTCGGCCAGGCTGCGTTCGGACGCCGCGGCCATGTCATGTCCGCCGACCAGCACGGTGCCCGACATCCGGGTGCGCCGCGGCGGATTGAGCCGCATGAGCGAGCGCAAGGTCACGGACTTGCCGGAGCCGCTTTCCCCCAGGATGCAAAGCGTCTCCCGCGCCCCCAGGTCAAAATCGACGCCGTTGACCGCATGAACCGTGGCGTCCCTGGAAACAAACCGGACAATCAGGCCGCGCACGCGTACGAGGGATTCCATCTAGGCCGCCACCCTCGGCGCCCCGCTATGCCCGCTGCCAGGCGCGGCCATGAGGCACGCCGCGAAATGCCGGTCCCCCGCGGCGGCCAGGCGCGGCACGGTTGCGGCGCAGACCGCCTCGGCATGCACGCAGCGGGTGCGGAACCGGCAGCCGGAGGGCGGGTTGACCGGGTTGGGCGGGTCGCCCTGCAACGGCGGCACGGTGCGTCGGCGGCCCGGGTCCATGCTGGGCCGGCTGTCGAGCAACGCCGCCGTATAAGGGTGGACGGCGGCTTCGTAGATGGCGTCCACCGGGCCGATCTCGGCGATGCGGCCGAGGTACATCACCAACACGCGGTCCGACACGTACTGCACGACGTTGAGGTCATGGCTGATGAACAGGTAGGTCAGCCCGAACTGCTCCTTCAGGTCCAGCAGCAGGTTCAGCACCTGGGCCTCGACCGACTTGTCCAGCGCGGAGACCGGCTCGTCGAGGATCAGCAGGCGGGGGTGCAGCGCCAGCGCCCGGGCGATGTTGATGCGCTGGCGCTGCCCGCCGGACAGCTCGTGCGGATAGCGCTGCGCGAACTGCACCGGATTGAGGCCGACGGCTTCCAGGAGCTGCTCGGCGCGGGCAACAGCCTCACGCCGCCCAAGGCCGTGCACGCCGGGAGCAAAGGCGATGCTGTCCCGTACGGTAAGGCGCGGGTTGAGCGACGCATAACTGTCCTGGAACACCATCTGCACCTGGCGGCGGTATTGCTTCAGCGTCAGGCCGCCATGGCCGATCGGCTGGCCGTCGAACACCAGCTCGCCGGCCGTTGGCTCCAGCAGCGCCATGATCAGCCGGGAGGTGGTGCTCTTGCCGCAGCCGCTTTCGCCGACCAGGCCAAGGGTCTCACCCTTGCGGATGTCGAACGACAGGTCGTCCACCGCCTGGACCGCGCCGCCGCGGCGGCCAAGCAGGCCGGAGCGCAACGGGAAGTGCTTCGTCAGCCCCCGCACGGTCAGCAACGGCTGGGCCGCGCCTCCCACGTCGGGCGATTGCTGCAGGTAGGTCTGGAGCATCGGGAAGCATCTCCTGGGTCAGCCCGGCACTAGCTTTACCAGGCCCGGCTTTGCAAGGCGGACGCTGTGCAGGACCCGCTGTGCAAGACCCGGACCAGCCCACCGACGGGCTTGGGCAGCAACGGAGGGCGACGATGGACGATGACAGCCGGCCGGGCTATGGCGGCGTGCCGGTCGGGTCCGGCAAGCGTCTGGGCCTTTCAACCAGGCGATACCCGCTGACATGCGCCCCATCGCCGGGCTTAAGCCGCAGGAAGCCCGGCGCCGACGCCAGCGTGATCAGCGCCACCACCAGGAACGCGTCATGGAAGTCGGCGACGCTCGGCAGCCGCCCGGGACCGGCAATCACGCTCAGCAGCGCGGCGGCGATGGACACGCCGAACGACACCGTGAGCTGCTGGATCACCCCGCCCATGCTGGTGCCCCGGCTGAGCTTGGCCGCCGGCATGTCGGCATAGGTGAGGGTGTTCGTAGTCATGAACTGCGTCGCGCGGACGACGCCGAACAGCAGCACCAGCAGGAACACCAGCAGGTGCGGCGTCCCCGGCTGCACCAGCGCGAACGCCGCGACGACGGCCGCGCACAGCACGCCGTTGCCCATCAGCAGCCCGCGATAGCCAAAGCGCCGCATCAGCCGCGCCGACACCGGCCGCACCACCAGCGTGCCAAGGCTGGAGACGAAGGTAAGCAGGCCCGACTGCACCGGGCTGAGGCCAAAGCCGATCTGGAACAGCAGCGGCAGCATGAACGGCACGGCGTTGACCCCGGTCCGGCTGACCCCGCCCGCCAGCGTGCTGACGCGAAAGGTGCGGATCGCGAACAGGCTGAGGTCGAGCGCCGCATTCGGGCGGTCGCGGGCATAGGGAACGTAGGCGGCCAGCAGCGCCACCCCCGCCCCGGCCAGCCCCACCACCGCCAGCCGCGGCAGCACCGGGTGGCCCACGTTCTCCAGCCCGAACTGCAACAGCCCAAGCCCGCCGCCGCACAGCAAGAATCCCGTCAAGTCGAAGCGCCCCGGGCTATCAAGGCGCACGTCCTCGACGAAGCGCAGCGCCAGCGCCACCCCCACCAGGCCGATCGGCACGTTGACGTAGAACACCCAGCGCCAGTTGGCATAGGTGGTGAGCAGCCCGCCAAGCACCGGGCCGACGGCCGGGCCGATGACGGCGGGCACCGTCACATAGGTCATGGCGGTCACAAGCTGGCTGCGCGGAAACGCCCGCAGCAGCACCAGGCGGCCGACCGGCGTCATCATCGCCCCGCCGAAACCCTGCAGCACCCGCATGCCGACCAGCATGGGCAGGCTGCTCGACAGCCCGCACAGGGCGGACGCCGCGCTGAAGATCGCCAGCGCGGCGGCAAACACCCGGCGCGCGCCATACCGGTCGGCGATCCAACCCGACACCGGAATGAACACCGCCAGGCTCAGGATGTAGGCGGTGATGATGGCATTCATCTGCAGCGGCGCCACGCGCAGGCTGCGCGCCATGTCGGGGATGGCGGTGGTGACGATGGTGGCGTCGAGCTGCTCCATCAGGAACGCGAAGGCGACGATCAGCGGGATCAGCAGGCGCCGGCCGCCAATGGCGGCATGGTCGGGTTCCGTGTCGGTGGAGGGATCGGGAAGGGCGGGTGTTGGCATGACCTTGGACATTGCACGCCGCGTGCCCCGATTGTCGTGCCGCTAAAGCATCTGCTTGGATCAAGCGGCTTCGCTTGATCCAAGCAGATGCCCGCAAAACAGTGCACTAGAGCATGTTTGGTGTCTCTACTTGCACCAAACATGCTCTAGCCGCGCAGGCAGCCGCCGGAAAAATTCAGGGCGGCCGAAGACCACACAACGACCCTGCCTGCTCCCTCTCCCTCCGGGAGAGGGCCGGGGTGAGGGGGTCTTGCCGCGCGGCCCCTCCAGCCCGGTCCCAACAGCGCCGACACTCGCAACCCCCGCAAGGCCACCAAAAACCCCCGCCCTCAACCGGGCGCGAAAGCAAGCCGCCCTACTCCAGGCTGATCGCCGTCAGGTCCACGAACCAGCTCTGCACGGGAACGAACCCATGCACCCGCCTGCTCATGGCCCGCGGGTTGAGGTCGTGCACGATATACAGCCACGGCGGATCATCCACCATGCGCTCATGCGCGTGCTGGAATGCCGTGGCGATGCTGCCCGGGTCGGTGGCCCCGGAAAGCTGTGCCAGGGCCTGCTCGAACCCGTCATCCTTCCAGTGCTCCCAATTGAACCCGGCGGGCGAGAAGCTGCTCGCCGCAAAGTACCGCGCCATGATGCCGACATCCGACGAAGGCGACGACACGTTGAGCGCGACCGCCCCCTGCAAACCCGGCGAATCCGGCGGCTGCCGGCTGGCGGTCAGCAGCACCTGCCACTCGACGACGTTGAACTCCACCTTCACCCCGCAGGCCGTCTGCAGGTTCTCCTGCAGGAACTCGTTCATTGGCAGAGGCACCATCTGCCCGCTGCCGGAGTTGGAGATCATCACCTTGAACGCCAGCGGCTTGCCCGGCCCATAGCCAGCCTGGGCGAGCAGCGCCTTCCCCTTCGCCGGGTCAAACCCGTAGTGGTTCTGCGGGTGGCCGAAATTGGGATCACCCGGCTTCAGCCAGCCGACCGCGGGTTCGGCCGTGCCGTTCAACAGGCTCACCAGCCCATCGCGGTCGATGCAGTAGTTCAAGGCCTGGCGCACCCGGACGTCGGCCAGCGGGCTGCCCGCGCCCAGCCCATAGAACCAGGGCCAGACATGCGGATACGACCCGGTGGTGATAACGAACCCAGCCTGCTTGAGGCTGTCGATCCCATCGGGCGGCGGCACCTCGATCCAATCGACCTGGCCGCTGCGCAGCGCTGCAAGCCGGGTGTTCGCCTCGGGGATCGGCAACAGCAGCACCTTCGCCACCTTCGCCTTGTGCGCCGGGTCCCAATAGGCATCGTTGCGGGCCAGGGTGACCGACTGACGAGAGGCGACGGCCTCGATCCGGAACGGCCCGGTGCCCGCCGCGGGCAGCAGCGCAACCCGCCCCCAGTCATGCCCGGCCTTCTCGAACGAGGCCGGCGAGGTGAACAGGATATACACTGCCTGATAAGGGAAGTACGACGCCGGCGCCTTGGTGGTGATGGCCACGGTGGCATCGTCGATCTTGCGGTAAGTGTCCATGGTGGGGACGCGCGCGCGCATCAGGCCGGAGCCGGCGGCCTCAAACTGCGGGCTGTCGGACTTGAAGAACCGGTCGAGGTTCCAGATCACCGCATCGGCGTCGAGCTTGGTCCCGTCATGGAAGGCGACGCCGGGGCGGAGGTGGAAGATCCAGGTCTTCTTGTCATCCGCCGCCTGCTCCCAGGCGGTGGCGAGGCCGGGACGCAGGGTGGCCGGCCTCCCCGTGGGCGAGAGGTCCCAAAGCACCAGCCCCTCGAACGCCGGGTAGCCAAGAAAGCGGACGCCCTCGAAGCCGTTGTTGGGCGCGCCGGTGGTGGTGGGCACGTCAGTCGCGGTCATGGCGATGCGCAGGGTGCCGTCGGCAGCCTGCGCGCTTGCCGCAAGGCTCGTGGCCAGGAGGGCGGTGACGAGGGCTTTGCGCATGGCGGCTCCTGGCAGTCTGTCGCGTTTAAGACAGCAGTTCTCACCCAACCCGTTCATCAAGGCCAGGCCAATCTAACTCCCTCTCTCTCCGGGAGAGGGCTGGGGTGAGGGGGTCTTGCAGCGCGGCCCCTTCAGCCCCGGCAGCCCGGTTCCACTAACGCCGACAGCCACGGGCACCGCAAGGCAAGCAAGACCCCCTCACCCCGGCCCTCTCCCAAAGCGGGAGAGGGAGCAGAGGGCCAGGGTCAGCCGACGCCATCCGTGATCTCCGCCCCGCCTGATTGCCGCATCAAAGGCCGGACAGGAGGCTTCTACGGACCGGAACGCCCTTGAATGACGAGCAGCAGGAGCCGGTCGCACCCATCAAGAACCGTGCCGCAGCTCAGCCCCCAAGCCGCACCGCGACAACGCAACGCCCACCCTCACCGGCAAGAGTCCGCAAACGCCCCACCCCGCCCCGCAAACCCCGCCGTCAAACCCGCCGCACCACATAGCGCCCCGCCAGCGCCTCCAGGATATCGTCGGCATGGGCCGGGTCCCGCGCCTCGACCATCAGCTCCAGCTCCGCCGCCTGCACGCTCGGCGCGTCGAACAGCCGCTGGTGCACGACCTCGATGATGTTGCCGCCCGACGTGCCGATCAGCCCGGCGATGTCCGCCAGCACCCCCGGCCGGTCCGGGATCTCCATCGTCAGCCGCAGCAGCCGCCCGTCGCGCAGCAGGCCGCGCAGCAGCACATTGGCCAGGATACGCCCGTCGATGTTGCCGCCGCACACCGGCACCCCGACCCGTTGCCCGGCAAACCGCCCCGGATGCGCCAGCAGCGCCGCGACCGCAATCGCCCCGGCGCCCTCCGCCACCTGCTTCGCCCCCTCCGCCAGCAGTGCGATCCCGTCCTCCACCACGCGTTCCGGCACCACCAGCACCTCGGACACATGCGCGCGGATCACCTCCAGGCAGTGCGTGCCGATCTGGTGCACGGCGATGCCCTCGGCGATGGTGGAGCCGCCGGTCGCCACCTCGACGCCCGCCAGCGTTTGGCTCAGCGACGCATACGCAGCAACCTCCACCCCGATCACCTCGATCCCCGGCTTGATCCCATGGGCCGCCACGGCGCACCCGCTGATCAGCCCGCCCCCGCCCACCGGGATCAGCAACACATCCAGGTCGGGCGCGTCCTCCAGCATTTCCAGCGCCATCGTGCCCTGGCCCGCCATCACCCCGGGATCGTCGAACGGGTGGATGAACACCAGCCCGTCGCGCGCCGACAGCCGATACGCATGGGCAGCGGCAGCGGCCAGGTCCTCACCGTGCAGCACCACCTCGGCGCCCCACGCCCGGGTGCGCGTCACCTTGGTGCTGGGCGTATAAAGCGGCATGACGATCGTGGAGCGGATGCCCAGCAGCCCCGCGTGCCGGGCCACGGCCTGTGCATGATTGCCCGCCGACATCGCAACCACCCCCGCCCGCCGCTCCGCCGGGGACAGCAACGCCAGCCGGTTGGCCGCGCCGCGCTCCTTGAACGAGCCGATGGCCTGCAGGTTGTCCAGCTTCAGCGTGACCAACGCGCCCGTCGCCCGGCTGACCGCATCAGACGGCAGCGTCGGCGTCCGCAGCACGCGCCCGGAAATCCGCCCGGCCGCCGCCTGCACATCCGCCAACCCGATCATCGGGGAGAACCCTAGCCGTACTTGACGGCCAGGATCTCGTAGGTGCGGTCCCCGCCCGGCGCCGGCACGGACACGTTGTCGCCGATCTTCTTGCCGATCAGCGACTTCGCCAGCGGGGAAGAGATGCTCAGCCGCAGGTGCTTGATGTCCGCCTCATGGACGCCGACGATCTGATAGGTCGTCTCCTTCTCCGTCTCCTCGTCGAGCAGCCGGACGTGCGCGCCGAACTTCACCTGGTCGCCGGACAGCGTGGAGGGGTCGATCACCTCGGCCGCCGAAACGATCTCCTCCAGCTCGATCACCCGGCCCTCGATAAAGGACTGCCGTTCGCGGGCGGCATGGTACTCGGCGTTCTCGCTCAGGTCGCCATGGCTGCGCGCTTCGGCGATGGCACGGATGATCGACGGGCGTTCCACCGATTTCAGGTGCCGCAACTCCTCTTCCAGGCGTTGCAAGCCTGGCGCAGTCATCGGAAATTTCTGCACGCTCGGTCCCCAAGCTTAGGCGCGGGTCCCCGGCGAGGGTGCCGGGGCACCGTGGCGCCTAGAATGATCCGCGAAAGTAGGACTGTAGCGGCGCAACTTCAAGCGTCCCCGCCTTGAGCGCCGCGATGGCATGCACCGCCGCCCGCGCCCCGGCGATCGTGGTGTAATGCGGCACCCCATGCAGCAGCGCGCTGCGCCGGATGTCGAAGCTGTCGGCCACCGACTGCGCGCCGCCGGCGGTGTTGATGACCATCTGCACCTCCCCCGACCGGATGGCGTCCACGCAGTGCGGCCGACCCTCCAGAACCTTGTTCACCGTTGTCGCCATCAGCCCGGCGGCGCGAATCCGGGCCGCGGTGCCGCGGGTGGCCAGGATCTTGAAGCCCATGTCGGTCAGCCGCCGGGCCATCGGCACCAGCCCCACCTTATCGCCGTCGCGCACCGACAGCAGCACCGTCCCGCGGTCCGGCAGCTTCACCCCCGCCCCGAGCTGCGCCTTGGCGAACGCCCGCTCGAAGCTGGCGTCCAGCCCCATGACCTCCCCGGTGGACTTCATCTCGGGGCCGAGGATGGTGTCCACCCCGGTAAACCGGGCAAACGGGAACACGCTCTCCTTCACCGCGACATGCGGCGCGATGGCGTCGTCGTCCAGCCGGAACTCGGACAGCCGCGCCCCAGCCATCACCCGGGCGCCGATCTTGGCGATGGCCACGCCAGTGGCCTTGGCGACGAAGGGCACCGTGCGGGAGGCGCGAGGATTGACCTCCAGCACATAGATCGCATCGTCCTTGATGGCGAACTGCACGTTCATCAGCCCGACGACGCCGATGCCGCGCGCCATCTCCTCCGTCTGCGCCTTCAACTCCGTGATGGTGCTGGGCGACAGCGAGTAAGGCGGCAAGGAGCAGGCGCTGTCGCCGGAGTGGATGCCGGCCTCCTCGATATGCTCCATCACCCCCGCGACATAGACCGTCTCCCCGTCCGAGATGCAGTCCACATCCACCTCGATGGCGTCGTTCAGGTAATGGTCGATCAGCACCGGGCTGTCGCCGGACACATGCACGGCCTCGCGCATATACCGGTGCAGCCCGGCGCGGTCGTGCACGATCTCCATCGCCCGCCCGCCCAGCACATAGCTGGGCCGGATCACCACGGGGTAGCCCACGCGGTCGGCAATGGCCTCGGCTTCCGGCGCGGACCGGGCGGTGCCGTTCTCCGGCTGTCGCAGGCCGAGCTTATGCAGCAGCGCCTGGAACCGTTCGCGGTCCTCGGCCAGGTCGATGGCGTCGGCGCTGGTGCCCAGGATGGGGATGCCGGCGGCCGACAGGGCCTGCGACAGCTTCAGCGGCGTCTGCCCGCCATACTGCACGATGCAGCCCAGGACTTCCCCCGCCTCCTGCTCCTTGCGGATCAGCGCGATGACGTCCTCGGCGGTCAGCGGCTCGAAGTACAGGCGGTCGCTGGTGTCGTAGTCGGTGCTGACGGTCTCCGGATTGCAGTTCACCATGACCGTCTCGAACCCGGCGTCCCGCAGCGCATAGGCCGCGTGGACGCAGCAATAATCGAATTCGATGCCCTGGCCGATGCGGTTGGGTCCGCCGCCGAGGATGATCACCTTCCGGCGGTCGGTCGGCGCACTCTCGCAGGCCGGGGTGCCAAAGCCGCCCTCATACGTCGAGTACATGTACGGCGTGGCGGAGGCGAACTCGGCGGCGCAGGTGTCGATGCGCTT
>CAXTFY010000052.1:15158-19510 GCA_964243265.1 uncultured Acetobacteraceae bacterium | reverse complement strand
AGCAGGCAGGCTTGCTAGGCTAGGCTGACCATGATCACGCCGTCCGGGCCGACGCGGGCCGGGAAGGTCTGCACCCGGCAATCCGTGTTCAGCCCGGCGCCGTTCCGCAGGTCGTAGATGCGGTCGTGCAGCGGGCAGATCACCGCATTGCCGTCGATCAAGCCATCCGCCAGCGGGCCGCCCAAGTGCGGGCAGTGCTCCTGCGTGGCGAACACCCCGTCGGCATGGGTGCGGAACACCGCCAGCCGCTGGCCGCCCACGGCGAACACCCGGCCCTCCCCGCGCGGCACCGCGTCAAGCGGGCCGACGCGGTGCTCCAACATGGTCTCAGTCATCGCCACCTACTGCCTCCGGCTCCAAGACTTCCGCGAACTGGTTGACGGTGCGCGGCTTCACGGCCTCCTTCCAGGGGTCGTAGGCCGCCTCGGTGCTGGCCAGCATCGCTTCGTCCAGCGCCGCCGCGATGCCGTCGGAGTCGTCGACCACGATGGCCTTGATCCGCTCCAGCCCGATGCGCGGGACGAAGCTGTAGGTGCGCTCCTTCCACTTCGCGTTCTCGCGGTAGTACTGCATGAACCGGCCGGAGATGCGCAGCGCCGCCTCCTCGCCCTCCACCACGCACAGCAGGTCGCCCTTGCGGATATGCGCCCCGGCGGCGCCGCCCACGTAGATCTCCCACTTGCCCTCGCCGATGGCGACCAGGCCCACGTCCTTCACCAGCGCCTCCGAGCAGTTGCGCGGGCACCCGGCGGTGGCGAGCTTCATTTTGGCGGGGCTGTCGATGCCGCGGAACCGGCGCTCGATCTTTGTCGCCAGGCTCATGCTGTCGCCCAGGCCGAAGCGGCAGAACTCGGTGCCGATGCAGCTTTTGCAGGTGCGGTAGCTCTTGCCGTAGGCGGTGCCGGACGGCATGTCCAGGTCCTGCCAGACGCCGGGCAGGTCGGCCTTGGGGATGCCCACCAAGTCGATGCGCTGGCCGCCGGTCAGCTTTACCAATGGCACCTTGTACTTCACCGCGACCTGGGCGATCCGCATCAGCTCGGCGGGGGTGCAGACGCCGCCGGGCATTTCGGGCACGACGGAGAAGGTGCCATCGCGCTGGATGTTGGCGTGCACGCGGTCGTTGATGAAGCGGGCGTCGCGCTCGTCCTCATACTCGCCTGCCCAGATGGTGGCCAACAGGCTTGCCAGGGGCGGCTTGCTCGCGGCGTCCTCGCCAGTGGTGGACAGGGCGGCGAACACCGCCGATACCGAGCGCAGGCCCAGGCGCTTTACTTCCGCCACCAACTCCACCTTCGCCAGGGGGATACAGGGGACGTAGTAGTGGATGCTTGGGTCTTCCTCGACCTGCCCGCCGGCGAACCATTCGACCAGCTCGCCCACCAGGCTTTTGCACGATCCGCAGCCCATGCCGGCGCGGGTGGCCTTCATCACCGCGCTAGTGCTTCGCGCACCATCGGCGACGCACGCGCCGATGGCGGCCTTGCTGACGCCGTTGCAGTTGCAGACCTGCGCGTCGGCCGGCATCTCGTCCAACGTCACCGCCTGCGCGGGCGCGCCGAGGTCGAACAACAGCTCCAGCCGCTCGTCCGGCAGGCGGCTGTCCCTGTCGAACGCCTGCATCAGGTAGGCGGCCTTGCTGATGTCGCCCATCAGGATGCCGCCCACCAGGCGGCCATCGCGCACGATCAGCTTCTTGTAGGTGCCCCGGCGCGGCTCGCTGAACTGGATCACCTCGTCGCCGTCATCCTTCGGCTCGGTGATGCCCATGCTGGCCAGCTCGACGCCCATCACCTTCAGCTTGGTGGCGAGCTTGCTGCCGGTGTACTCGGCGTTGACGTTGGCCCCCGTTATCTGGTCGGCGAACACCTTGGCCTGGTCCCACAGCGGCGCCACCAGCCCATAGACCTTGCCGCGGTGCTGCGCGCACTCGCCCACCACGTAGACCCGGTGGTCGTCCGGGCTGCGCATGGCGTTGTCCACCACGATGGCCCGCTCCACCGTCAGCCCGGCGCGGGCGGCGATCTCGGCGTTCGGGCGAATGCCGGCGGACACCACCACCATGTCGCAGGCCAGCTCCGTGCCGTCCTTGAAGCGCAGCCCCACCACCTTGGCGGTGCGGTTGTCGTCCCCCTCGGTCAGCACCGTCGTGGTCATCTTGGACAGGTGGACGGTGACGCCCATCGCCTCCATGGCCTTCCGCAGCATCAGGCCGCCGGGCACATCGAGCTGCATGTCCATCAGATGGCTGCCCAGGTGGATCACGTGCACCTCGCAGCCATGGTTCAGCAGGCCGCGCGCCGCCTCCAGCCCGAGCAGGCCACCGCCGATCACCGCGGCGACCTTGCTCTGCTTGGCCGCGGCCATGATGCCGGTGCAGTCGTCGATGCCGCGGAAGGCGAACACGCCGGGCCGCAGGCTACCGTCATCGCGCCAGACGCCCTCCATGGGCGGGATGAAGGCGCGGCTGCCGGTGGCAATCAGCAGGGTGTCATACTCCTCCTGCACGCCGTTGTCGGCCGTCACGATCCGGGCGGCGCGGTCGATGTGCGTCACGCGTGCGCCGCTGTGCAGGCGGATGTCGTTCTCCTTGTACCACTCCAGCGGGTTGATATAGATCTCGTGGGTTTCCTGCTGCCCGCTCAGGATGTTGGACAGCATGATGCGGTTGTAGTTGCCATACGGCTCGTCGCCGAACATGGTGATCTGGAATTGGTCGGCGCCGCCGCGGGCCAGGACCTCCTCCACCGCGCGGGCGCCCGCCATCCCGTTGCCGACCACCACCAGCCGCTGCTTGGTGGCGCCATAGGTCATGCCATCCATCGCGTAATCTCCCTAGATTTCCACAAAGCCCATATCGAGCATCAGCGTGCCGGCAGTGCCGGCCGGCGCCAGGACATGGAACTCAAGCTTGGTGTCCGGCTGCAGGTCCTCGACCACGACCAGCGGGATATGCACCGCATCCTTGGCCCCGATCGGGAAGCTGCGCATCGTCGTGCCGTCGCGCACCAACAGGACGGCGATCATCTCCGGCGTGCTGTTGCCGGCGCGGAAATACACGGTCTGCGCCCGCCGGTCGGAGGGAACGGTGTAGGTCACGTCCAACGGTGCCGGCACGTCATAGCCGGCGCCCGTGAAGGCATGGGCGCCGACCAGGATGTGCGGGGTACTCTCTCTCATGCTTAGTTTCCTTTGGTGGTTGCAGAGGCCCGGTCCAGGCGGACGGCGCAGGCCTTGTACTCGGGGATGCGGGACACCGGATCGAGCGCGGCGTTAGTCAGCCGGTTGGCGGCGCCCTCGCCGCTCCAGTGGAACGGCACGAATACCGTGTCGCGCCGGATGTCGCGCGACAGGTGCACCGCCATGCTTGACGTGCCGCGACGGGTGGTAAGGCACACCTGGTCGCCGGCAGCGATGCCGTGCTGCCGGGCGGTGTCGGGGTGGATCTCGGCGAATGCGCCGGGTTCGGCGGCGGCCAGCTCGGGGACGCGCCGGGTCTGGGTGCCGGACTGGTACTGCGCCATCAGGCGGCCGGTGGTCAGGATCAACGGGAAGTCGGCGCAAGGCTGCTCGGCCGCGCCGTGGTACTCCACCGCGTGAAAGCGGGCGCGGCCGTCAGGGTGGGCGAAGCGGTCCAGGAACAGCCGCGGGGTGCCGCTATGCGGCGCGGCATCCGGGCCGGTGTCGGGGCAGGGCCAGAACACCCCGGCCTCGGCCTGGATGTAGTCCCAGCTTGCGCCGGAGTAGTCCGCGATGCCGCCTGCCGTGGCCCGGCGGAACTCGGTGCCAGTCGTCGCCGCGTCGCCGCTGAAGTGCCCGCCGGCGCCCAGCCGCTCCGCAATGCCTGCGATCACCTGCAGGTCGGTCCGCACGCCTGGCGGCATCGGCTTGGCCTGGCGGCGCAGCAGGATGCGGCCCTCCAGGTTGGTCATGGTGCCGCTTTCCTCCGCCCACTGCGCCACGGGCAGCACGACGTCGGCGATGGCCGCGGTCTCGGACAGGAAGGGGTCGGCGACCACCAGCAGCTCGGCGTCCTGCAGGTGGGCCTTCACCGCCTCGGCATCCGGGGCGGACACCAGCAGGTTGCAGGCGAACACCAGCAAGCCGCGGATGCGGGCGCCCTCGTTGCCGATGGACCCCAGCAGCTCGCACGCCGACAGGCCCGGCTGCGGCAGGCTGTGCGGGTCCACGCCCCATACCGCCGCGACCTCCGCCCGGTGCTGCGGGTTGGCCAGGTGGCGGTAGCCCGGCAGTTGGTCGGTCTTCTGCCCGTGCTCGCGCCCGCCCTGGCCGTTGCCCTGGCCGGTCAGGGTGCCCCAGCCGCTGCCGGCACGGCCGGGCAGGCCCAATGC
>CAXTFY010000052.1:11670-15148 GCA_964243265.1 uncultured Acetobacteraceae bacterium | reverse complement strand
CCACGCCATGGCTCTGCTGCTCGGAGCCGCGGCCGGCCAGGATGATGGCGCGGCCGCCTTCGGCGCGGGCGGCCTCGCCGAGCAGCACCGCTGCGCGCTCCACGTCGCGGGCGGGGACGCCGGTGATGCGCTCCACCCGGTCGGGCCAGTAGCTGGCAACGACGCGGCGCACGCGGTCCCAGCCCTCGGTGCGGGCCTCGATGTAGTCGGGGTCGATTAGCCGCCGGGTGATGGCGACGTTGAGCAGGCCGTTGGCGAGCGCCGCGTCGGTGCCGGGGGTCAGCGGCAGGTGCAGGGTGGCGGCGCGGGCGGTGGCGGTGCGGCGCGGGTCGGTGACGATCAGGTGGGCGCCGTGGGCGCGGCCCTCGTCGAACCACTGCATGATGGGCGGCATGGTCTCGGCCGGGTTGCCGCCGCTGACCAGCACGCAGTCGGCGGCGGCGATGTCGGCGATGGGGAACGGCATGCCGCGGTCCAGCCCGAACGCGCGCTGCCCGGCGGCGGCCGAGGACGCCATGCAGAACCGGCCGTTGTAGTCGATGTTGGCGGTGCCCAGCGCCACGCGGGCGAACTTGCCCAGGGCGTAGGCCTTCTCGTTGGTCAGGCCGCCGCCGCCGAACACCGCGACGGCATCCACCCCGGCCTCGGCCTGGATGGAGCGGATGCCGGCGGCGACACGGTCCAGCGCCTCATCCCAGGTGGCGGGGCGCAGCGGCGCGTCCTTGCTGTCGCGTAGCAGGGGGGTGAGCAGGCGGTCGGGGCTGTCGAGCAGGGTGGCGGCGGTCCAGCCCTTGCGGCACAGGCCGCCGCGGTTGGTCGGGAAATCGCGGGACTCGACGCCCCAGGCAGCAGCGTCGCCGATGCCGGTCTGGACGACGTTCATGCCGCATTGCAGGGCGCAGTATGGGCAATGCGTCGCAGTGCCCGTCGTGACCGGGGTGTTGCTGTCCATCAGGCTTATCGCGCCGCTGTCAGGGGGGGCTTGTGCACGGCAGCAGGATTTAGGGCAGCGGTTCGGTCCCTGCCAGAACCAAAGGGCAGGCGAACCGCCAGATTCCGTCCACACCGGCCTGAAATTGCCGCTTTCGCGGGCTTCTGCTGTTTAATGGCCTAACGATTAGGCAATGGTACCTTGGATCGTGAAAGTCAGGTTATGGCGGGGCGCCGGGCATCGCTCGCAAGAACATGACCGCGCTGGCCTGGCACCAGGCTGCGAGCGCATCGTCATCCAGGCGCTCGCCCAGGCCGAGAGCCCGGGCCTGGGGTCCCGCAAGCACCAAGTGCTGGAACTGTTCCGCAAGGAAAGCCAGGTCGGCGGGGCTGGCATCCGGGCGATGCCGCTGCAACAGGCGGCACAGCCGTTCGATGCCGATGCGGGCGCCGCCGTCCCGCAACGCGACGGCGAGATCGGGAAAGCGCCCGGCCTCCGCCACCACGAGGCGGTACAGCGCCAGCGCCGAGGGGGTCAGGGCAACGGCCAGCATGTGCCGGCCGGCCGTCAGCAATGCGGTCTCCAGCGACGGCGCGCCCTCCATCGCCGCGTCGAAGCCGGTCAGCCAGGCGCCGATAAGCCGCTGCACGACGGCGAGGAACACCGCATCCTTGTCGGGGAACCGTGCATACAGCGTGCGCTTGGACACGCCAGCCTTGGCCGAGATCGACTCGATGCTGGTTGCCGCAAAGCCGTTCCGCAGGAACAACTCGGCAGCGGCGTCCAGGATGCGGACCGCGAGTTCCGCCGACCCGGCGGCCGTCGGCCGGCCGCCGGTACGGGGCCGGTCAGTAATAATAGCGGTAAGGGTGCGGACGGTAGTAGCCGCCGCCGGCTGGGACGACGATGCAGCCGCCCAGCGTGGCGGCGATGCCGAACGCAGCCAGGATCCGGATGAAGCGGCGGCGCACGCGAGGTTGGATACTCATGGGGAAGACCTCCTGATGGGGACGCCCCCTCTATACGGAAACGCGCCTGGTGCGTTGCATTACAGAGCGTAAGAAAATTATGTCCGCTGCCCTTATTCGTTCTCACGCCGGGCGCTGATGCCCAATGCGCTACCCACGGGGGCCTGTGCCGGCGAGGGGCGGAACGGGCTGGGACAGCCCGGCCTCCTGGCGCCTGGTCATGCCTCACCAGGTCCTCTACGGGTTTGCAACGTGGACCCGCCTGGATATAAACCCGCCGCTATCCGGCTGGGCTTGTCGGTCTTAGGAAGTTCGTGGACACACTCAGCATCATCCTGCCGGCAAGCCGGCCCAAGGCGCTCAGCCTGTTGCTCAATCAGGTCCTCGGCGGCGGCGACACTGTGCTGATCGTCGAAGGCGACGCCGGGCCTGTCCTACTCGATGAGGCGGCATCGCAGTTGGCGGCCCGGCGCTACCGGGTGCTGCGGGCCGCCGCGGCAGGACCGGGTGGCCTGAGCCCGTCGGGGTTGATGGCCCAGGTCGTCGGCCAACCGGACCTGGCCGCCCAGGATGACGCCTTACTGGAGCTTGGCTTCCGGATGCTCACGGTGCCGGACCCGATGTGCGCCGGGATCGTGCTGCTGGTCAGCGGCGCCGAGGCGCTGCAGCGCAAGACCCTTCGTTACATCCAGTTCGCCTGCGAGGCCGGCGCAAGCCTGCGGCTGGTCCTGGCGGGCGAGCCTGGCCTGATGGAGGTGCTGGGCTGGGAAGCGGCAGACTTCCTCCATGTGCGCCTGGGCTCGCGTCCAGTGATCGCCGTCGAGGGGCCAGACCCAGCGGCGGCCTTGCCGGGACTGGCGGTCCGGAACGCCGTGGTGGAGGCGCTCTCGGCGGGGCGGCCACGGCAGGGCCGGATACTGCAGTCCGGCCCGGTGGCATCGACAGCCTCCCGGGCGCGGTGGTTGGCCGGCGGAGCCGTGCTTGGGCTGGCGGTCGTGTCGGGCGTGGCGGCGGTTGCGCTCGGCGTGCGGCCTGACCGCCAGGGGTGGCCTGCACTGGGTCCAGGGCCGGCGCTGATCGATGGCGCGGCAACCGGGGCAGCGACTGCGGTCACCCAGGCTTCTCCGAACGCGGCTTCCCCGAATGCCGCTTCTCCGAGCGAGATTGCCCCAAGCAAGGCTGCGCCAGTCCGGGCTGCCCTGGCCCCGGCTGCCCCGGTCCGGGCTGCCTCGCCGGATCGGACGGTCAGGGCTGACCCAGTCGCACCGCCACCAACGGCACAGGACGCACCGGGACGGCCGACCTTGCCGGTGACGATCCTGCCAGCGCCGGCCTCGCCGAAGGAGGCCTTGCCGGCACTGGCCTTGCAGGCAACCGATGCAGCGCCGGGCCGGTCCGCCAACCCGAGCCGGACCATCCCTCCGCCGGACTCAGCCTCTCCTTCTGCACCAGCCTCCTCCCCCGCGCAGGATCTGGCTGCACAGGGGGCACCCGCAACACAACTGGCGCCGGCCACGGCAACAGCCGGCATCGCCGCAGTCCCGGACAGGCCCGCTCCGCCGTCTCATGCCGCAGCCGC